>JABDFR010000003.1 GCA_013286465.1 Acidobacteriota bacterium | reverse complement strand
CGAAGATGTCGACGCGATCTTGTTGCGAGAGAGCAGCGGGCTCGCGTAGGGCAGTGGCGATGCCGGGTGCTGCTGGGACGAGCGCGATTGCAATGCAAAGTGCGAGCGCGGCGAAAATTCGCCGGAGACGTTGGGCGACGTCTTTCATTCCACGGCCTCTCTCTGCGCTTCCGCGCGGGGTGGAGGTGAGAGGTTTACCGCAAATCTGAGCAAGTAGGAATCGCAAATTTGCGCCCGGGTTGTATTTACGGCGAGGCTCATGCGCCGGCCGCAGAATCAATGTCGGCGTGGCGGGGAATTCCTGCCCGCGAGGGTCGCGAACCGGCGTCTTGTCCGGCAGCTTAGCGAAGGAAAAGCGAATCGAAACAATCGGGACACTCAACTATTCTTAACGCCGCAAATACCTGAAAACAAAGCAGCGGCGCAAAAGCAATCGGGACACTCCCCCTACCCTCGAAATCCGCGCACAGCTTATTTTTCGATTTTTCCCGTGGATTCAAGGCGAAGATAAGGCGAAAGGTGAATGCCGCGATCCAGCCATAGCGGCAACACGAGCGAATGGACGCGTTAGTCTCAGACTGGCGAGCTGGTGCACGAAGAGGCCCGGCATAAAGCGCGGGCCCTACGAGGCCAAACCAAAGGCCGGTCCCGTCGCGTTTGCGGCGTTTCGAAAATTCCGTTACACTGCTTTGTGCTGCTTGATTGCGGCGCTCACCGTTTGCTTTCCGGGAAATCCTGAGGGAATGGCCGAAGAACCACAGAGCATAGTACCCGCCTACGAAGACGAGGACGAATACCGCCCGGAACCTGTTGCGCCGCCGGGCCCGCCTGCTTGGATGGATGGCAGTAGTCGGATCGGAATTCACACTTCTATCGCTGGAGACGTTTCCGCAGCGCTTGAAATCGCGCATGGATTGGGCGCGAATGCATTGCAGATATTTTCGTCTAGTCCGCGGATGTGGTCGCGTGAGAACGATAGCTCCCGCATCAAGGCGGCTGACTCGCAGCGATTTCGGGCGCGCCGGTTGGAGCTGGGACTCGGACCGCTCGTCATTCACGACAATTATTTGATTAATTTGGCTTCGCCGGAACGCGTGCTGCGAACGCGTTCGATACAGGCTTTTCATGGCGAGTTGGTGCGGGCGCTGGCGCTTGGCGCGGATTTTCTGGTGGCGCATCCAGGGGCTTGTTGCGGCGCTACGATGCCGGATTCGATTGCGGCGATCGCGGATGGATTGCGACAGGCGGCCCGCGGTTTGAAACTTGATGGGCTACGGATCTTGCTCGAGAACACAGCGGGGCAGGGTAGTTCCGTCGGATCAAAATTCGAAGAGTTGCACGCGATTTTGGATTTGTGCCGCGAGTTGCCGATGGGCGTTTGCATTGATACGGCGCATATTTTTGCTGCAGGGCACGACATTCGTACAGCGCAGGGGCTTGATGCAGCTTTGCAGCATGTGGACGCTACGATTGGGCTTGCGAATGTCTACGTGATCCATGCGAATGATTCGAAGAAGGAGCTGGCCTCGCGCGTGGATCGGCATCATCACATTGGCAAGGGGCATATTGGGCTCGAGGCGTTTGGGCGCGTGCTGAATCATCCGTTGCTTGCGGGGCGGGCTTTTATTTTGGAAACGCCGATTGATAAGCCTGGGGATGATCGGCGGAATGTTGTGGCGCTGTGGAAGCTGCTTGGCAAAGAAGTGCCGAAGCGGCGCGGGGCGCGTGATGGGTTTCGCGTTCGCGCGAAGGCGCGACGGCGGGCGTCGGGTCGCGCGACCGAGAAAGCACATCCGAGCGAGCGTCCGCGCAAGACGTCACGCGCACATGCTGCGGCGAAACGGGCTGCTTTGAAATCACGGAAGCGAGGAAGCTGAACTTGGGCCAGTACGATCCACGGGCGATTGAAGAAAAGTGGCAGAAGGTGTGGGACGAGCAGCACGCCTTCTATGCGGACGCTGATCCCGCGCGGCCGAAATATTACATGCTCGAGATGTTGCCGTATCCATCGGGCACCATGCATATGGGCCACATGCGGAATTACACCATCGGCGACGCGGTGGCGCGTTTTCGATGGATGCGCGGATTTAATGTGCTGCACCCGATGGGTTGGGACGCTTTCGGTTTGCCTGCGGAAAATGCCGCGATTCAGCGCGGAATCGATCCGCGTGAATGGACGCGGCTGAACATTGCTGAATTCAAACGGGTGCTGAAGCGGTTTGGATTCAGCTACGACTGGCGCAAGGAAATTTCTACTTGCGAGCCGGAGTACTATCGCTGGAATCAGTGGTTTTTTCTGCGCATGCTCGAGCGCGGCATCGCTTATCGCAAGAAAAGCCGCGTGAATTGGTGCCCGAAATGCCAGACAGTGCTGGCAAACGAGCAAGTTGTGAACGGTTGCTGCTGGCGGCATGAAGATACGCTGGTTGAGGCGCGCGAGATCGAGCAGTGGTTTTTGAAAATTACCGATTACGCCGAGCAATTGCTCGCGGACATGAAGGAAATCGAGGATGGCTGGCCCGAGCGCGTCCTCACCATGCAACGCAACTGGATCGGGAAATCGAAGGGCGCGCGGGTGCGGTTTCGCGTCGAGGGCAGCGACGAGACGATCGAAGTTTTTACCACGCGCATCGACACGATCTATGGCGCTACGTCGGTCCTTCTTTCGCCGGAACATCCGCTGGTTCCGAAGTTGCTGGATAGCGGTTCGGCGTCGGCGCAAGATCATGCCGAGTGGGATCGTCTGCGCAAACGCGTTTTGAAGACGGAAGAGATTGCCACCGCTGAGAAAGAGGGGTTTTTCACCGGCCGGTATGCACTGAATCCGTTTTCGGGCGAAAAGATTCCGATCTGGGTGGCGAATTTTGTGCTCGCGGAATATGGGACGGGCGCGCTGATGTCGGTGCCGGCTCATGATGAACGCGATTTCGAATTCTCGCGAAAATATAACTTGCCGGTGCGCGTGGTGGTTCAGCCGTTGAATTCTGCGCCACTCAATGGCGCAACGATGTCTGTGCCGTTTTCCGAGCACGAGCATGGAACGCTGGTCGGCTCCGGGCCATACAACGGCTTATCGCCCGACGAAGCGATCGAGAAAATGACCGCGGATGCCGAAGCACGCGGATTCGGCAATGCCCAGATTACCTACCGGCTAAAAGATTGGGGCATTTCGCGGCAGCGCTATTGGGGAACGCCGATTCCGGTGATCTATTGCCCGAAGTGTGGGATGTTGCCGGTGCCTGACGATCAGCTTCCGGTGAAGCTGCCCGAAAAAGTGGATTTGGTGGAAACGGGCAAGTCGCCGCTGGCTACCGCGCCCGATTTCGTGAATGTGAAGTGTCCGAAATGCGGAGAAATGGGGCGGCGCGAGACGGATACGATGGATACGTTCGTCGATTCGGCTTGGTATTTTTACCGCTACTGCGATCCGCACAATGACAAGGCCCCATTTGATGAAGAGATTGTGCGGCATTGGTTTCCGATCGATCAGTATGTCGGCGGGATTACGCACGCGATCTTGCATTTGCTGTATTCGCGATTTTTTACCAAGGTGATGCGCGATATTGGTTTGGTGAAAATCAACGAGCCGATTACGCGGCTTTTTACGCAGGGCATGGTGCAGAAGGGCGGCGTGGCCATGTCGAAATCGCGCGGGAACGTGGTCGGCGCGGTTGAGATGGCGGAGCAATATGGTTGCGATACTGGACGGTTGTACACGCTGTTCGCGGCACCACCGGAAAAAGATTTGGAGTGGAGCGAGCAGGCGATCGAGGGTTGTTCGCGCTTTCTGCAGCGGCTTTACAGATTGGTGGATGCGCAGGCTGAGCGGCTGCGCGGCGTGAAATCGCTTTCGTACGACGGCTTCGATATTTCGAAAGCTACGCTGAAAGAGAAGATACTGCTGCGCAAGGCGCATCAGACGCTCAAGCGCATTACGCGGGATTTCGAGCAGCGCTGGCATTTCAACGCGTCCGTGGCGCTGATCATGGAGCTGTTCAACGGATTGCATGCGCAGGAGCCGCTTAGCGAGGGCGCCAATCCTGCGGTGATCAAAAAAGTCTTCGAGATGATGGTGCTGATGATCGCGCCGATTACGCCGCACATCTCAGAGGAACTGTGGGAGATGCTCGGGAATTCCGGCGGGATCATAAAATATGGGTGGCCGGATTATCGCGAGGATCTGGCCGCGGAAGAAGAGTATGAGATTGTGGTGCAGATTAACGGCAAGGTGCGCGCGAAGCTGATGGTGGCGGACGGTCAGGGCGAGGAAGAACTGCGACAACTGGTGATGGCCGATCCGCACGTCGCGGCGCTGATTGCCGGTAAGTCGCCGGCGAAAGTCATTGTGGTGCCGAAGCGCCTTGTGAATATCGTTCTGAAATCTTGAAGCATTGAAATCGTTCTGAGGCAAAAGGAGCGATGTGATCGTTAAGAAAGGAATCGTCGTCCTTGATTTCGGCGGGCAGTATACGCAGCTGATTGCGCGCCGCATTCGCGAGCAGGAGGTTTTCTCGGCGATCCTGCCGTGCAACGCCAAGCTCGAGGAGATTCGCCGGTACGATCCGGCGGGGATCATTCTATCGGGCGGCCCTAGCTCGGTTTATGACAAAGACGCGCCCGTTTGCGATCCAGAAGTGCTGCGCAGTGCCGTCCCGGTTCTCGGCATTTGTTACGGGATGCAATGGATGGCGCACACGCTCGGCGGCAATGTGCAGCCGGCGGAGCGGCGCGAATATGGACGCGCGCAGCTTGAGCGCGAAGGCGAATCGAAGCTTTTCAATGGCGTCCCGCGCAGCCTGAGGATTTGGAACAGCCACGGCGATCATGTTGTCGGGCTTCCGTCAGGCTTCGTCGTCACGGGACGCACTGCGAATGCGGTTGCAGCGATTGAGAATGCAGCTGCGAAACTTTGCGCTGTCGAATTTCACCCCGAAGTGCTGCACACCGAATTCGGCACGGAAATCTTGCAGAATTTCGTATTCGCCGTTTGCGGCGCGACGAAGAATTGGGATCGCGCAGGTTTCATCGGCGAGACGGTAGCCGCGATTCAGCGGCAAGTGGGCGACGCGCGGGCGCTTTGCGCATTGAGCGGCGGCGTGGATTCGGCCGTGGCTGCGGCCTTGGTGCATCGCGCGATCGGCGACCGGCTCACCAACGTCTTCGTCGATACCGGCATGCTGCGCAAGAACGAATATCAGGACACGCTCGAACTTCTACGCAAGCGCGTCGGCCTGAATGTGGATGGCGTGGATGCGTCGAAGCGATTTCTTTCGCGACTCGAAGGTGTCACCGATCCGGAGACCAAACGCAAGACGATCGGGGCCGATTTCATCGCCGTCTTCGCCGAAGAAGCGCGCAAACTCTCCGAGCAATCGACTAACGGCGCGGGCAAAATCCGCTTTCTGGTGCAGGGTACGCTCTATCCTGACGTGATCGAGTCCGTTTCGGTGAAAGGCCCATCGGCTACCATCAAAACGCATCACAATGTGGGCGGCTTGCCGAAGGATATGCCCTTCGAATTAATCGAGCCACTGCGGGATTTGTTCAAAGATGAAGTTCGCAGAATTGGCAGGGAACTGGGCTTGCCGGAAGAAATTCTCGTGAAGCATCCGTTTCCAGGCCCAGGGCTCGCCGTACGCCTAATCGGCGAAATTACCCGCGAGCGTCTAGATACACTACGAGCGGCCGACGCAGTAGTAGTGGAAGAGATACGAAACGCAGGGCTATACGAAAAAGTCTGGCAGGCGTTCGCCGTACTACTCCCGGTTCGCAGCGTCGGAGTCATGGGCGATGGCCGCACGTACGGAGACACCATCGTTGTGCGCGTCGTGGACTCGCAAGACGCGATGACTGCCGATTGGTCGCGATTACCTCGCGAAGTGCTGGAGAAAATTTCGACACGAGTGGTAAACGAAGTCGCGGGAGTTAACCGCGTCGTTTACGATATCAGTTCGAAACCCCCGAGCACTATCGAGTGGGAGTAAAGGGCAGGGCGCCCGCAGATTCCGGTACCGCGCGCCCTAACGGTTCGCCATCTTCTGGGCCATGTACAGCAGCAAACGCCGGTCGGGCTCTTCGAGCCGTCCCAGCAAGCGCCGCATGCGCCCCAGAAAACGCGCCTCTTTTCCCTTGCTGCCCCAGGCGATATCATCTGCCGACTTCCGCTTGGGAAGGTTCGGCAGCTCAGGAGGTTCTTCTCCATCATAGAACAATTGATAGAGAGGGATCTCCATCGCGCGTGCGAGCTTTTCGAGCGTCTCGATCGCCGGAACGGTGTGACCGTTCTCGACGCGCGAGATGTAGCAACGAAGAAGACCCGTGCGCTTTTCGATGTCGCCCTGTGATAGTTTCTTGGTTTCGCGTAACAGACGTAGCCGATCGCCGATAATCATGCGTGTAGTGTTAACATAGCCATTAGCTGGCTGCAAGTACAAAGTGACATATTCTCGGTATTTTTCATGCCCAACCCGGATGTAACCGGAACCTGATGCCCAACGTCCCAAAAGATGTGGCTGCATCCGCCCAAGCCATCAGCGGAGTCGGCGTTCTGACCGATGGTCAGAAGAATGAGCGGGAACTCGTACGGCTGGCCCAGAATGGAACGGTCGAGGCTTTTGAGGAGCTGGTCCGCCGCCATCAACAGCGCGTTTTCGCCGTGGTGGCACGGATTTTGCATCGCCGGGAGGATGTTGAGGAGATTGCGCAGCAAGTTTTTCTAAAGGCTTACGTTTCAATCCGCCGGTTCGATATGCGCTCGGCCTTTTCGACCTGGCTTTATAAGATTGCGGTAAATGAGTGCTGGGACTCGCTCAGGAAAAAGAAGGTCCGGCCGTTGGTTTATGAGGCGGATCTTTCGGAAGAGCAAGTTCAGCGGCTGGATTCTTACGCCACCGCCGGCCGTAGCCCGGCAGGGCCCGACGAGCAGGCGCAGGCGCGCGAGCTGGTGGAGCTGCTTTTGTCGAGCCTGTCGGATGAGGACAAGCGAATTTTGTTATTGAAGGAAGTCGAAGGGCTCTCGGTGCAGGAAATTGCCGAGATCTTCGACCTGAACGTAAACACTGTAAAAGTCCGGATGTTTCGCGCCCGGGCGGCGATGATGGATGCTTACCGGCGCCGCTTTGGGGCAGACGGACGGGTGCAGTCGAAAGAAAGGAGGGGATGAGCCACATGGATGAAAGAAAATTGCAAGCCTGTCCGGAATTCGAGGCCGTCCTCGAGGACTATGTTACTGATGAATTGAGCGGCGCCGAGCGGGAGAGCGTTGCGGCTCATTTGCAGACTTGTTCTGCGTGTGCCGTGATGGTGGAGTCGGCGCTGAGTGGCCGGTCGATTTTGCGATTTGCCGGCGAAGCTGCGGCCGATCCCGGTCCTTTTTTCACGCGGCGGGTGATGGCTCGCATCAGTGCGCTCAACGAGCGTCCGGCGGCGGAATCTAGCTTCTGGAAGCCGTTGGAGATCTTCGCGCGGCGCGCGGTTTGGGCGTCGGCGGGAGCGGTTGCGTTGCTGGTGATGTACGTGAATCTATCCGGCACATCGTCGCAGCCGCAAGTCGCGCAAGTGCGGCAGAACGAGCCGACGGGTTTGTTCAGCGACCCGACGACCGTGCCCGCAAATCGCGATGAGACATTTTTGACCATTACGGATGTGCGACATGGAGAATAGCAGCCTTCAGCGCAAGGCCGGCGTGATGGTGGCGGCGGTCTTTCTGCTGGGCGCCGTGTTTGGGGGCGTGGGTATCCATTATTGGGAAGTGCGCGCGAATGGCGGGCACACCATTTCGGGGTATCCCAAGCACGCCGAAATTTTGAAGCAGCTGACCGTGCAGGTGGGACTTTCGGACGATCAAGAGAAACAAGTGGCCGCCATCGTGGATGACATTCGTTCCAAGATGCACGAGCTTTCGCAACAGCAGAAGCCGCAGTCGGATGCCATTCGCGCGGATGGACGAAAGCGAATTCGCGCGCTCCTCACTCCCGAGCAACAGCCCAAATACGAAAAATTCCTTCAGGAACTCGACGCCGACCGCGCCAACGCCGAAAGCCAAAAGTAGCGCCGGCGTCTCTGCCGGCATCTTACGAGCGAAAAACCAGTTACGCGCAGGATCGTGGACGGAGCGTCATGTCTTGCGTGCTCCGCGCTTTTTCCCGCGAACAAAAACGGGGCCGAAGACCGGGAAGGCTTCCTCTCCGCCCAGGCGGACTGGCGGACGAGAAAGCACCGTCCCCGACAAAACCCACGAAAAATCTAGAACGGAATATCTTCGTCGGAAATATCCGGGCCAGCTTGCGGCATTGATTCATCCGGCCCTGGCGCGTCCATATCGGAGTGCGAACCGCCGCCACCATATCCGCCGCCTGCGCTCGCTCCCGCGCCTGCGGACATGCTCTCGGAGCGCGACGTCAGCATTTTCATTTCATTCGCGACAATTTCGAAGGAAGTCTTCTTCTGCCCATCGCGCTTGTCTTCCCACTGCCGCGATTGAATCCGTCCTTCGAGATACACGAGGTGCCCCTTCTTCAGATACTGCTGCCCAATCTCGGCGAGCTTGCCCCACATGACGATGCGATGCCATTCGGTTTGCTTCTGGCGCTGGCCGGACCGATCCTTGTAGGTGGAATCGGTGGCCACCGAGAAATTGCAGACAGCCTGGCCGGTTCCGGTGAAACGCGTTTCCGGATCTTTGCCCAACCTGCCGACGAGAATCACTTTGTTGACGGACATGAAAACACCTGCCTCTTCAGAAAATAGGGAGAAATCTTCAAGGCGAGTATAACCGAAGTGAGCCGAGGAGCGAAAAGATGGAATTAGTGCGGAGTGGTGGCGGCCGGCGCAGTGCGCGGAGACAATTCTTTCACGTGCGCTTCGGCGCGGCGCGATTCATCCGTGCCGGGGAAACGGCTCACCACTGATCGAAATTGCCGCAGAGCGGTGGCTTTCTGGCCGCTGGCGAGCATGGCCTCACCCTTTTTCAGAGAGGCAGCAGCGAGCTTAAAGCTTCGGGGATAATTTGTGAGCACTGCGTCGTACGCCGTGATTGCATTTGGATAGTCGCCTTGCGCGTAGCTGATCTCGCCGAGATAGAATTGCGCGTTCCCGGCGAGATCGGATTGCGGAAAATTCTTGAGAAAATCGCCGAACTCCTGGCGCGCCAGATCGTTGCGGCCGCTACTGAAGTCGCGCAGCGCGTTTTGATAAAGCGTGTCGGAGGATATCGGAGCCGGGACGCCTGACGGCAGCGCTGACGACGATGGTGGGGCAGAGCCGCCTCCGCCTCCGGTTGCGCTCGGAGTGCCGGGCAGCTTGGCGTCGATGCTCTGCAGCAAATTCTGGACGTCGGTGACTTGCTGCGAGACCTTTGCTACGCGCGCCTGCAAGTCCTGCATATTGTCCGAGACGCCTTGCGTTTGCGTGGCGATGGTATCAATTCGCGCCCCGGAATTCGCTTGCGTGTCTTGCAGCGCTTTTTGAACTGCGCCCATTTCGGTGTTCACGCGATTCTGCGCGTCCAGCGTTTGATTCACCACCGTGCGCAATTCGGCGAGCCGCTGATCCATCGCGCTGCGCATATCCTGCTGGCCCTGCAAAAGCTGGGACACCGACTGCTGCAGCTCGATGATTTCACGCGCGACGGCCGATGCGGGCTGCGGCGCGATCAATTGACCTGCGAATGCGCCGAGGAACACGGCTGCGACAACCATTCCTATCGTTGCCTTGCGCGACATCTCTCCTCCTCGCTGTGGCGCGGGCGCCGTGGGATTGCTTGCTTCACGGCGCCCGGCGATCGTCATCTTCGTCGAGACTCACTGACTCAGCTTACTGCGCGCGCACGAAGTGCGCACGCCGATTTTGCTGCCAGCAGGTTTCGTTCGACTGCGTGCAGAACGGCTGTTCTTTACCATAACTCACGGTGGTCATGCGATCGGTGGAAATTCCGAGCTGCACCAGGAAATCGCGTGCGGCTTGGGCGCGCCGTTCGCCGAGACCGAGGTTGTATTCCGTTGAGCCGCGCTCGTCGCAGTGGCCTTCGATGCTTACCTTGAGCTGCGGATAAGAGCGCAGGAATTCCGCGGTGCGCGTCAATGCCGAACGCGCATCGGCACGCAAATCGGACTTATTGAAATCGAAGTAGGCGTCCTGGACATTCTGACGGAAGAGTTCGTCCATGCCCGGAGCCGCGGCGGGAGGTGCTTCAGCAGCGGCTGCTGCCACGGTGATGCGCACGCTTGCAGTCGCCGAGCCGCCCGGACCATTCGCGATGGCTTGATAGGTCGTCGATTGCGCTGGAGTGACCGTGGTTGTGCCCGAGGGCGCCACACGGCCGACTCCAGGGGCAATACTCAGATCTGTCGCATCCGTGGACGACCAAGTGAGCGTTACCGCATCACCTGGATTGATCGACGTCGTCGATGCGTTGATTGTCACGGTCGGCTGAGCCGCCGCTGGGGCCGGGGTAGGCGCCGGTGGCGCTGCACCAACTTGCTTCTTACATCCGCCAACCAGCAGGGCGAAGCCCGCCAGGCAGCACACCATTGCAACTTGTCGCAAAGATCGTTCCCTCATCAACAGTCCTCCTGCGGCGCAACGATTGCTATGCGTGACGACAAAAACTCGCGCCGAAAATTTGTACTACGATTGGGCCCATTAAATTCGTAGAAACTGCAAACTGTTTCCGAATCTGCAAGCGTCGCGGCCGTGATCCCGAATCCGATTGTCGCAGGCGGTGTCATTTCGGCGACCAATTCGGAGATTCATTCAGGCCGGAAAACGTAAGCTGCTTGGGTTCACTGCCGTCCGCAAGCATTGTCCATATCTGCCTCGTGCCGGTGCGCGTCGATTCGAAAACGAGATGCCGGCCATCCGGTGCCCAGCTCGGCCGCTCGTTGCGCCCGGCATCGCGCGTCAATTCCACCAGCGACCGGCTCACGATATCCATAATGTAGAGATCGAAATTTCCCGACGGACGCCGCCACGCGAAAGCGAGAAGCTGGCCATTCGGCGACCATGACGGATCGACGACGTATCCCATGTCCGGCATCGCGATTCTCTCGATGTTCGAACCGTCCGCATTCATTTGATAGAGCACCGGTTCGCCGCCGCGATCGCTCACAAATATGATTTGATTGCCGGTCTTGGGGTTCCAAACCGGCGAGGTGCTCACCGACTTCGTCAATGTGAGCCTGCGCATATGCGAGCCGTCACCATCCGTCACCACAATTCCTTGATCTCCCATGGCGCTCGACATGAACGACAGCTTCGATCCGTCCGGCGACCAGGCCGGCGCGCTATTCGTGCCCTTGTAACGCGGAAAGCTGATCAGGCGGTTCGATTCTGTCGAGTAGAGACAAATTTGCGCCGACACCGTTTTTTGGTAAGGCGCAAAGCAGGTGAAAGCGATGCGCGTGTCATCCGGCGACCAACGCGGCGTGAGGGAGATCGTTCCCACGTGGGTAAGTTGATGCTGATTCGCGCCGTCGTAATCCATTAGCCAAATTTCTTTGTTCCCGCCGCGATTGCTCACGAACGCGATCTGCGTGCTGGCGATACCCGGCAGCCCGCCGCTGAGCCGCGCGATGATATCGTCGGCAAATTGATGCGCGAGTTTTCTCGCGTCTCCGTCGGTCGCCGCGCCGCGATATATTTTTTGCAGCACCGCGGCACCGGTCGGCGAGCGCACATCGAATAGGTTGGCGTTAGCCGCCAGGCTCGTGCCTTGAATGTCGAGGCTGCCGAATGCCAGCATGAATGCATTCGCCGGCGCGGCGCTCCAATCCGTGGGATGAAGCTGCCCGGGCTGCGTGGGCACGCTCGCCGGATAGAAGCTTGGGCTGACTAACTCGACGATGCCGCTGTATTCGAGGTCGTTCCAAAGTACATTGTGAAATGTTGTTTCAAGCGGTTTCGCGGTTGCATCAGCGGCTCCGAAGTCGGCGACTGCCAGTCGCGCTTTCGCCACGCCGAGCCCCGTGCCGGTCTTGAACCAATCCTGCGCCGCTGCCGGCTGAGCCACGCCGAGCACAGCTACGAGCGCCGCGAATAGAATTGCAGCGCGCATCGCATTTTGAATTATTGTCCGCGACTCCATTTTCGCTTTCATGTTCGCCATTAATTCCACCGCTCCCCCGATTCATTCACATGCGCCGCCCACGAATCGCGCTACTGCCGGCGAAAATCGAAATAAAAATCCACCGATACATATCCGCCGCTGTAGTCGTTCGGCAAAGGCTGCAACGGACTTGAAGCCCGAAGCGCCCGCACCGCCGAAGTATCCACCGATGCGTTGCCGCTCGACTGCACCACTTGAATATTTGCCACGGTGCCGTCACGCATGATCTGAAACGTGATGTCGGCCCTCGGCGCAGCGCGAATGCTCGGATCGACAGTCGCCTGCAGCCAGTTGCCGCTCACGCGCCGCTGCACGGCTTCGACGTACCAAGAATATTTCTGGCCGAAATTTCCTCCGCCCGCGCCGCCGGCTGTCATGCCTGCTTGCGTCGATCCGCTGCCCAGCGTAAAAGTTGTCGCGGCAGAGTAGGGAACTGCCGGCGTTCCGCCTCCGCCGTAAGGCACCGCATTTTGCGGAGGTGGGGTTTTGTTCTCGAGCAGCTTCGACGGCTTCGAAATATATTTCGGCGGCTTATTCTTTTCAAATTTCGGAAGCGGCGTCGCGTCTTCTACTTTTGGCTTCGGCTCAGGCTCCGATTTGTAGAGCCCCTTGCTTTCATCCACCACGCGGCTTTCCGTGACCGTGTCTGGCTGCGGCAACGGAATCGCCGGAACTGCAGCCGGCACGCTACCCACAATTCCAACCGAAATCGAGCCGCCAGGACCGCCCCAATCTCCTTCGTGCGGAGTGGCTCGCAGCAGATACGCCATGCCGGCAAAGAGCGCGAGGTGAAAGATGCCCGCCAGCACCAGCGGTCTTTTAAGGCTGTCGGCCGGAACTTCGTAATATGCTTCCATATCAGCGCATCACTGCGATTGCGCACGCTCGGTCAGCGGCTTGGTTACGATCTGAACGTTCAGCACGCCTGCCTGCTGTAGCGCGTCCAGAACGGTGGTGACGCTACCAAAAGGCACGGTTTCATCGCTGCGCAGATAAACGGGTTGATGAGCCGGATCGGATGATTTCGCGCGAACCTGATTGCCGAGATCATGAATATTAATCGGCGTATCGCCCAGATAAACGCGTTGCGATCGATCGATGGTCACCACCAACCGCGCTTCCGAAATTTCCTTGACGGTCTTCGTCTTCGGCAAATCCACTTCGATGCCAGATTGCAGGATCGGCGCGGTGATCATGAAGATCAGCAACAGCACCAGCACCACGTCCACGAACGGAACGATATTGATTTCCGAAAGTGTCGAACCGGTTTCGCGAGAGAGTTGCGGCATAGGCGTCAGCTCAGCTGTAAAGCGTCTCAATACGCGAGACGAATTCCATGGTGAAATTATCCATCCGTGTAGCTTCAGAGCGGACGCGTTGCAGATAGTGGTTGTAAGCGATGACGGCAGGAATCGCGGCGAAAAGTCCGGCCGCAGTAGTGATCAGCGCTTCAGCAATACCCGGCGCAACCACGCGCAAACTCGCCGCCCCCGCTGTTCCCAGTCCTTCGAACGCGTCCATCACGCCCAACACCGTGCCGAACAGCCCGATGAACGGCGAGACCGATCCGATGGTCGCAAGGCCGGGCATCCATCGTTCCAGCCCGCGCACCTCTTCGGCCGCCGCTAATTTCATTTCCACACCGACCGCGCTGATATTTTTCGGTTTGCCGCCGGTTGGGTTGGTGCCCATCACCTGGCTCTGCAATTCGCGAAAGCCCGCTTCGTAGAGGTTGACCAGCGGCGAACCGCCGGCAGCGGCGCGCAAAGTGCGTGGATCAGCCAGCCCGCGCCCGGAGCGAAAGACTTGCAGAAACTTTTTCGTCTGCGGCTCGATGCGACTGAAGAGTTTTGATTTCGAAAGAATGATGGCCCACGAGAACAGCGAGAGGAACAGCAGGATGGCCAGAACGATTCGCGCTATCCAGCCTGTTTGCTCGACCAGAGCTTGAATGCGTCCTTGATAGAGAAGCGCCGCTAGTACGAAAATTGTGTCCCCCCAGAAATTGTATCGTAATCCGACCCAAATTCACGGTAACACACGCGTTTGGGGCGGTCAAAGCAATCGATCAAATGCACTTTTCGTGGGGCTGGCGTACGCCACACAGTCTACTCTGTCTGCCGCATGGGAATCGCTGTGCTAAGATGAGAGTTTCCATGAGCGAGAGTATCCACGTTCCCCTCGAATCCCTCATTGCGACCGCGGCGAGCGGCATTTCTTCGTTGCCGGCCGGAGCGCCCGACTCTACTCGTTCATTCGATGCGACTTCCATCGCTACCGTGACGCCCGGTGCGGGAAAAAGTTTCTATATTGAAACATTCGGGTGCCAGATGAACGTCCACGATTCCGAAAAAGTGGTGGGCGTGCTCGAGGGACGCGGCTACCAGCAGGTCGAAAAGCTCGTGGACGCGGATTTAATTTTTTACAACACCTGCAGCATTCGCGAGAAGGCGGCTCAGAAAGTTTTCTCGCGGCTCGGCGAGTTTCGCGGCACCGCAGGCGAAAGCAAAATCATCGGAGTGCTCGGCTGTCTCGCGCAGCAAGAAGGCGAAGACATTTTCGAGCGCGCGCCGTGGGTCAGCCTGGTCTGCGGCTCGGCCAGCTATCGCAAGCTTCCCGAATTTCTAGCGCAACTCGAAGCCGGCGGACGCCGCATCATGGGCCTTGACCTCGACACCGAGGAAACCTTCGAGACCGATCTCACGCGCCGCGACAATCCCTTCCGCGCCTACTTAACGATCATCGAAGGCTGCGATTATGCCTGCTCCTATTGCGTGGTGCCGCATACGCGCGGCCCTGAACGCAGCCGCCGCAGCGAGGCAGTTCTCGCCGAGGTGCGGCGCCTCGTCGATTTGGGCTATAGCGAAATTCAGCTGCTTGGCCAGACGGTAAATTCCTATCGCGATTCGGGCCCGCGCAAACTAAATTTCGTGGACTTGCTGCGAGAAGTCGCCGCAGTAAATGGCGTCCGCCGCGTACGCTTCACGACGTCGCATCCCAACGATTTCACGCGCGAGATCGTGCAAGCCATCGATGAAACCCCCGCGCTCTGCGATCACATCCATCTACCCGTGCAATCCGGCTCGACGCCCATTCTGAAAGCCATGCTGCGCACCTACACGCGCGACGAATATCTCGAAAAAATCGACTGGATCCGCGCCGCCCGCCGCCCCATCAGCGTCACTTCCGACGTCATCATCGGTTTCCCCGGCGAGACCGAAAGTAATTTCGAGGCAACTCTCTCGCTGCTCGACCGCGTCCATTATGATGGCGTGTACGCTTTCAATTATTCCCCCAGGCCCAATACCACCGCCCGCAGCATGCCCGATGCGATTCCCGAAACAGAGAAGAGCCGCCGCCTCGCCGTTCTGAATGAATATCAGCGCAAAATTCAAAGCGCGACGAATGAAAAGCTGATCGGCTCAACGTTCGAGGTCTTCGCCGATTCGCGCTATGCCGCGCGCAATCAATGGGGCGGCCGCACCACTTGCAATCGTGTTGTAAATTTCACGTCGCCGCGCGAAAATCTGTTGGGACAGTATCTGCAAGTCAAGGTCACGCGCTCGGGTCCCGGCAGTTTGTCCGGCGAGCACTTGGTCTGAGTCTCCGGGAGGTACCATGGAACTCGAGGTCAAGATTCGCGGTCTCATGATGGATCCCGTGACCAACATGCCCGTAGTAGTCCTCAAGGAAACGCAGGGAAGCGGAGTGCTGCCCATTTGGGTGGGCATCTACGAAGCCAACGCCATCGCTCTTGAAATAGAAAAAGTACAAACTCCGCGGCCGATGACGCACGATCTCCTGAAAAATGTTCTCACCGGCCTGAATGTTCATGTGCATCGCGTCGTCGTATGCGAACTGCGCGACGATACTTTCTACGCGTTGATCTGGATGGAGCGCGACGGCCAGATGATGTCGATGGATGCGCGGCCGAGCGATGCGCTGGCGCTGGCGCTACGCCTCGATTGCCCGATCTTCGTGGAAGAAGACGTGATTAAGACGTCGAAGATGTCGAGTGCTTCCGCCGAGCGCGGCACCAACGAGGAACTTCGCAAGTGGCTGGAGAATCTGAGCGACGAGGACCTGGGCCGCTACAAGATGTAGCACTCTCCGTACGTACCGCTGGCGTCCCTGCCGGCTCTTGCGAGCAACATCGAGCCCGTGACGCAGATCATGGGCGAACGACCGGCGTCAAACACATCTCTATCTTTAATCCTCGCGCCGCCCATGATCACGCCGTTTGCCGACGCGTGCGTCGAAAGAGCCGGCAGGGACGCCAGCGGTACAACTGCCGGCAAACGCCCCAATCGCGCTCGCCTCTCAGCCTCGTTTTTTCGCTTGAACTATAGACCTAGCCTCTGTACAGTGAGGCCCACCGGGTAGTACTAAATCTTCAGGCCTCTCCCACATATAGGCCTGCGGTTGCCGGGGAAGGGAACGGTGTCCGGTTTGGCCTGCGTTTTGGCAATTGCCAATCAAAAGGGCGGCGTCGGTAAAACCACCACCGCCATCAACCTCGCTGCCGCCATCGCTCTCCGCAAAAAGAAAACTTTGCTGATCGATCTGGATCCGCAATCGAACGCTTCCATCGCTTTTTTTGACGCCGCCGAATTTCAAAATTCCACTTACGATATTTTCAGCGACCATCCAATTCCGCTGGTAGATATTATTCGCCCTACCAAAGATCCGTTTCTATATGTAGCCCCGTCGCGTCTCGCGCTCGCCAAACTCGAGCAGCAGCTCGCCGGACAATTCGACGCGCCCTTCAAACTGAAGGATGCGCTCACGCCGATTTTGCACGATTACGATTACATTGTGATGGACACGCCGCCGGCTCTGGGCATCATCACCGTCAACGCTCTCGTCTCCGCAACGCATCTCCTGATCCCTATTCAGGCGGCCTATTTCGCGATCGAAGGTACCGACGATCTTCTCGAAACCTTCGGCCGCATTCGTTCGCGGCCGAATCCCGATCTCAAGATTCTCGGCGTGGTGATTACGTTATTCGACAAGCGCACCAACATTTCGCGCGATACCCACGAACAAATTCGCGCCACGTTTGGCGACGCGCTGTTCAAAACACGCATCAGCAAGAATGTGCGTCTGGAAGAAAGCCCAGCCTATAAGGAAACAATTTTTAGTTTCGCGCCGAAATCTTCGGGCGCCGAAGAGTATCGCAAGCTCGCCCTGGAGGTATTGCAACGTGTCGAGGAAGATAGGGTTACCCGTCACTCTCAAGATGCGGCATGACGCGCACTACGTCGAGACGCTAGCCAGCTATAGCGGCGCGTCCATCGGCCGCATGATTCCCATCGATAAGGTTCGCCCGAATCCCGATCAGCCACGCAAGACGATCGGTGATGTGCGCGAACTGGCTGATTCGATTCGCGAAAAGGGCGTGCTCGAGCCGTTGCTCGTCCGCTACGTCCCGCGCGAAGACACTTACTACATTATTTCTGGTGAGCGCCGCTATCACGCCTCGCGCGCCGCGGGCCTGCATGAAGTCCCGTGCATCGAAAAAATCGCCGACGATGCCGAAACGCTTGAGCTCGCGCTGATCGAGAATCTGCAACGCAAAGATCTCACTGCCTTCGAAGAAGCCGACGGTCTTTCGCGCCTCGCCGAGCATTTCGATTACACGCACGACGACATCGCCCGCAAAATCGGCAAAGCCCGCTCGTCGGTCACCGAGACACTTTCCATCCGCGTAATCCCTGACCCGGTGCGCGAGGCGTGCATCGAGAAGGGAATCGTCACCAAATCATTGCTGCTGCAAGTCGCGCGCCAACCGAACGAAAAGAAAATGCGCGAGATGGTCGACAAGATCGCCTCAGGCGGCCTCTCTCGCGACGAAGCCCGCCGCGCCCGGCAGGAAGAAAATGTTTCGGCACCCCGGCCGCAACCTTTCCTCTTCGATTTTCAACCGGAAGATAATTCCTTCCGCATGCGTATCCTATTCCGCAAGAGCCAGGTAAGCCGCGAAGAGCTAGCCTCCACGCTGCGCGCCATCCTGCGCGAACTCGAATCCGAAAGCGCAAAAATCGCCGTTGCGTAGTGGCATTTGTAGGGGCGGGCCTGTGTCTTTCAGTCCCGCCCGATTTTCGGCCCTGTCTTGCTTTGATCCGCGCTTCGTCGAAACGCCCACATCGCCGCACTATTTGCGTTTACGCCGCCAAAACCCACTTTCCCCTCGAACTTGTGCCCCGCCTTTGTTAGCGTTCAATTATGGCTGAAAGAGCAAAAGGCCCCTCGCGCCCAGAACTCCGCCGCCGCAGCCGTCGCGTAAAGGCGCACATCCAGGTGGTCGTCCATCGCCACCAAGGACAAGGTCAGTCGGAAACCGCAGGCACGCTCGTCGTCAACGCCCACGGCGCTCTGATTTTGCTGGCGATGCCTGTCGTTCCCGGTGAGCTGATCAGCCTGAAGAATGTCTCCACAGAGGAAGAAATCCTCGCGCGCGTAACGACACTCGGCACACGCCTGCTCGGCAAAACTCAAGTCGGCATAGAGTTCATCAAGCCCGAACCAAATTTCTGGAAGGTCCCGGACCGCCCCGAAAATTGGGAGCGTAAATCGCCGCTGCCGGTGGGAAAGTCCACCGATTAAGCTTTACCCCGCCCGCGACCCATTCGGCACCTGCTCTTCCGGCACCGCCAGCACCGGGCGGATTCCGTCTGCATAACCGATATCGAAGAGCATCCCTTCCGAGACTACGCCGCGCATTTTCCGCGGCTCCAGATTCACGACGAACAGTGCCTGTCGCCCCTCGATCTCTTTGGGATTAGCTCGTTCGAGTTTCATCCCGGCCAAAATCGTGCGCGTGAAGCTGCCAAAATTCACGCGCAGCTTCACCAACTTATCCGAGCCTTCCACGTCGTCGACCGTCTCGATAGTCCCAACCCGAACATCCATTTGATTCACAACATCAATCGAAATCGTAGGCCTAACCGGTGCGTCGCTCATGCGTCTATCCTACTATCGCATCGCAGAATTGTGGGCCACGGTGATTTGTCAGGGCACGATATCAGCCGTGCCCAAAAAGTCGGAAGTTTTACGCCTTTACAGGCTGCGGAAAAAGTCGAAGCATCGTCATCCTGAGCGAAGCTAAGGATCCAAGCGTCCAATGATTGCTACTACTCCACAACTGAAAAGTAAGCTCTACGCGGCGGTACTTGCCGCGACGATCTTGATTCTATCTGGACCCGCAACCGCCGCCGCGCCGCAATCTGCGACGAAACACGATCGCGAATTCTGGCACAGCATTCAGAAAAACCATTATGCCGTCCCGGAAGGTGAATCCGCCGCCGCGCTCGCACATGAGCTTAGCGGCTACCTCGGCTCGCCCGATCCGGAACTCCGCGATGATCTCGCTTATTCGATCCTCGACGTTTGGATCATCGAACGCCCGCAACTCTCCCGCCAGGAACTCGTCCCCTTCGCGGAAGAATGGTCCGCCAATCTGAAAGCCGGCATCGGTGAATCCGGCACAGACTCAGTCCTGAAGCGATCGTTCTCCGCGCTAATGCTGGCCTCCATCGCGCAACGCGATCTCAAAACGCAGTTCCTCGGCGACACGCGCTATCACGCCTTACTCAACGACGCGATTTCCTATCTCACCAGCGAGCGCGACCTCCGCGGCTACGACGCCACAAAAGGCTGGATCCACCCGACCGCCCACACCGCCGACCTGCTAAAAGCCCTCGCCGAGAACGATCTCCTCACGCAAGACGACCAACACGCAATCCTCGCAGCCATCGCCACGCGCCTGGCCACCGCCCCAACGGTCTATTCCTACGGCGAACAAGATCGCCTGGCATTGGCAGTGCGCTCGATAGTCACACGAAGGGATTTCGACGCAGAATATTTCAACAAATGGCTCGCCGGTTTGAATGAATCCGACGATAATGTCTGGAAGGAAAAACCGCTCACCCCAGCAATCCTGGCGACCTATCAAAACCGCACTTACATGTTAGAAGCCCTGATCGCCAGAATGTCGACAGAATCTCTAAATCCCGTGGCGACGGCAGCCGAAGCAAAAGTGGTAGCGATAATCGCTCGCCGCTAAGGGGCGCCGGCGTCCCTGCCGCCAGCTATTTAATCTTCGCGTATTCCGCGCGGGCCTGCTGCAACACCGGCACATCCGCATCCGCATCTTTCCAAAGCGCCAGAAAATCCTGATAAGCAGTCCGCGCCTTCCCAGCATCGCCCTGCAAAGCATAAGCGCGGCCCAGCCCAAGATGTGCTAGCGCCGCAAACGGGAAATTTCCGATCAAGTAACTATGGTCAACGATTTTCTGGAATTCAGCCGCGGCCTCGGCCCCCTTGCCCATCTGCAGATAAGCCTGGCCTCGTACGTAAATCGGCAACAATTCTCCGCCTACGGTGAAGCCAGGAGGCTGAGAGCCGTAGTCGTAAGGCGCCGACGGCTTCAAAATCTCAATCGCCTTCGCCCCATTCTTGCGATCGATGGCCGCAGCGGCCTGCGCGACCGGCGCCCAGTAAAAGTTCACCAGCGTGTCCTCAGGGAATTGCTTCTGCAAATCAGCCGCAATCTTTTCGGCCTGGTCCGGCTCTCCGGCCATGCCATCGACGATAGCAGCCAGTAGCTGCGTGTCGTGGTTTGTCGCCAGCGCCAGGGCCGCGGATACCGCTTCTCGCGCTTGGCTCGCATTCCCGACCGCCGCCTCGTGCGTTGCCGCCGCCATCTGCCACAGCGCCGCAGATTCCTTCTGGTCGCTGCGTTTGTCAAACTCAACGGCCCGTTTCGAGAACTCGCGCCCTTTGGAAAGACGGCCGTGATACACCGCCGTATCCGATTGAATCGCGTCGAGATAATCCTCGCCGCCTATCTTCCCGTTGGCCCACGCGGCTTGGCGGTCCATCTCCGCGCTATCGCCTTGCAGGAACGCCAGCCAGTAGGCATTGGAGTGCAGTACGGGGAGATCTGGAAATTTTGCGACCGCATCCTGGTACGCGCTCTTGGCCTCATCGAGCCGGTTCAAAGAAATATAAAATCCCACGGAATTCCCATAACCAATCGCGCTTTCCGGTGCCAACCGAATCGATTGTAGCGTGTGGTTAAGCGCTGATTCATAATCGCCGTATGAGCTTTCCGCAACTCCCAAATCCAGCCCTGGCCGGTCGTCACGCGGATAGGCCTGCATCCACTGGGCGTAAACCTGCTTGGATTTCTCCAGATTGCCGGTGCAGAATTGATAGTAGTCCGCAGAGATTTGAAATTTTTCCCTCTCGCTGACGCGGTCGCGAAGTTCATACGCCTTGGCAATGTAGTCGTTCGACAGCCCGTTCTCCCCGAGATTCGAATACGAAATTCCCAGAAACACGTAAGCGCTCGCAAAATTCGGATCGAGTTCAACGGCCCGCTTGAAATAGGGGATCGCGGCGGCGTCGCTCTTCGTCGTTCGCGCACGCACGCCTTCCGAATAAGCCTTCAGCGCTTCCAGCGAGGAAGTCGTCGCTTCGGCCAGCGGCTTGTCGAATTTCTGAATCGTCGTTAGTGATTCGCCCAACTTCTCGCGCATGGACGTCGCCACTTTGCCCAGCGCGTCCAGTACGTGATTCTTGTCGCTGGCCGCGGCCTCCACGCTGGCCAGCGAATCGCCCGTTGAGCAATTCACCGCCTTCAGCACCAGCGAATAGCGGTCGCCAACTTGTGCGATGGTCCCGGAAAGCATCGCGGTGCTCGACGTTCGCTGGCAAATTTCCCGCGCCACGTCTTTGCTGAGACGATCGCCCGGCGGACGCCCCATCATGTGCAGCGTATCGCTCACTTTCTGATCGGAAAGAATATTTAGGAAGGGCGATTGCGCCAGTTGCACGGAAAGCGCTTGCTTCAGCGTGTCGTCAAACGCCGTGTCGCCCGTGCTGTTGCCGAAATCGGCGATCACTATGGTGTCTTTCTCCGTCAGCTTGGGCGCGCGATGGAAAAGGAAATAGCCGCCGATAGCGAGAAGTAAAATCAAGACTCCCGCCCCGGCAAGAATCATCCACTTCGGCCGCGCTGTTTCCGGAGAAGCGGTCGCAGTAACAGCAGGTGCCGCCGAGATTCGTGCCGATGATCCGCGGGCAGTTTCTTTCGCAGGTTCTGCGCCCGACAGGCTAGCAGCCGGAGCAGAAACTCGACTGGTGCTCGCAGATTCCTCCGTCGCGGCAGCTCCGGCAAAACCCGAGGCCGATCGCCCGCTCTCCGTATCCCGCTTCAAGCGCGCCAAATCCGCGCGCATCTCCGCCGCGCCTTGATAGCGCAGCTTACGGTCCTTCTCCAGCGCCTTTTCGATGATGCGCTCAAACTCCGCCGGCAAATCCGGATTCAATCGCACCGCCGCCACCGGCGCGCGATTCAAAATCGCTTCGGTAATCACGCCGGAGCTTTCGCCGCGGAAGGGCAGTGCGCCCGTCTCCATCTCGTACAGCACCACTCCAAACGAAAACAAATCCGACCGCGCATCCAAATCCTTGGCCCGCACCTGCTCCGGCGACATATACGCCACGGTCCCAAGCGTGCTCCCCGGACTTGTCAAATGCTCCGGCGAGACGGCGTCAACGGTTTCCTGTCCGCTTGGCGCCGACATCGTTTTCGCCAAACCAAAATCGAGAATCTTCGCGTGCCCCCGCGAAGTCACAAAAATATTGGCGGGTTTGATGTCGCGATGCACGATTCCGCGCGCATGCGCCGCATCCAAAGCGTCGGCAATTTCAATCGCGAGATCTAGCCCCTCGTCGAGCGGCAGCGCCGTTCCGGAAATGCGCTTCTTCAGCGTCTCGCCATCGAGAAACTGCATGGCAATGAACGGACGTCCATTCGCCTCGCCAATTTCATAAATGGTGCAAATATTCGGATGGTCCAGCGCCGAAGCCGCCTGCGCCTCGCGCTGAAATCGTTCAAGCGCCTGGCGATCCCGCGCCAATTCATCAGGAAGGAATTTCAAAGCCACAAAGCGGTGCAGCGTGGTGTCCTCAGCCTTGAACACCACACCCATTCCGCCGCCACCAAGCTTTTCCAGCACCCGGTAGTGCGAAATCATCCGCCCAGATAGCGAGGAAGAATCAGCCACGGACCCGCATCTTATTCAGGATCAGTAGTTTAGTCAATGCGCCCTCAGATACTGCAGCCGATTCCTTATTTCGTTTCGCGCAAGAGCACCACGTCGGCTTCTGTGCGCCGCTGCAGCACCGCTAAATTCTTCCCATCCGGCGAAAATTGCACGCCGAAAACCTGATCGCTCTTGAAATTTGTGATCTGCCGCCCAGCAGAACCATCGAGCGGCTGCATCCACAAGTTGTCAACGCCCTGCTGCGTGATCGGATACACCAACGCTTTACCGTCGGGCGTAAAGCGAGCCCCATCAGTGAGCGCCGGATTCGGATCCAGCAAGCGCACTTGTGCCTGCGACCCGGTATCGAGCGGGATCAAAGCAATCTTATGGATAGGGTTCGACTCCCCAACAATAACGAGAAGCGCCAGCAGATGCCCGTCCGGCGAGCGATCCAGAAAAAATGCCTGGACGATCAGCGCGCGGGGAACAACGCTACCTGGAACAATCTCTGGCGTTCCGCCGTCAATCGCCACACGCTTAAGCCGATTGCCGCTGCTATCAATGAAGTAGGCCAATTTCGAATCGGCAGAACATGTAGGTATAGTGTCGCGCGTCCCGTCGGAAAGCCGCGTAAAGTTCGTGCCATCTGCGTTGATTCGCCAGATGTTGACCGCGGCTCCATTTTTTCCGGCCGACTCCAGCAAGAGTGTTCGACCGTCCGGACAAGCACTAACATGGTTCACTGTCACTTTGTTTAGCAGCGCGGTGTCGCCGCTTCCATCGGATGACGCTCGCGTGAGCCGATCGTCTTCGCCGATGAAAAACCCATCGTTGCCTGCCCACGCAAAACTCATCGAATCCCTTTGCTGTTGTGGAATGGCAACGCTCGGTGCGCCTGCTCCTTTTTCGTTCACCGGAATGGTGTACACGGTATAAAGCCGTTTCTGTTGCACCGTCGCGAGTGTTCGCGCGTCTGCCGAGAGGCCAACAGTGTTATAGGCGTTCGTGTCCTTCGTGATCGCTCGAAGCTGTGCGCCTGGGTAGGAGACGAATCCGATCTGACTGTGGTTTCCACCTCCGGTGGGATCAACGTATTGCACGACGAGGCCGCGCCCGTCCGGAGTCCAGGTAAGCGCGTGGTAGGTAAAGCCCGGGAAGCCAGCAAGATCTACGCGATGGCCAGAAGCAACATCTATCACCACAAGCGGGCTTGGGCCCTGAATCGCACTGTCGGCCGCAGCGATCCGCTTTCCGTCTGGGGACCAAGAAAGTTGCCGATGGCCAAGCACGGCCGGTCCATTCGCGAGAATTTTCTCGCCGCTGCCATCTGCATTGGCCTGCAGCAACTGGTATTTGCCCACTTCCGGATCATTGAAGCGCTCGTAGGCTATGACCTGGCCGTCGGGCGAAAGAGCAACGTTAGAATCAACGTCGCGCGCCAAAATCTCCGGAGTGCCGCCCAGTGCCGGCGCGCGGTAGAGATCAAAGATATCTTCCGCCGATGTGCGCGCCTTCCCGAAATAGAAATAATTCCCATCGGGCGAAAAAACGAAATTGTGATATTCGGCGTCTGCGGGAGCAATGATCTGCGTGTCGCTATTCGTAGCCACATGCCGCAACCACACGCTGGCCTTGCCGCCGTCCACAACCTCGCTCAAAATATATTTCC
This sequence comes from Acidobacteriota bacterium, assembly GCA_013286465.1. Classification (GTDB taxonomy): domain Bacteria; phylum Acidobacteriota; class Terriglobia; order Acidiferrales; family UBA7541; genus Palsa-147. The sequence goes on along the minus strand of JABDFR010000003.1, from coordinate 74,620 downwards.
CATCGGGCGATATTGCCGCTGCCCGCGACTTGCCGTTGTCGGTAACCTTCGTAATCGTGAAATTCTGAAAGGGAACAGCCCCGCCGCGATTCAGCATCGAATACACGCCATAGCCAGCCGCCGCCAAAACCGCTAGCGCCACTACGGCGCCAGCCACTAATCCGAATCGGTGCTCCTTCGCCGCCGCAACAACGGAACTTCCGGAGGCGTGCTCGGCCTGCGTCGCCACACTCGGCGCCGCGGCAGCCACAGTACCGCTCGATCCCGCCGCGGCAACTTGCACCGAAGCTGACGATGCGCCCTGCGCTCCCGCCGCCGGCAACGTCACCGTGCCGCTCGCCGCCCCCGACATCGTTTCGCGCCGCAGCCTCTTCAAATCCGCCCGCAAATCCGCCGCATGCTGATAACGCGTCTCGCGATCCTTCTCCAGCGCCTTATTGATGATCCTCTCAAGTTCCGCAGGCACATCGGGATTCAACCGCACCGGCGGCACTACCGCGCGATTCAAAATCGCTTCGAAAATCACGCCGGTAGATTCCCCGCGAAAAGGCGCCGCTCCGGTAGCCATCTCGTAAAGCACCACGCCGAAACTAAAAAGATCGCTGCGCCCGTCCAGTTCCTTCGCCCGCACCTGTTCCGGCGACATATACGCCACAGTCCCCAGCGTGCTCCCAGGACTAGTCAAATTCTCCGGCGCAACCTCCGCCCCGTCCTGCGTCGCCGACATGGATAAACTCGAAGCCGTCAACGAAGTCTTCGCCAACCCAAAATCCAAAATCTTGGCGTGCTCCCGCGATGTAACAAAAATATTCGCAGGCTTGATATCGCGATGCACGATGCCCTTCGAGTGCGCCGCATCCAAAGCATCCGCAATCTCAATCGATAGCTCCAGCATTTCATCCAGCGCCACAGGACTACCCGAGATCATGTGCTTCAGCGTTCGCCCCTCTAGAAACTGCATGACGATGAACGGACGTCCGTCCGCCTCGCCAATCTCATGGATGGTACAAATGTTCGGATGGTCGAGCGCCGAAGCCGCCTGCGCCTCGCGCTGAAATCGTTCCAAAGCCTGCCGGTCCCGCGCCATCTCATCCGGCAAAAATTTCAGCGCCACAAATCGGTGCAGCGAAGTATCTTCCGCCTTGTAAACCACACCCATCCCGCCGCCACCGAGCTTCTCCAGCACCCGGTAGTGCGAAATCATCCGTCCAGAAAGTGGAGAGGAATCAACCACGCGAGGGCATCTTATGCAGGGTCACAATTTTAGTCAATGCGCCCACAGATTCCGCGCAGTGGCAGTCATTTCGTCTCATGCAACAGCACCACGTCGGACTCCCTGCGCCTCTGCAGCACCGCCAACTTTTTCCCATCCGGCGAAAACTGCACTCCAAAAATCAGAGCCCTCTTAAAATTCGTGATCTGCCTCCCGGCAGATCCATCCAGCGGCTGCATCCACAGGTTATCAACGCCCTGCTGCGTGATCGGATATACCAACGCCCTGCCATCGGGAGTAAACCGCGCCGCATCTGCAACTGCCGGATTCGGGTCCAGCAAGCGCACTTGTTCCTGCGATCCGGAATCGAGCGGAATTAAAGCGATTTTGTGCCCTCGGGTCGTCCGGCCACCGAGCACGAGAGCCGAGAGCACATGCCCATCTGGAGAATGATCCAAGTAGAAAGAGTGGACGATTAGCGCGTCGGGAATAACGCTGCCTGGCACAATCTCGGGTGTTCCTCCCTCAATGGGCACACGTTTAATTCCATTGCTGTCGGACGCGAGGAAGTACGCCCATTTCGAATCCCCCGAGCAGGTGGGTGCGAGATCGCGCGTCCCGTTAGAGAGCCGCGCCAACTCCGTGCCATCTACGTTGATTCGCCATACGCTAACCTCGTTGCTATTCTTCACGTCCGCAGATAGGAGTAGTGTTCGTCCGTCCGGACAAGCATTAATGTTGGTCACGGCTATTTTGTTCAGCAGCGTCGTTTCGTTGCTCCCATCGGATGACGCGTGCAGAAGCCGATCGTCTTTGCTCAGGAAAAACCCATCGTTGCCCGCCCAGGCAAATTTCATCAGATCCATTTGCTGCTCGGGAATGGCGACGCTCGCTGCGCCCACTCCCGTTTCGTTCACCAGCATCGCGTACACGGCATAAAGCTGCCTCTGTTGCACCGTAGCGAGTGTCCTCCCATCCGCCGATAGCGCCACCGCGTTGTAAGTGTTCGTATCTTTCGTAATTGCTCGAACGTGCCCGCTTGGGTAGGAAACGAATCCAATTTGGCTATGGCTCGCGCCAGCGGAAGGATCAATATATTGCACAATCAGACCGCGTCCATCAGGCATCCAACTCAGCGCGCTATACGCAAATCCCGGGAACCCGGCAATCGCCTCGTCACGTCCTGACGCCATTTCCAATACTGTGATGGCGCCCGGTTCCTGGTTGGGGAGACCAGCCATCGCGATTCGCTTTCCGTCGGGCGACCATGCCAGAAATCGTTTCCCAAGCCCTATTTCGCCACTCGCGAGAATTTTCTCCTCGCTGCCGTCAGGGCTGGCCTGCAGCAACCGGTACTTGCCCGGTCCTGGATCGTTGAAGCGCTCGTACATGATGCGCTGACTATCGGGCGAAAGAGCCACGCTGGAATCAACATCGCGCGCCACAATCTGCGGAGTGCCTCCGAGCGCCGGCGCCCGGTACACATCAAACACATCTTCTGCCGATGTGCGCGCCTTGCGAAAATAAAAATAGTTTCCATCTGGCGAGAAGCTGAAGTCGTGATACACGGCGTCTGCAGGAGCAATTATCTGCGTATCGCTATTCGTAGCCACATGCCGCAACCACACGCTGGCCTCGCCCCCATCCACAAGCTCGCTCAGAATGTATTTCCCATCGGGCGAAATGGCTGCCGCCCGCGACTTGCCGTTCTCCGTTACGTTCGTGATCGTGAAGTTCTGGAACGGAATAGCCCCACCGCGATCGAGCATCGAGTAGACGCCATATCCAGCCGCGGCCAAAACCGCCAGCGCCACGACGGCCCCGGCGACTAATCCGAATCGGTGCCCGTTCGCCGCCGCAACGATCGATCCGCCCGAAGGCTGCTTCGCTCGCGCTGCGACACCGGGGGCGCCGCCCACAGTACCGCTCGATCCCGCCGCTGCGGTCGCCTGAAGCGGCGCTGGTGATGCGGCCCGCGAACTCGCCGTCGGCGGCGTCACCGAGTCGCCGGTAGTCGCCGACATCCTCTCGCGCTGCAGCTTCTTCAAATCCGCCCGCAAACCCGCCGCATGCTGATAACGCGTCTCGCGATCCTTCTCCAGCGCCTTACTGATGATCCTCTCCAGCTCCGCCGGCACATCCGGATTCAGCCGCGTCGGCGGCACCGCCGCGCGATTCAAAATTGCTCCCAAAATCACCCCAGCAGATTCCCCGCGAAAAGGCGCCGCTCCCGTAGCCATCTCATAAAGCACCACGCCAAAACTAAAAAGATCGCTGCGCGAGTCCAGTTCCTTAGCACCCACTTGCTCCGGCGACATATAAGCCGCCGTTCCCAGCGTGCTCCCAGGACTCGTCAACTTCTCTGGCGCGATCTCCGCGGCATCTTGGGTCGCCGACATGGATAAGCTCGAGGCCGTCACCACCATCTTCGCCAATCCAAAATCCAGAATTTTGGCGTGTCCCGGCCGCGTTTCCGGGTTTGTACTTGCAAACCCTGACCCATAAACAGTCACAAAAATGTTCGCTGGCTTGATATCGCGATGCACGATGCCTTTCGAGTGCGCCGCGTCCAACGCATCAGCAATCTCAATCGATAACTCGAGCACCTCATCCAGCGGTAGCGGTTTGCCGGAGATCATGTGCTTCAGCGTCCGCCCCTCCAGAAACTGCATGACGATAAACGGACGTCCGTCGGCCTCGCCGATCTCGTGAATGGTGCAGATGTTCGGATGGTCCAGCGCCGAGGTAGCTTGCGCCTCGCGCCGAAATCGTTCCAGAGCCTGCCGGTCGCGCGCCAGCTCATCCGGCAAAAACTTCAAAGCGACAAATCTATGCAGGGAAGTGTCTTCCGCCTTGTAAACCACACCCATCCCGCCGCCACCAAGTTTTTCCAGCACCCGGTAGTGTGAAATCAGGCGCCCAGAAAGTGGGGAGGAATCAACCACGTACGTGAAATCTTATGCACTCAACAAGCGCAAGTCAACGAAGCGAGGGAGTTCCAGTAGGGGAGGCTGCTTTCCCGTCCGCCAGTCCGCCTGGGCGGAGAGGAAGCCATCCCGCCTTTCGGCCATCCTTTCCGGGCCCCGGCCAAAGCGTATTCAATTTGCATCCCGTGCTAACCTAAAACGATGCAATCCACACAAACCGTTTACGATCTACTAGCCATAGGCGCCGGCCCCACAGGCCTAGCCTGCGCCATCGAAGCCAAGCGCGCCGGCCTACACCCGCTAGTAATCGACAAAGGCTGCCTCTGCAACTCGATCTACCACTTTCCCACGAATATGATTTTCTTCACGACTGCAGAGCGCCTGGAAATCGGCGACTTGCCGCTGACCAGCGCCGAAACCAAGCCCACCCGCGCCGAAGCCCTAAAATATTACCGTCGCACTGCCGACCACTACGCCCTCGATCTCCGCCTCTACGAAACCGTCGAGCGTCGCACCGGCCAGGATGGCGCATTCGAAATTCACACTCGCGATGCCAACGGACAGCCCCACGCATATCAAAGCCGTAAAATCGTCCTGGCCACGGGCTACTACGATCGCGTCAATCTGATGAATGTCCCCGGAGAAGATCTCCCGCACGTCTCGCACTATTTCACTGACCCGCATCCCTACTGGCAGCAGGACGTAGTCGTGATCGGCGCGAAGAATTCCGCTGCCGAAGCCGCCCTCGAACTTTTCCGCGCCGGCGCTCGCGTAACAATCGTCCACCGGGGCTCGGAAATGGGCCCGCGCCTGAAGTACTGGGTTAAGCCCGACATCGAAAATCGCATTCGCGCCGGCGAAATCCGCGCCCTCTTCAACACCACCGTCGAGCAAATCGAGCCAGGCAAAATTCGCGTCCGGAACGGCGCCGGCGAGCAATCCATCCCCGCCACGCAAGTCTTCGCCCTAACCGGCTACCACCCAGATTTCGATTTCTTGCAGAAAATGGGGATAGTACTCGACGCGGAATCCCGAAAACCCGTTTTCGATCCCGTCACTCTCGAGTCAAACGTACCGGGAATCTACGTAGCAGGCGTAATCCTAGGCGGAAAACACACCGGTGAAATCTTCATAGAAAATGGCCGCTTCCACGGCAAGCAAATCATCAACGCCCTTACCGGCAAGCCAAACGACCTAGGCCCGCCGCCAGTGTCTCCCCCAGGTGAGTAGTGGCCCCCCGCCGGCTGCTTCTACAGCCACCGCATTTTTCCTCTTGGGGGGCGTTGGGTCAGTTGTCTCTGCGATTGCAAAGCAATTGACGCGCCCGCCCGAGTAACGCCTGCGAAAACGTCGGCGATTTGCCTCCTCGTGACCCGATTTGCTAAAGTCAGTTCGTATGCCATCAATCCTCGCCGAAGTAGGCAAGACCTTCACCACGCTAGCCAAGGGTTTCAGCGTCACGTTCCGCACCATGTTTCGTAAGCCCACAACAGAGATCTTTCCGAACGGCCCAGTAAAATTCGAATCCCGCTATCGAGGCATCCACGTCCTACACCGTGACGAAAACGGCCTGGAAAAATGCGTGGGCTGCTTCCTCTGCGCCGCAGCCTGCCCGGCCAACTGCATCTACATCGAAGCCGCCGAAAACACTGAAGCCAACCGCATTTCCGCGGGCGAACGTTACGCAAAGGTCTACAACATCGATTACTCTCGCTGTATCTTTTGCGGATACTGCGTAGAAGCCTGCCCCACGGACGCCATAACCCACGGCCACGGCTTCGAACTAGCCCCCTACAACATAAACTCCCTAATCTACAGAAAAGAAAAGTTACTAGAAAAAGGCACCCCAAAAAACTTCCAAGCCGTAACTCCAGCATCCTCCGCAACGTCCGCGACCTAGCCCGCCAACCCAGCACCCACGCCATCCCTCAGTTTCCACCATCGGAAATCCGGCCAACTCCATCAGCACTCCCCAGTCCAGCGCGCCGACAAACAAACACCGCCCGTCCAAACCATATCTTCAACCATCCGAGCAGACCACTACCCGGAATAGTTAGTTATGGTGATTGAGCCGACTGCGCTCGGTCCCGTTAGAACTAGGCGGAACTCGAGGAAATTTTCTCGTGGGTTTGTCTTGGGACCCAGATCGGTCTTGCGTCGGTAAGTCGAGTCGGATACGGGCTGACGAGAATCGGCGTGGCGTCGTCGCGGGACGGGGACTCGGATGGGTTTGCTACCGCTTTGCGAGAAAATTCACGTGAGCGCCTTCCGGGCCGAGCTTTCGCGGGAGAGCCGAGCGAATGGTCGCACTTCGCCGACGGTCAAATTCCTAACTGTGCTGTTAGAAACCGCATGCCGAATCGATGTTTGCTCCCCACCAGATATGGTAATGCATGCCACGGTCGAGAGACCGTTCGTTCGGCGGGCTAATGCGACTGTGGCTTTCGGCCTGCGTAACACACCCCTATCGACGCGTTGGGGCGGAGCCCACGCAGTTCGCACCGCGTGCAGACTCGCCCAAAACGAGAATTGCGTTGGTCGCAAGTCTTGCCGACGAACGCGAGCGGCGCGGGGGCGCGAGAAGCGCGGCGAACCGCCGAGATCTGGACGGGCGGCGGAAGCATGTGAGCCAAGACGGCGCGCTTCGACTCGGTTGGTCGCGAGTGGGAGTTCTTTGAGGATACAGGATGCAAGACTCTTGCCGAGTTGCTTGCTCGGCGTATCGATAAAGTTGAACTTGAACTGCCGACAGGTTGTTCACAGTCCGAAGCACATTTCCCTGGATGCCATCGATTCTCGCGGACCCAATGAGAGAGCCGAGCTTCGACTTCGGCATCGATCCACTCCTCGGCGATATCGCGTAGCTGCCTGCGTAAATTCGCTGCTCGATCCAAGCGCGCGAGCTCGAAATCTTCGAGCGACATCTGTGAGCACTCAAGAAGATACTGAAACGGAGCTGCTTTTCTACGCATGGTCCGATTCTCCAATTGAGCCGCACCTATTGAGGGACGGGGTGCTGGGCTGAGGTAATAATGATAACGTTCTGCGTACTTAGAACAATAGTACCCACTCGACAGGTCTGGGCGGAAATAAAGCGAACATCCAGAAACGGAACTGCAAAGCGAAGACGCAGCGATGTATTCGGTATTTATGGTCTGCAATGAGAACAACGAATTTACGAAGAGTTGTCACACTAGCTTTGACGACGGATGCCACCTGCCGGCGCTTCGTTGGCAGGCAGCAGACGGCCGAGGAGAGCGCATGATGCAACGCTTGCTGATCGGACGGGAAATCACATGGGGCGGGCAAATCCCTCGCGGATGGAATCTGGCGTGGTACGAACCCCGTCGTAGGGTGGCCGTTTATTTCCCGATGCCTCTGCACTGGCTCGCGCGTGTTGCTCGAGATCTGCTTTGGCGCGTTCAGCTCGCGTGGAATGCAGAGCCTCAAGAACGCCACGAACGAGGTGAAATGCAACGCGTCACGCGCGAAAGGCAACTCCTCGCCGAAGAATACGCGCGCGGCTATCTCGATGGCTGGGAGGAGTGCTTCGATGCGTGGACGCGCGCGATGAATTGTGACCCGCATCTATGGACCGGACGGGAGAACTAAGGTGAAAACGCGCGAAATCTTCGACATTTGCCTGGCGCGCTATCGCTCTTTGGGAAAGGGAATTGGCAACAAAATGGCGGCGGTCGATATGACTAGACCATCCAATGGATATCTTTGGCGTCCCGAGAATGTGCGCGCGTCTGAGTACGTCGCAGATTTCGAGGCGGCCGGTACACGAGCCCTGCGGCGGTCCGAGTGGAAAGGCCGTCGAAAGTTGTTTGTGATTTATTTTCTGAGTGAATTGGACTACAAGCGTGCGATTAAGCTTGTGGGCGTGAGTGAAAATACGTTTGAATATTGGGCGAGCCAGGTCAAGAACGCTGTAGGACGCGAATGCGCCCGCGTCGGACTATTTCCGCCCCAGGAATACTTTCGAATGCGGCGGTCTTAAGAGCAAAGCCAGGTGGTCAGTAATACCGGACCGAGGCGAGGACCTACACCCCTACTTCTGCGGAACGTCCGAGACTCTGGTCCTCCCAGAAACCGCGATTCTGTCATCCAGTTACGAACTCGCCTCGTCGAACAGCGAGTCCGGTGTGATCCGAGGGTCCTTTTTTAGCCACCGGCTCACGCGCCGTCAATCTACGTGAGGCCAGCTTAGTTGCGACCGGATAAGGAAGGTCTACGGGCGACTATCGCTTGAACAGCGACACAGCCTTATTCCGGAAGGCCGCGAAGCCACCTTTCGAATCGACTCGGGCATCTTTGGAAGAGACGGCCGCGTTCGCATTCTGATCGGTATCTGACGCATCGTAGCGGTCTCCTTCCCTGACGTGCTTTTCGTTCACCGCCGCGTCGCACAGTTTTCGGAACTCGTGTTGTTCCGCGGCCGGCGCCGGCGTCGGCGAGACCGGCTTCGTGTATCCGTTGGACGATAGCGTGGAGACCATAGATCGCTTGGCAGTGCCGTTCCCGTTGGAGCCCTGCTCGGCGCTTCGCGACGCTGACTTGTCCTGAGTCAATCTCTTCGGTGGCGCGAGCAATTTCACCATCTGGCCCAGTTTCTCCTGTTTAAATGGCTTGGCCATGCATATCGTCGCGCCGACGGCATGCGCATTGGCATAATCGCTGGGGTAAGCCGAACTGGTCACGAGAATTACGTGGACGTGTCGCAGGCGCTCATCGCTCTTTATGAATGCGCAGATGTCAAATCCTGCCATGCTATCGCCTTCTACGTCTGCGATAACGACGGCTGGCACCGTTGTAGCTAGCATTTCTCGGGCTTTCGCGCCGCTCGAAACCACTATCGGGGAGTATCCTTCGCTTCCGAGGTAACTGCTCATCGATTCTCGAGCGCGTAAATCCGCCTCAAGAATCAGGACCTTTACCTCTTTCTGTTCCGCACTCACCTCGCCGCCGGGAACTCCCGGTCCCCGCAACGCGTACGGCTGAAGCAGGCGGCCACCCGAATCAATCAGCGCTTCGTCGGTTACGACGGCGGGCTTCTCGAATGAAACCGCGATTCCGCGCCGTCCATCCTCATATTCTACAACCCGCACGATGTGGCCCATCTGCTCGGAGTGCACATCGCCCGGTATCCCGCTAAACGGGAAGACCACCGCGACTTCCATGTGCTTTTCGTAGCTGCTCAGCTCGCTTACGAAAAAAATCCCACCGCGCGACACATCAATCGTAGTGGTAACTTCGCTCGGCCCTTCTTCGGTGATATTCACAGATCGTACACGCACCGGCGCCGAAATTAGTGCGCGCCGTCTCCGGCGGCGTTCTTGGCCTTGGTCCCGGCCGCCGTTCCCTTGGTTATTGTGTCCATCGCCGCCGCTGTGACCGTTATGGCCTCCATTGTGACCGCCATGGCTTCCGCCATGACCGTTGCCGCCCCCGCCGTTCGAGCTATGGCCGTTTCCATTCGATTTGCCCGAGAACGAAGAGTTCTGCGCCTCTGGAATGCTGCTCGAGTCCACCCCCGAGCTGGCTATGGGCGTCTCAATCGGCGCTTCTAGCGTGGCAACCGCCGAGGTGCGGTCAGGGTGGTAAGCACCGGCTTTGCGGTCCGCGTCGGACATGAACGCGCTAGATAGATCCTGCGAATCCAGATGCGCGGCATCCACCGTGCCCGAATAGCCCCCAGGATTCCCCTGCACCTTGCTTGTATTCTGTCGCTTCTTCATGATTCCCCATCCTCAGTCGTAGCGAGCTCTGCTCGATGACTTCGCGTCGGGTGATTAGGACACCTGCGGAGGCGTCCCGCGCGATGGCTTAAAGTAGCAACTGGAACGCCCGGGACCTCTAGCGGAGTAGTCACATTTTGGCGGTACCAGAGTACTACCGCGTTTCGGTGACCAACGGCCGGCTCACGCCGAATCCCTCTACAAAACTAAACGCCCCAGTCGCGCGCCCACCGCAGATCTACTTCCCATGCGAACCTCATCATCGCGCAGTTCGCGATAAATCCCAGCTAGCCTTTAAGTCTGGATTCGGGCCAGCTTCCCCTGAACGGATGGCCAGCTGTACTTCCGCGACTGTATACTCGCGCCAATTCGTCTCGGTAGACTTGCATGATCGGTTGCGGGCTGAAATTTGAGGCCGGAGGATTCCGTGGCTGATTCGAACTCTTCACGTCGCCGTGGAGCTTTCCTGGACCTTTGCTGGATTGCGCTGGTTGCCGGAACGCTCGACATTTCCGAAAATCTAATCTTCAATTTCTTCCGCGGCATCACGCCCTACATGATCTTTCAATACATCGCGAGCGGATTAATCGGGATGAAGGCCTTCAGCGCGGGAATGGTGTCGGTTGCTCTCGGTGTTGCAATCCATTACTCGATCGCATTCACATGGACGGCAATCTATTACGTGGCAAGCCGAAAAATTCCCGGTCTGCTGCGCCGGCCGATACTCAGCGGACTACTCTATGGTGGGTTGGTCTACGTAGCAATGACGTTCATCGTGCTGCCTCTCACTCGCGTCCCCCATTCGACAAAAGCAATTACGCTGCCGGCTCGCATCAATGCCATAGCCGCTCTGCTTTTTTGCATTGGTCTAACCATATCTCTGTTGGTCCGCCGCAGGGTTCAACTCTGGGATTCCCATCCGCAAGCTTCTCTGTAATCCCCCCAACTAAAAATCGTCTCCTGTTCCTCAGCACAGGTATCGCCCCGCCATCGCTGGCCCTCGTACCAATTACGCGCTTCCCCTACCCATGCTAGATTTGTGTCTGCGAGGGAAGAATGTCTTCTATTGTGTGCCCCAATTGCGGCAATCAGCAGGATGCCGGTGATCGTTGCCGTCGCTGCAATTCGCTATTTGCCTATTACGCCGATCGATCCGATCCCGAAAGCAGTTGGCGCCCGGTCGATGGCGTGCCGGCAACCTCTCGTCCGGGACGCACCGAGAATAGCGACGTGGTTCGCGATCCGACCGTCTTCGACAAAGCGCGCAAATTCTATGGCGTGGCACGGTGGGTAACGCTCGCGTTGATCCTGGGCGTCGTGGTTCTGATTCTGCGGAAGGGAACTCCACCCTCGGTGAGCACGGATCCGTCAGCGGCTGCGCGCGCGGAAGAAAAAATTCGCGACTCCGAAGTCGCGCAGTCGATGGGCGAACCGCATAAACTTCGACTCGATAGCACAGAACTTAACTCGTATCTAAGCTCGAACCTAGCCACGAGCAATAATTTGGAGGCGCAATCTTCCGCGAATTCTGCTCCGGCGCAACAGTCCTCGCCCGCGGCGTCCTCGCCTACTCCGACACCGGGATCCGGTTCCGCTCCAGCCACCGAAGTCGCGCCAACGCTCGAAGACGTCCAATCCGCCGTCCGCGACGTCAAGGTAGATATGGTCGGTGACGTCGTCAAGGCCTACGTTGTCTTCAATTTTCACGGGCAAGATTTATCGATGGAGTTAGACGGTCACATTCATGCTGAAAATGGCTACTTGAAGTTCGAGCCTACCAGTGGCGCCATCGGTTCGATGCCGCTACCTGCCTCCACCCTGCAATCCGTGGCCGATCGGATCATGGACTCACCCGAAAATCGCGAAAAAATGAAGCTGCCGGCCGGAGTGAATAACATTCGCGTTGTGGACGGACAGGTCGTAGTGGACTACAAGTAGGCAACTTCCTGCGGTGTTACTAGCTATGGTCGTCCGGCGTTTGCGCTCCTGCGCCGGTTCTCACTTAAGCACGGCGAATCCGCGCCGCCTTCGATTCGTGTGCACTTACTTCAGACTCTGACATCTAGTCGATCGCTGGCCCCTGTCGGCCTACGGTTGGCTTAGAGATGTTGCGTGCTCCGTGGGACCCTCGGGTGAAGGCGCCTACAAGGGCCGAGCGATCGTCGCCGGATTCCGAGCTTGGGAGGCGGAACGCCGGGCGAACTTGAGATACAGTTTCTTGCCCCCTCTTTTGGATGCAGAGCATAAAAGGAGGTCAAGTGCGAAGCAAGTCCGATTAATACTTAGTAAGCCTAAAGAAATACGTAAGAACCTTCGTGGTCCGCCTACGTAGTTTCGCGTCTCGTACAGTACCCTTTGTTAGCCTTCTCGGCACATACTCTGGAGAGTACTTAGGGTACTTGACAGAGTAATTATACGCGATTACTGTTTTGCTATTCGAGCGGGTGTCTCCGGGCGATAGGCAGTTCACCTCTTCGGAGCGCCGTCGGCACAGTGGTAAAAGGCGAACATCCGTGATTAGGCACACGGTACCGATTAAGGCTTCTGTGAACCGGGGCAGCCCTTCGCGCAAGCGCGAGCGAGCCAAATGGCTCGATCGAATTGATCTGGCGTCCTTCTTCGTTCGCGCTCCGGCCGCCCTTGTTCTGCTCGACCCCGATTTAAAGATATTAATGGTTAGCGAAAGTCTGGCGGAGTCTTGCGGTTTTTCACTTCGGCAGATATTGGGCAAGACCCCCAGCCAGCTCGTCCCGTCGATCGCCTCATCCCTCGACCAAATCCTGAAGCGCGTTGCCAAAACCGGCCGCGCCCGCCTCAACTTCGAGATCGCTGGAGAACTCCCCAGCTCGCCTGGCGTGATTCGCTACTGGCAGGCTTCTTGTTTTCCGGCTGCCCGGTCCCGCGACGGCCGCTTCGCCGTCGGCGTTATCTCCACGGAGACTTCGAATACCAATCCGAAGTCGCTCATGCCACGCTTGGAATCGAGGCTCCGCGAAGTCTTGGATCTGGCTCGCGTGGGCACCTGGGAATCCAATTTTCTGACCGGGCACGACGTCTGGTCGCATCAACTCTACGAAATTTTTGGCTTGGATTCCGATACCACCGCTTCGTACGAGATATTTCGCGGCCTGATCCATCCGGACGATCGCGAATTGCTCGACGCGTGTCGTGCCAGGTTTCTCGCGGACCATCTCCCGTTTGAATTACCTCTGCGCGTAATCCGGCCCGACGGCGACGGCCGGGTCATCCGGTGCAGCGGAACCATAGTAAAAACCCCGGAAGGGAAGCCGGCAGGAATTGTGGGCTTGATCCAGGATGTTACAGATCAGTTTCAGGCTGAACACACGCTCCGCGAGGATGAAGCTCGCATGGACGCGTTGCTTGGCTCGATCGACGAAGTCGTCGCAGAACTCGATGCGGACGGAGTCGTCCTGAAACTATGGACCCGCAATGACGAGCTCTTGGTTCGACCTCGCGAAGAGATCATCGGTACGTCGTCGGAACAGCTTCTCTGCGCGGAATTCCACAGCACTTGGCGCCCGATGCTCAAGAGAGTGCTGCAAACCGGAATCTCCGAAACTCTTCAATACCCACTCAAGGTGCGAGCCGGTCTGCGCTGGTTCCGGTCAAACATCACTCCCATCCCTTCCGTCGACGGCCATCCCCACTCCCTCTGCGTGCTCTCGCGCGATATCACCACTCGCAAAAATACCGAGGAAACTTTGCACCAACTATCGATTCGCCTTCTAACTATTCAAGACGAAGAGCACCGTCGCACTGCGCAGTTTCTTCACGAAGCTACCGCGCAAAGTTTGCTCGCTGTTAAGCTTAATCTGCGAGCGGCCGCGCGTAGTGAATCCGTGAACGACGATACGCGCAACAACTTACTAGACTCGCTGGATCTAGTCGAAGGCGCCATGCAGGAGATCCGCACTCTTTGCTATGTCCTGCATCCCCCCATGCTCGATGAGGCGGGCCTCGCCGCCGCGGTGCGCTGGTACGTCAAGGGCTTCAGCGAGCGCGGCGGAATTCCGGTCGCTCTCGACGTGGCCGAACATTTTGGCCGTCTGTCGCGGGAACACGAGACCATGATTTTCCGCGTGATAACGGAGTCGCTAACGAATATTCACCGCCATTCAGCCAGCCCAAGAGCGGAAATTCGTTTGCGCCGCGAAGATCGGCAAGTAACGGTTGAAATTCAGGACTGGGGACGAGGAATTTCGCCCGAGCGGCTTGTTGCCATGGAAAGTGGAGCATTGGGGGTCGGGATTGTCGGAATGCACGAGCGCGCCGAACATCTCGGCGGGAAGCTGCATATTTCATCGCAGCCCGGTCACGGCACTACGGTACGAGTAGTCTTGCCAGTGGCTGCGGACGTACTGAGTGCCGCGGCGACCGCTTAGAGCGCTCGGCAGCCAATTGTTGAGCTCCAGCAACTAGCAGTTGAGCGATCGCAACCGAGGTTATGGAAGTACAGGGAGGTCAGTCATGATCGGAACAAATAGCAAACGTCCACCGCGCGTAAAAGAGCAACGCTCTTTCGCAGATGCTCTCGCGACCGCCTCGACGCCCGCCCGACGCCCGGTCGAGACATCGTGGGACGATCCGCCGAAGAGCGAATTGGACGGGCTCGGATCCCGCGCGCGGCCATCTGGCGCCATTGTGCCCAAGCGTAATCCATTGCCACACAACGGTGCTTCAAAGCGAACAGGAACACGTCCAGTGAAGGTGCTGCTTGCAGACGACCATCCAGTAGTGCGTCGCGGCCTGAGCGCCTTGCTGGCCGCCGACAACGGGTTCCGAGTGGTCGGCGAGGCTGCCGACGGCGCCGAAACACTACGGCTAGTCGACGAACTCAAACCCGAGATCGTGGTCCTGGATATCTCTATGCCGGAGTACAACGGTCTTGACGTAACCCGAAAGCTCCGCCGCGAATCGCCAGACGTGAAGGTAGTTGTGCTCACCATGCATTTCGCGGAAGAGGTCGCTCGCGAATGCTTGCGGGCCGGCGCGCGCGCCTACGTGCTGAAATCGGATGCCGACGAAGACTTGCTCGAAGCCGTCCGAGCCGTGCGCGACGATCGGCCGTTCTTCACGCCACGCATTAAGGACATGTTTTACCTTGGCCCGCGTTCTTGCGCGCCCGGCGCGCCGCGCGATGCCCAAGGTGAAATCCCCATCGAGCGCCTCACGCAACGCGAACAGGAAATCGTCAAGATGCTCTGCGAGGGCCTTAGCAATAAGGAGGTCGCCTCTCAGGTAGGCATCAGCACCCGCACTGTCGAGTCGCACCGCAACAACATCATGCACAAGCTGCAAATTGGAGCCTTCAGTGACCTGGTGAGGTACGCCGTCCGCCACAAGGTGGTCTCCGCGTAGCTCATACCGATAAGGCAGCCCACAACTGAATCGCAATACCGGGATCTTCGTCCGAAGGTCCCATGAAAGTCAAAGCGCCCCGGAACCGAAAGGTTCCGGGGCGCTTTTTGTATTTCTGGGTTGTCCGGCTGTTCTAGAAGCTATACACCAGCCAGAATTTGATCGTCCGGGCTCCGCTTATCGTTGCCGCATTATCCGCAAAGAGCGGATCTAGCAGGTTCAAGGTCGACGGCAGACCCTGGCCCGCAGACGGCGTCGTGAGAGTCGGATGATTCAACACATTGAACGCTTCGCACCGGAAGGTGAGCGCTTGTTGTTCGAGCTTGCCGAACGGCAAATCGAACTTCTTCTGAACGCTGGTGTTCCAGAAGAATTGCCCCGGTCCAAAGTACGAATTGCGTCCAACATTCCCAAACGGAGTCCCGGGCGCGGGGATGAGGAAGTGGAACGAGTTCGCGCTTTGCGGGATGCACGGGAACTGCGTTCCGTTTAGGAAAGTGCAGTTGGAAATGCTGTAATACGTTCCAGGAGAGTTGTTCAATCCAAGCCATGTGCCGTCGATTCCGTTGTTTGTGAGCGGCACAGCTAGATTGCCGACGATCGGTCGATCGTTGGCGCGCCCGTCACCATTCGCGTCAAGGCCGTCGTAAATCGTTCCTGGCGACCCGGATTGCGTGGTAATGATCCCCGAAAGAGTAAAGCCTTTCGTCGCAGCCTTCGCGAATGTGTTTCCGTGGACGTAGGGCATATCCCACACGTACGCAGCTACGAATCGCTGGCGCCGGTCATATGCCGAGGGACCCCAGTCAAAATGTTGATTGGTGGCGATCTCAGCAACCGAACTTCCGCCCGTCGTCGTGAATACTTCCGAACCGTCATCCAAGTACTTGGAATAGGTGTATGACGCCCGAAGAGTGAGACTCGTGTGGAAACGGCGCTCCAGTTCGACTTGTCCGGAGTGATACCACGAATCCGCACCATTGGTCCTCGAAAGCACGTCGCCAAGCCCAGGATTAACTCGACCGTTGCCGGAAGTCTGCTCCGGATCGACCGGGTTGAAGTCCTGGTTCACGAACAAGTGCGATCCACGCGTTCCGACGTAAGCGGTCGTTAGGACGAATTTTCCAGGCAGTTCGCGCTGGATGTTGAGGTTCCACTGTTGGGTGACGGGGTTGCGCAGGTTGTTGTTGACGGTGTCGATCGCGTTGAGGGGGCTGTTGACCGGAGCGATGGCATTGAACAGGGTCGATAGATTAGCCAACCCGCGCGCGCCGCTCGTTCCCGTCGTTGCTACGATTTCACCGCCGAAAGCGTTAGGCGCTGTCGACGCGGTGTTGTCCAAGATGTTTGTGAACAGACCATCGTAGAATACGCCGTAGCCGCCACGGATGACGGTCTTATCGTGACCGAATATCCAAGGAGCGAAGTGCGGCGAATAGGCAAAGCCGAAGCGCGGCCCAAAGTTATTCCGGTCGGGTTTTTCCTCAAACGCGAACGATCCCGGAAAGGTGACCGCGCCGCTAAGAGGATTGCCCAGCGCCGCGTTGACGGCAGGGAATTCCACTGAGTTCTCGACAACTCCCCAGTACTCGTAGCGCAGGCCGAAGGTAATGGTCAAGTTGTCCTTCATGCGCCACGTGTCCTGAATATAGGGCATGTACATCGTGACGTTCGGCTTGATAACCGGATTGCCGAACTGCAGGCTGGCTGATCCCGAGGTCCCGGAAAAGTCATCGAGAAAGTTGCCGAGTGAGCTGAATCCGCCGCCAGGGTTGTAAAGCAGGGTACCGCGAGAATTGAACGGGATGCTATCCACGACCGAAAGGAAGGTCATGTCGATTCCGCCCTTGATTGTGTGACGTCCAACGGTGTAACTGAGCGCTTCCTGAATCTGCCAGGTCTTATGGGCGCGGCCCTGCGGAAAGCCGGTCCCCAAACCTAGGGTGTTGAAGGGAACGTCAGCTCCAAACGAAACCGCGGGCAAAGCGGCAAGCGGGTTCGCAGCAGTTTGCGGAGTCGGGCCAAAGGTAAATCCGATGTTGGTGTACGAGAACCGCATCTCGTTCACGATGTTGGCACCGATCGTCCGCGTCCAACCGGAGCGGAACAGCTGCGACGGGCCGCCTTGCAAAGTGTCAAAGCCCGGATAAGCGCCCGGATTGTTGAAGAAGTCAGGTGTCAGAGCACTGTCATCTCGCAAGTAGCTGCCATATAGCGTGTCGCTGCTCGACACGTGGTAGTCCAGGCGTACGTCCCACTGGCGATCATTGGACTGTTCACTGACGCCACTCCGTTGCACGAAGCCGATCGGTACGGACGGAAGCGAGGGGCCAAGATTGATCGGCATTCCCGCGCAATTTGCGTTTGCAGAAGGGCAGCTGCCAACCAGGGTCCCAAACGAACTGAGCAGATAGTTCAAGTTCGCCGCTCCGCTGGTCGAGAGGGAGGGCAGAAGCGACTGCAATGTCGAGATACCAGAGGCCGTCGGAATCGTTAGCGTGGAGCCGTTGGCGCTCGACCGCAAGCGGTCCCACTGGCCGGTGCCGAACACGAATAGTTTGTCGTGAATGACTGGGCCACCGAACGCGAAGCCGAAAATATTCTCGATGGAGACCGGCTTGGTTCCTCCGCCGAATGCAACTGCGGCGTCTGTCGAGTCGGTATCCGATGAATGCGCGATTTCCCACGCCTTACCGTGAAATTGGTTCGAGCCGGAATTGTAAATGTAATTCGTCACGGAGCCGCCGCCGCGGCCATATTCGGCTGCGTAGGCGTTCGTCAGAACTGTGACTTCCTGGACCGCCCCGATATTGCTGGGCTGAAATGCCTGGCCCGAAATCGAGTAGTCATTGTCGTCCTGGCCGTCGATCAGGAAGTTGTTCCCGCGAGGACGCGTACCATTCACCGAGAAATCGACGCCATTGCTAAACCCATAGCCGTTTGCGTCCTGCACGCCTGGGAGCGTCAACGCGAGCTCGGCGGGATTCAAGGAGTTTTGGGGCAAGTTCAAAACTTCGGTGGTGTCCAAATTGGTCGCCATCTGGCCCGACTGCGTATCAATCTGCTCGCCAGCCTTCGCTTCGACGATGACCGTGTGTTTCACCTGGCTGACGTTCAGCTTGGCATTAATAGTGATAGTAAGCGACGCCGCGACTCCAACGTCGTTCACTTGGTAAGTATCGAAACCCGCCGAACTGAATGAGATGCTATACGTTCCGGGAGTGAGCGACTCGATACGAAACGTGCCCGCGGAATCAGTGGTTGTCTCGCGGACTACGTTCAGCACTAAGCTTTCAGCTCTAACATCGACTTTCGGAACTACCGCGCCGCTTTGATCCGTAACCGTGCCCGCGACCGTTCCGTTGCTGGTTTGCGCGAAAGCCGCGCTCGGCAGCAGAAACGCCACGAACACGAGCGCGAAACGCAGAATCTTGCTCGTATTCATCAACACACCTCTCCCCCTGACAGTTTTTTCAGCAAATTGACGGATTGATCGGACCGAAAAGTCAAGACACGCCCCGTGTGTCGAATGCAGTTTAAGTTCCAGTTTGGCCGATGGCGAACAGCTCAGCTAAGTGGCCTTGATTCTGAACCTTACTGTTATTCGCTCGCCCTGCCTAGGCCGACTAAAGTCCCGCACCGCATAGCTTTCCTGTTTTTAGTATATAATTCAATGTAGTTGCACTTTCAAGCTTTATGTTCCAGAGGAGTGTCCTCCCGAACATTTCCAACCAATCCGAGCCCAGGTGCGTGGATTGAGCCTCGAATCATAGGCAGCTACGTCGAACCATATTTTCCACTTTGCATAATGGTAGGGAATTCATTATCACGAGTGGCGAGGGTTCCGTTACGCCTGTAAGTAGTAGCAGTTAAATGGGTTAATTTCGACGCCCTGACGCCGCGCGATTGGACGAGGGATTGCGAGCCTTTAACGACAGTTAACTGACGTAGTTTCGTCGCTGACGAGTTGCCAAGTCGTAGCGCTGTTGCCATCCATAGACTCTTCGATCGGGGGCGTTCG
This sequence comes from Acidobacteriota bacterium, assembly GCA_013286465.1. Lineage (GTDB taxonomy): Bacteria > Acidobacteriota > Terriglobia > Acidiferrales > UBA7541 > Palsa-147. Next base: position 55,339 of record JABDFR010000003.1, on the reverse strand, counting down.
ATGAGACATTCCAAGTGTTGCGTCCGAGCTTTCGGTATATTTTTCACCGTTTTATTGGCGCTCGGCATTCTGAGCGGCGGACCGGCAAACGCGCAATCCTTCTCCGGCGTTACCGGCGTGGTGCGAGACCCGAGCGGCGGCGCGGTGCCCGACGCGGACGTTAAGCTTACGAACGCGGAGAAGGGATTCTCCGCGGAGACGAAGACGAACGACGTGGGAGGCTACGACTTTCGCCAAGTCCCTCCCGCATCCGGGTACACGCTGACCTTTTCGAAGGCAAACTTCCGGACATTGGTGATCGGGAATGTGGCGCTGGCGGCGACGCAGATCGCGACGCAGGATGGTGTTCTAGATGTCGGTGACGTCAAGACTACCGTCGAGGTCTCAGGAGGCGCGGGCCAAGCGCTGAATACCACCGACGCGACGATCAGCAGCGAAATCGACACCCAGAAAGTTCAAGATCTACCGAGCCTGTTTCGAACCAACGCCGCCGCGCTTTTGACGCTGGCTCCTGGCGTGATCAGCGCCGACGATAACGGGCCGGAAAATGACAGCCAGCTTGGGTCGGTGACGGGCTCGCGCGCCGACCAAGGCAACATTACCCTCGACGGCATGGACGTGAACGACGAGACTATCGGCCAAGCATTTTCGGCGGTCGGGTCGATCCCGATCGATACGGTGCAGGAAGTGAACATCGTTTCGGGAAGTGGAAATGCGGACTTTGGACGGAGCGAGGGAGGCCAGATCGCTCTGGTCACCAAGAGCGGTACAAATGATTGGCACGGCTCGGTTCACGAATACAATCGCAATACGATTTTCGCGGCGAACAGTTTTTTCAATAACAAGGACGGAATCGGCCGGCAAGCGCTGAATCGGAATCAGTTTGGAGCAAGCCTCGGCGGACCAATCAAGAAAGACAAATTATTTTTCTTTTTCAATTATGAGGCTTTGCGCGAAGGCTTCGCGGACCGCGTGGAACAAATCGTGCCGCTGGACTCGTTCCGGGCGGGCGAAATGTCGTACATCAACAGCAATGCCGGCTGTACGGGCAACAGCCGCCAGAATTCAACGCCAAATTGCATTACCACGCTGACGCCGACCCAAGTTCGGGCCATGGATCCGGCGAACGTCGGTGTCGATACAACGCTGCTTTCCTTTATTAATTCGCGCTATCCGCACGCGAACGATCTGACCGTGGGAGATGGAGTCAATACCGGCGGATTTCTATTCACGCCTCCCGTCCACTTCAAAGAGGGCTATTACACCGGCCGGATCGACTTCAATATTAATACGCGGAATAAATTGTTTGCGCGAATGCAGTACAACAGCATCAACGACGACCAACAGTCCGAACAATTTCCCGGCGATCCCGATCCGGTGGCCAGCTTCTACGGACACGATCGCACTTGGGTGATCGGCGAGACCTGGAATCCGACGAACGATCTGGTCAACAATATTTCGGTGGGAGTGTCACGGCAAGTGGCGGATTTTCCGGTCAACTTCCGGCCGACAGCGCCGAATGAGTTCAGTTTTGGCCCGCTCACCGCACCCTTTAACGATGTGCGCGGGCAGGCGCGCAACGTGGCAGTGCCGGAGATCCGCGACGATCTCACGTATGCGAAAGGGAAGCACACGCTGCAATTCGGAACAGATGTGAAACCCATTCATATTCATTCCTTCCTGCAGAACGACATAAATTTCGTGACGGTCGGGACCGCCGGTTTCTTGTTCAACCTGAATGACGCGTTGCGCCCGAGCGACATCAACAATTCCGTGGCGGCCGACGAGGCGTGGGACAACAGTTTTCTGACGCTGTTGGGGACCTATTCGCAGACCAGCAGTTTCTTCAATTACGACAAAAGCGGAACGCCCGAGCCGCAGGGAACCGGGCGACCGAGATACTTCGTGTACAACGAGTACGAGTTTTACGGGCAGGACAGCTGGCATATCCGCTCGGATTTGACAATGACATTCGGATTGCGCTGGCAAGTGCACAGCGTGCCGTACGAGGCGAATGGTTTCGAGTCCGTGCCGAGCGTGAATATCAATCAGTTGTTCGACGCGCGACTGTCAGCGGCAGCGCAGGGAGTGGAAGGGAACAATGCCGCACCTCTGGTGAGCTATAACCTGGGAGGGAAAGCGAATAACGCGCCTGGCTACGCGAACACTGACTGGCACGATTTTGGCCCGCGGTTGGGAATTGCCTATTCGCCGTCGGTGCGGCAGGGCTTCCTGGGGAAGGTATTGGGAGATCGGAAGACGAGCATCCGTGCGGGAGCGGGAATTGTTTACGATCGCGTGTTGAGCACGCTGTCATTCGAACTGGATCAATCGACATTTCTGTTTGACTCAAATCCCACACTAAATCTGGGAATCGCAGGCGATCCGGTCGATTCGGTCGCAGGCAATCCTCGATTCACCGGGCTGAACTCGATTCCTGCGTCGATTATCTCGCCGCCACCGGCGGTAACGCCTCGGCCGTTTACGCCGAATGTGGATTCCGCAGGCGATCCGATTGGATTGGCAGGAGGCGGTTTTCCGAGGTTCTTCCAGTTTGATAAGAATATTAAGACACCGTATGCGTACACGATATCGTTTGGGGTGCAGCGGGAATTGCCGGATGGATGGACGTTCGAAGCGAATTATTTTGGACGGCTGGGACGCAAACTCATCGCGGTCGGCGATGCCGGTCAGGTGCTGGACTTCAAGGACGCGGCTTCGGGGCAAGGACTGAAGGCGGCGTATGCTGGACTGGAGACACAGATTTTAGCGGGGACTCCGCTTACGGGCCTTTCGGCGCAGCCTTGGTTCGAAAATCAATTAACGAATCAACTGGCGGCTTTGGGATTTCCGGCGGGATCGTGCCCGAGTGTCGCTGCGAGTTTCTTGAGCAAGACGGTTAGTAATTGCACGGGGCTGGCGGCGGCGACGATCAACGCGTTCGGGCCATTTCTGCAGAACGGTGACCTCTCGAGCAGCTATCTTTCGCTCGCGGAATTCGGGATCGTGCCGCCGAATTCTGGGATGTTGCCTCAAACGGGTTCGGCCGGTTACATCGGGAACTATTCGGACTCGAGCTACAATAGCTTGCTAATCAGCGTAAAGAAGCGCTTCACGCACAATTTCACCTCGGATTTTTACTATACCTATTCGCACTCGATCGACAATCAGTCCATTATCACGAATGATTTCGTGCTGTACTCGTTTAACGGTCAAGGCTTAATTTGCGATCTGACGAACCTGCGTACGTGCCGTGCGGACTCGACATTTGACGCGCGGCATCTGATTAGTTGGAATTACGACTACTACTTACCGGTTGGACATAAGCAGCGCTTCCTAGGCGATTCTCCCGGTTGGGTGAACGCGATTGTCGGCGGTTGGGCGACTTCCGGAATTCTGACGTTTCGTACCGGACTGCCGATGAATACGCATACGGGGGCATTCCCCATCAATTTCACGCAAGATGCTCCGGCAGTATTCAATGGTGATTTCGCGGATACTTCGCGCGACATTCATACGGACCCGACGACAGGCAGCATCCAATTCTTCAAGGACCAGACGACGGCGCTGAGTGCGTTTAGTTTTCCGTTCGGTGGAGACACCGGAACTCGGAACCCGTTGCACGGTCCGGATTTCTTCAATTTGGACATTGCAGTGTTCAAGAATTTCGTCATGCCGTGGTCGGACCGGCAGAAGCTGCAATTCCGTTGGGAGGCGTTTAACGTGTTCAACAACGTGATGTTCGCGCAGCCGGGATCGTTGACGCTGGCGGATCCGTCGGAATTCGGAGTGATTAACGCCACCGCGAACTCGGCGCGGCAGATGCAATTTTCGCTGCGGTATGATTTTTAAGTCGAGTCGAGATTGGGATTTTTGCGGCGGGGCGATTTGCCGAACGTGGCCGAAAATCGGGGGGGGTCTAAAGAACCCCCCTTGCAGACTACGGAATTCATATCGATTCATATTCATTCATTTGTTTGAGTTTTGAAGCGCGCTGCGATATTTTCCTACCATAAAACCTGTATGCGGAATCATATGTGGGGATTCGTATGAATCTGCAAAACAGACCTGCCGAGTGACCTCGAATTCTTATCAGGCAATACGTAACTAACGGAATTTACGTGATTTATTGGCGCGTGGCATGTCGCGTTGCGTGCTGGTTGGCCACATGCAATGTAGTTGCGTGAATCGGGATGCGTTCCGCTCGCAGTTGCGAGGATGGGGGCGCTACTCGACCGGGGCGTAATGGAGGAACAGTGGCATGGAAGTTCGGCTCATGGGCGCTGCGGCTCGTCAGCATCGCGGTGGTGATGATCGCGTGCCCCAAGTTCATGTTCGCGCAAACCGCTAAAATCACAGGAACCATCACCGACAGCTCCGGCGCTGTAGTCTCCAAAGCCACCGTTACAGCGCATAACATTGCAACCAACATCGACCGGACAGTAGAGTCATCGGAAACCGGGAACTTCACGATCGTCGAAATTCTGCCGGGGACGTACGATGTTTCCGTTCAGGCGACCGGGTTCAAAGTTGCGCAGTTTTCAGCTCTCGTTTTGAATGTCGACGAGGCCCTCACCCTGAATGTGCGTTTGGAAGTTGGCGCGGTGACGCAATCGGTGGTGGTTGCCGGCGAGACGGTGGCGCAGATCGATACATCGGATGCGCAAGTCAGTACGGTAATCGACGACCGGCAGCTTCGAGAATTGCCGCTCATCCTTCGCGACCCATATCAACTCATTCTGCTCACGCCGGGTGCCATTGGCACGAACAGCGGGTTGGGCGGATTTTCGGTGAATGGATCGCGGGAGCAGAACAACAACTTCAAGCTTGATGGCGCGGACAATAACGATCCGGGTGTGCCGGCGTCCGGGCTTGCAACGTTGAATCCCGACGTGACGCAGGAATTCCGAGTTATTAATTCGAGTTATTTGCCGGAATTCGGGCGGAACTCGGGCGCGGTGATTGACATTATCACGCGAAGCGGAAGCAACGCGCTCCACGGCGACGTATATGAATTTGGCCGATGGGCGGCGCTTGGCGCGCGTGATTTCTTCAACCACGAGGCGGACACTTCGAAGAATCCCTACACGCGAAACGATTTTGGCGTGTCGGTTGGTGGTCCGGTCATCAAGAACAAGACGTTTTTCTTCTTCAATTATGAAGGACAACGTTTCGCGACGACTACTACCAACCAAGCGGTCGACCCAGACCCCGCTTTTCTAACCGGAATTTTCAATGTTGCCGGGCAAGCCTACAACGTCAGCACGCCCAGCTCGCCTGACAACATTCGGGGTCTGACACTCGATCCTCTAATGCAGAAGGTATTGGGATTGTATCCTGCTCCGAACGCGGCGGGCGATGACGTGATACCCGGCGTTGCAGGTCACTTCAATTTTGGCGCAGCGGATCATCAGGTCGCCAACAACTACACGGCGAAAGTGGATCAAAACTTCAGCTCAAAAGAAGTTTTGTCGGTTCGCTATATCGCCAACAAGGGATTCGACGACGGGGGCGGTTCTGAAATTCTTCCGGACGGAATTGGAGGCGTGTCGTTTAAGGGGTTGACGCAGAGTGCGTCTGTACACTTGGCGTCAACGATCGGCGCTAGCATGTTGAACGATGCGCGTGTCAGTGGCGTTCGCTCGAATGCGCAGTTCGGATGCACGGGACTCAATATAATCGATACGCTCGGTCCGACGGATGTGTTCGGCCGTGGGCGGGATTTCAATCTGCCTACATTCACGGCGCTCGGATGCGGTGGATTGGGCGATAGCGATGCGCAGACCCGGCCGTTTGGAACGTTCAACGCCGGCGATGACGTGACGTGGACGAAAGGCCGCCACACGATGAAGTTTGGGGTGGAGTTCGCTTCGGAATATTCGAACGATTCGAACAACTTCAGCACGCGTTCGACGCCCGAGTTCAACATCTTCTCAAACCAAGCAAACGCTCTGTCAACGACCCCGGCCCTCGCGTCTAACTTTAATCAGCCACTTCAAGACGCGGTGTGGTCGCTGTTCGGTTCCGTGGATGCGGAGACGCAAGAGCAATTCTTCAGTCCGAGCGCGAATGCTACGCGAGAGGGAAGCGATATCCGCGGCGAACGGGAGCGAGACGTTTATCTCTTCGCGCAGGATCAGTTCAAAATGACGCCGAACCTAACGCTTAGTTTTGGATTGCGCTACGAGATTACCGGCACGCCGTGGGAAGTTCACAATTTGCTTTCCAACGTGACGCCGGCGGAACTCTCGGGGCCTAGCCCGATTACGTTTCAGCAAGTCACGCACGGCGGATCGAACCCTCTTTATCCGACCGACTACACGGGGGCAGAGCCGCGCGTGGGATTTGCGTGGGATCCGTTTAAGACCGGCAAGACCTCAGTCCGCGGGGGCTACGGAATTTACCGCGACCGTTACTTCTTCAACGTGACGGGCAATACACGCGGGAATCCACCGGCGGGAATTTCGGCGGTTAACAATGCGTTTTTGACCTTTGGACCGACAGCGGCGGATCAGATTTCGAACTTGCCTATTCCTCCGACCACTGCGGCTCCAAGTGCAACCGTCGCCGACTTCCCAGCAGAGGGGTCACTGTCATTTCCGGCGGTGATCGACAATAAATTCGAGCTGGCGCGGATTCAGCAGTGGAACCTTGGGGTTCAGCGGGAAATACGCGGCAACATCCAGCTCGAAGTGAACTACGTGGGAGTGAAGGGGAATCACTTGCACCGCGTAGTTGACGGAAACGCTCCAAACCCGGCATTGGTAGCGCAGTTGCGCGAATTGTGCCGCGCGTCCAATCCTCCGTGTGAAATTCCGAGCGGACCGGATGCGTTCTCGGAAGTTTCAGGAGCGTTGCTGTACGTTCCTGCGTCAGACGGGGGACTTTTTCCGTTTGCGGCTACGAACAACAGCGCGTTCTTTCACGCCAACTTGGAGAAGAGTATTGCCAGCTCCATTTATCATGGCCTGCAGACCACCGTCACCAAGCGGTTTTCACATGGCCTGTTCTTTCAGGGCGCTTACACCTATTCGCACTCGATCGATGATTCCGGCGATACGATCCGGCCCGAATTGGGCAATCTCGTTTTCCCGGCGAACTCTTTCGATTTGCGGAAGGAGCGTGGAAATTCGGGGTTCGATACGCGGCACCGCTTTGTGATGAATTACACGGCGGAGTTGCCACTCGGTCGCGGCAAGGCGCATCTCAGCGAGGGAGTAGTGGGCAAAGTACTCGAGGGATGGTCGCTTTCCGGGATATCGACTTTTTCGGCGGGAACACCGTTTGAAATTTTCGACGAACGCGACAGTGATGGAACCGGGAGCACGCAGCGGGCGAATTTCAATCCGACCGCTGCGAAAATCCCACTTGCGGCTTCGAGTTCGCCGAGGCTGCAATTTGGTCCGAATCCCGGTTTGTTCTCTGAGCCGGATTTCGGCGGACCGGGTAATCTTGGCAAGAACGTCTTCACTGGTCCCGGGATTAACAATTGGGACATGGTGGTGGCGAAGACTACCAAGATCACGGAACGATTCAATCTGGAGTTCCGAGCGGAGGCTTACAACGTATTCAACCGTCCGGAGTTTAGCCAGCCGCACCAGTTCATCGAGTTCGATGACTTCGGGCAATCGACAACTACGCCGTTGCACGCGGACGGCACAACCACGGCGCGACAGATGCAATTTGGATTGAAGCTTCACTTCTAGATTTACGCGAGACCGATCTGTGGGGAGTCCGCTGGCGCGGACTCCCTCAGATCGAGAACGCGCACCGAGTGAAAACTGCGGCAAATTTTAATTCCGCCGAATTCAATTCCATCTGGTTTTGTCGACACTGGGCGTATTTAGGGAGGTTGCGGAGAACGCCCGATCGCGTTACTCCGACGCACGTAGCTTACTTTTTTCGCAGGCGTTACCCGGGATGGCGAGGCAAGCCGTCGCCCTACCGGGGAGGAGTCTAGTGCCGCAGAGCAAGTCAACAGAGCGATTTCAATTGTCAATTCATATGAATTCAATATTGCGAGGAATGAGTTTTCTGCGCGATGAAAAACTACAGGAATTGCTGTATACGATTTAGATTGCCTTGTATGGCGGCGCGAAAAGAGGTTCCGTAGAACCATATGTGAAGATTCGTATGACTTCGAAGATCTTCGATTTTGAAATTCCGCCGGTTTGTGTGCCTCTGTTTTAAGTTGCGTGATGCATATCACTTAGCCGAGATTTAGACAAACAAATCGGGCTGGCCTAGAAAATGCAAGGTTGATTGTGAATCGAGATGCGGCTCCGCTCGCGCCTGCGAGGTCGGGAGCGCTACTCGATCGGGGCGTAATGGAGGAACAGTGGCGTGGAAGTATTTTTCATGGGCGGCGCGTCTCGTCTTCGTGACCCTGGTGGCGATGGCAGCGTCGAACTCCGCATTCGCGCAGAACGCGACGGTTACCGGGACGGTTGTAGATACGACCGGGGCCGTGGTAGCAAAAGCCAACATTTCGGTCCACAACGTCAACACTAATACCGATCGTGCCGCAGAATCTTCTGCGGAAGGGAATTATACGGTCGCGCAGTTGCCGCCGGGCGTATACAACATCTCGGTGACGAAAGACGGCTTCAAGACAGTGGATGTGAATGCCGTCACCCTCGTAGTCGATCAGAACTTCACGCTGAATATCAAGCTGGAAGTGAGCAGCGTGGCTGCGTCGGTGGAAGTGAACGCGCAGTCGGTGGCGCCGGTGGAATTGCAGAACGCGACGATTTCGAACGTGATCGAAGAGAAGCAGATGACCGAACTGCCGCTGATTTTGCGAGATCCGTATCAGCTGGTGCTGTTGAGCACCGGAGTGGTGCAGACGGACGCGGAGGGCGGAGTGTCGGTGAACGGCGGGCGCGAGCGGAACAATAATTTTATGCTCGACGGCGTGGACAATAATGACGCGGATGTGCCGGGAAACCTTGGAGGATTGACTTCGCAGAATCCGGACTCGGCACAGGAATTTCGCGTGATGACAAACAACTTCGCGCCGGAGTATGGACGGAACAACGGCGCGGTGGTTGACGTGATCACGCGATCGGGCGCGAATGCGTTCCACGGAGATGCTTATTATTTCGGCCGGTGGGATGCGCTGGGGGCGCGGGATTTCTTCAATCATCAGATCGATCCGGTTACCGGAAATGTTGCGGCGAAGAATCCGTACGTGCGGAATCTGTACGGTGCTTCGCTGGGCGGACCGATCATCAAGAACAAGACGTTTTTCTTTTTGAATTACGAAGGAGACCGGTTCAACACGACGCTGACGAACAACTCGATCGTTCCGACCGCCGCGTTTCGGACCGGAATTTTCACGTACACAAATCCGCAGAACGGCGTGAGCACTCCTGTGGATATCTCCACGCCTGGCTCGATCAACAACGCGGCTGGGGCGGCGCTCGATCCAACGATTCAGAAGATCTTTGCGCTGTACCCGTTGCCGAACGTACCGAGCGGAGACGGAGTGACCGGCACACTCTTCTTCCCAAGCGTATCGCGAGCGAGAAATGAAAACGCGACGATGCGAGTGGATCAGAAGTTGAGCGCGAACAACAATTTGTTCGTGCGCTATATATTCAATTGGGCTAACGATCCGAACCCATTTCACACGGACACGCTCCCGGGCGGGCTGGGCGGAGTTTCCTCATTCCAGCGGACGCAAGGATTGTCCGTTGGACTGACATCAACTCCGTGGCCAACATTCATCAATGAACTCCGATTTGGTGGGAACCGTGGGCATCTTTTCTTCGGATGCGATGGCGTTTCGGTGTTCAACAGTTTCGGATTCATCGATCCGGTGGGAAATGGAGCGGATTTTACCCCGTCAAACGTGGCGACAATGGGTTGCCAGCCCTTGGGTGAAACTAATGCACAAGACAGTTTCCAGGGGACCTATCAGACGCTAGACAATATGACCAAGGTGTCCGGGACGCACACGTTCAAGTGGGGCGGCGAATTCCGCGATGTGTATTCGAACAATTTCACGGGATTCGGTTCTCGTGAACTGTTTACGTTCGACAATGCGAGCGACTTCGGTATCTCCGTTCTGAAAAACATCCCAGGGGCGGCCGACAGCGCGCAACTGGAGGACATGGCCAGCACGCTGATGGGGCTGGTGGCGATCCAGTCACAAACGCAGTTCATTAATCCCAATAACGTGCGCACTCCGACCGACTTGCTTGGATTCCGGCAGCACGAAGTGGGAATCTACGGTCAGGACACTTGGAAAATCCGTTCGAACCTGACGCTGACGTATGGTCTGCGCTGGGAATACTACGGCGTGCCGTACGAAGTGCACAGCCAGTTGTCGACGCTATTCCAGGATCCCAGCGGAACGGCGCCGTTTACGTTTACTCCAGTAGGCCCGGGAAATCCGTCTCTCTGGTCGGACTACCACCGCAACTTCGAGCCGCGATTTGGGTTTGCGTGGGATCCGTTTAAGACCGGCAAGACGTCGGTGCGCGGCGCGATCGGAGTTTTCAGCGATCGCGTCTACGGCAATTTGGTTGAGGACGCGCGGGGCAATCCGCCGTTCCAGCCGTCGTTCGCGAATTTTGCGGGAGGCTCCCAGACGCTGACAGGATCAACGCCGCCAGGAAGCCTGTCCTTGAATCCGGTGGTACCCGATGGCGCCGGGATTTTCCCGGATCTCTTCTCGCAAAACATGCGGCCGCCGAGAATCGTGACCTGGAACTTCGGCGTTCAGCGAGACCTGGGCCACAATCTGACCATCGACGCCAACTACGTCGGCAATCACGGCACGCGAATCCTGCGTGTGGTGGACAGCGCGCCGCCGCAGCCTGCGTTAGTGAATGAATTGATCGCCGATGGCGTCCCGGCATCGACGCTGCAATTCACGAACTTGTATTTCGGCGCAGAGACGACCGATCCGAATACGGGTTTGCCTTTGCTGCCATTCGATCCAGTTAACAACAATGCGTTTCTCCATGCGTTCGAAGACGAAACGAGCGGCAAATCTTTCTACGATGGTTTGCAATTGCAACTCAGCGAGCGCAACTTTCACGGCTTGCTGATTCAGTTCTCGTACACGTACTCGCACGCGCTCGATAACTCGTCGGATCCTCTACTGCCTACCGCCGGTAACGGGAATTTCCCGGTGGATTCGTTCCTTCCGCAACATGAGTACGGAAATTCTGGGACGGATGTGAGGCAACGAGGAGTTATCAATTTTGTATATCAGGCCCCCGTCGGGCGTGGTACTTCGCGTTGGAATCAGGGATTCATCGGACGTGCATTTGAAGGGTGGGAGTTGAGCGGCATCGGGCAATTTCAAACCGGTTTGCCGTACGACATCTTCAATTCGGATGACAATGGTCAGGCAAATGGTGTGATCGACACGCTGCACACTGGGCTAGCGGACCGAGCGACGGTTGTGGGGTCTTCGAGCCGCCAGCCGGGGACGGATGAGGCGTTCACCGGACCGCCGATTTCTGCGTTTACGCAGACGCCGGCATTCGGTGTGCCTTCCAATGTTGGACGCAATCACTGGTACGGACCCGGGATGGATAACTGGGACTTCGTGCTGGCGAAGAACACGTCGATTTCGGAGCGGTTCAAGCTGCAGCTACGATTGGAGAGTTACAACATCTTCAATCACGTGCACTTCGCGAAGCCTGACAACTTCCTCTTCTCACCTTTCTATGGAGAGTCACTTAGCCAGGTTGGGCAGAATGATGGTTCGACTGGGGCGCGGCAACTGCAGATTGGGGCGAAGTTGGTGTTTTAACCGCCGTCTTGCCTAGCCTTTTACCACGACGGGCGGCCCATATTTTGGGCCGCCCGTTTTTTTGCTTTCCCCCGCAAACGGTCGTGACGGCCAGAGTGCGGCCGTCGCGGGAGGGCTAACCCGGCCCTCCCTTACTGAAAAGTGCCGGGACAACAGCGAAAAAAAAGCCCGTCCTTTTGGGACGGGCTTGAAATTCTGAATGAGATGAATTTGATCGGGAACTATGCTTTGGCGGCTGCGGCTTTGGCTATGGCCTTGGCTTGGGCGGTGGCTGACTTCTTGCGACGGCCGCCGCGGCGTGGCTTTAGGGGCTTTTCTGGGGCTTCGCCGATTAACTCGGCTACCCAGATGCTGGTGACGAACTTCTTTACGCCGTGATCGTCGAAATCGATCATGGTGCGCTCGGAATTGGATTCCGTGACGGTGCCGTTGCCGTAGATGTCATGACGTACTACCTGACCTTCAGACAGAACCTGCATTGAGTCCTCCTAGTAGGCCGTACTTATTAGAAGAGGCTGGGAAGTGCTTAGAATTGCTGCCAAACACAAGAAACGGCGGGGCAGCCCGAAGGCCACCCCGCCAGTCAGAGACTAGAGGCTGACTACGTTCTCGGCCTGCAAGCCCTTGGGGCCCTTCTTGACTTCGAATTCGACGGCCTGGCCTTCGTTGAGGGATTTATAGCCCTCGGCCTGGATCGCCGAAAAGTGGACGAAAACATCCTCCCCGGACTGGCGTTGGATGAATCCGTATCCCTTGCTGGCGTTGAACCACTTCACTGTTCCTTGTTCTTTCACTTCAGTGTTACCTCGTTATGGATAAAGCTATTTGCGCGCTGGTTCGCCTCTAGTCCACAAAAAAAAGGCCGCTCGGCACGTTGCCTTGCAGCCTTGTTACTGCGTCAAAAGCAAACACAAGAGCAACAAACGCAACTTAAGCTTAGCATACATCCTGCTCAGATTCAATGGCTTAATTGATGGTGTGCCGTTAGCAAGTCGAGATGTCCGAGGCTATTTGCACTTGATCTGTCCGGACTAAAAGGCGCCCCAACTTAGCTTGACAGCTGGGGACTGCGGGGTGCATTGGGCAGCTTGCTTGCGGCGGCGTGGCCGGACTGCGGGAGGGCTAAAGAACTCTCCCCGATAAAGGCTGTCGTATTATCATTTGGCCATGAAGATTGGTGAGATGGGGGTTTCTATCACGCCTGCGACGGCGTTCGTGGATGAGGAGGTGCGCATTCGGGTTACTGGGGCGTCGCCTGGGGGACGGGTGCGGGTAAGCGCTTGGACGATGGATGACTCGTCGCGGCGCTGGGAATCGTGGGCCGAGTTTGTGGCTAGAGCGGACGGGACGATCGATCTTGCGGAGGACGCGTCGGTCGCGGGAAGTTATCGCGGGGTGGATGAAATGGGACTGTTCTGGTCGCTGGAGTTGAATCCTGGCGATGCTGGGCAGCATGATCAGTATCTTAAGAAGGAGTTGACGCCTGCGGAGATCACGATTGAGGCGTCGGCTGCGGGCGTGCGGCGAATCGCGCGGGCGCGACTGGAGCGGCACTTTGTGGCTCCGGGGACGGCGATTCGGGCTGTTGAGGAAGACGGGCTGCCTGGGTTGTTGTTCATTCCCGCGCGAGACGGGCTTACGCCTGGCGGCGATTCGGCCGGACGGCTTCCTACAGTGATCACCGTTGGCGGGTCTGGTGGAGGGCTTGATTGGGAGATTGCTGCGGCGTTGGCTGCGCACGGATTCGCGGCGTTTGCGTTGCCTTATTTTGGATTTGAGCCTTTGCCGGCATCTTTGAATAGCATTCCGCTGGAATATTTTGAGCGGGCTATTGCTTGGTTGGGCCGGCAGCCGGAAGTGGACGCTGGGCGATTGGCGATTCATGGAACTTCGCGGGGCGGGGAGCTTGCGCTTTTGTTGGCGTCGCGGATTCCGTTGCTTCGGGCTGTGGCTGGGATTGTGCCGGGGAATGTGGTTTGGCAAGGAACTGGCAAGGCCCCAGATGATGCCGGAGCTGCGGCGCGGGATCGCAACGGGCACCGGTCATCTTGGACTTATCGCGGCGAGCCTTTGCCGTTCGTGCCTTATCGGATGAGCTGGTTTCGGGTCTGGACGGCGGCGCGGTTGATTGCATTTCGGAAGCCGGTGCGATTTGTGAATTTGCATCGGGATTCGTTTAAGCAGAAAGAGATTGTGGAGCGGGCAAAGATTGAGGTGGAGAAAATTCAGGCACCGATTTTGCTGGTTTCGGCTGGGGCGGATTTGATTTGGCCTTCTGAACCGATGGCTCAGGCGATTGAGGAACGGTTGGCTGCGCGGAAATTTGGATATGAGGTGAAGCACGTGCGGAATCCTGGGGCTGGGCATGCTTTGCGATTGCCGCATACGCCGGCTACTACTTTGGTGTCGAAGATACCTACGTTTGGGTTTCGATTTGCTTTTGGAGGGACGCCGGAGGCTACGGCGCGGGCGAGGATTTTGGCTTGGCGGGAGACGGTGGAGTTTTTACGGAGACACCTTTCTTAAGATTGGGAAGGTTGGGCGAGCAGGAAATTTCAAATTTCAGATTTAAGATTGAAGAAACGGCAAATTCAAACCCAGATCTGGATAGCTCAGCCCTAAAAAAGCTTCGGGATGACTGTGCTTTGGCTTCGTCGCGCATCCGTACGGAGACACCACTGTGAGAAGACGCGTGTAGTTCAAGTGTAGTTTTGGCTGCGATGGCGTGTGTCGTACAATCTTGCGATGGCTAAACCTACCCGACGTAGCGCGAAACATAAAAAGCCGGAGCGCGCTAAGACCGGCCGTGCGAAATCTGCTGCTGGCGGTTTGAAGAATTCATCGCCTGGGGCGCTGGCTACTTTTGCGGCGCTGAGGGCCATTCTTAGTGAGTTTGACGGGAAATTGCGGGTTATTAGAGACGAACCTGGGAAGTATGAGCTTGTGTCGCGTGGGCCTACCTTCAAGGGCAAGCCGATGTATTTTGGGAGCGTGTTGATTCAGAAGAATTACGTTAGTTTTCATTTGATGCCGATTTATACGCATCCGGAATTGGAGGAAAATATTTCGGGGGATTTGAAACGGCATAAGCATGGGAAATCCTGTTTCAATTTTACTGAGCCGGATTTGTTGTTGTTTGTGCAGCTGGCGGCTTTGGCGGTGGGTGGTTATCGGGCTTATCAGATGAAGGGGTGGGTTTAGTTTGTGGCGTTCTGGGCCGAGTGGTTTGATTTTTTTCGTTCGGCCGCTGTTGCGGCCTGCGGGAGGGCTAACCCGGCCCTCCCCTATGGGAAAAAGCTAAGTCAAATGCGAAATACCGATCAGTTGTGATTCCGTTTTTACATCTTGGGCCGATTACGCTGCCGACCTTTGGGTTGATGGTGGCTACGGCGATGATCTGCGCGTTTTTTGTGATGCGCGCGGATTTGAAGCGGCGGGGGATTGAGATCGAGGCGGAGACATTGGTGGCGGTGCCATCACTTGCCGGCATGATTGGGGCGAAACTTTATCATGTGTTGGAGACGCCGCAGGAGCTCTTCGCAGATCCGGTGGGGCAGCTCTTTACTGGCTATGGATTTGCTTGGTTTGGGGGATTGATTGCGGGGATTGCGGCGTTTATTTATTTGGGTTATCGATTCCGAATACCATTGCTGACGTTATTCGACGCGGCTTCGCCAGCGGCGGCGCTTGGTTATGGGATAGGGCGGATCGGTTGCTTGCTTTCCGGGGATGGTGATTATGGGATTCCTTCTTCCTTGCCTTGGGCAATGAGTTTTCCCAATGGGGTGGTGCCGACCTTGCAGCGAGTGCATCCCACGCCGATCTATGAATTTTTGGCCGCAGTGTTGATTGCTTGGTTGTTGTGGCGGCTTGGGGCGACTCAGGCGCGGACTCCGATTCTGCCGGCGGGCGAAAAGATTAACGCAACGGCCAAGAAATTTGAGCGAGTGCCGCGAGGCCGCGTCGACGGACAGTTGGGAATGGTGCGGCCTGCGGGGTTCGTGTTTGCGGCTTATTTGATTTATACGGGGTTTGCGCGATTTTTGGTGGAGTTTATTCGGATTAATCCTCGATCGTTTTTTGGGATGACCAATGCGCAGACGGCTGGATTGGCTTCGGTGTTTTTGGGGGCGGCTTTGATTTGGCATCTGCGAGGTAAGGGCGATCGTTCGCGCGCGGTCTCTGCTTAGAGAACCTTTCGGGATTTTGCGTCACAAGACCTTTTTCCGACGGAGTGTGTTTTTGGACCTCGAATTCTGCTCGAGCGAAAGTACCCCTTGGGCAACGGCGCGTGGGGCACCTCCGCGCGTTTCTCTGGGTTTGCAACTTTCGGTGCGTGTTCGTGTTTTTAATATTTGTGGATGGTGTAGTTGCAACCGTTGTTTGGTGCTTTACGTCGAAGGTGTGAAGGAGAGGTTTTTATGAGACGGCAATCATTTTGGTTTTCGATTTTGGTGGCTGGATTGATTTTCGCGTCGGCTGGCGTCGCGCGCGGACAGGATTCGCCGCAGGCACCGCCTTCGGACGCGAAGGCTGCTAATGTCGCGGGGACCTGGTCGGTCTCGTTTGAGACGCCGAATGGAACTATGACGCAGACGCTTACGTTGACGCAGGATGGGAGCTCGCTGACTGGGACTATTGGAGGGGAGCGCGGCACTGCGGATGTGAAGGGGAGCGTAAGTGGGAGCACTGTGAATTTTTCCGCTACGCGTAAGGGGCAGCGCGGGACATTTACCACGAATTATTCGGGGACTTTGGACGGGGATACGATCAAGGGGACGATTTCTGGTGGTGGCGGGCACGGCGGGAATGGTGGCGGCGGTGGCGGTAACGGAGGAAATGGCGGCGGTGGGCACGGTGGTCATGGCGGAATGGGGCGCGGAAATCGGGCTTTTACGGCTACCCGGCAGAAGGCTTAGCTCTATTAGAGCTAGCGGATCGAGAGGATTCGTTGGTTCGTTGATTTTTTCTTCTGTAAGTTTACTTCGCTTTAATCTCTTCGGGAATCGGGAGGGTCTGAAGGACCCTCCCCTATTGTGATTGGTAGAACTTCACTTCGCGTTTATTCGTGTCGCATTTTCGCAACTGCGATGTGTTGCTTCGCGTCAAATAGAGAGTAGAATCGAACTCGTCCCCGGAAGGAGTCGCTCTTGGCGAACTTCGTGAAGATCGGGCTTTCTAGAGGCCTTCGTGGGTACTCCACAGCGAGGCGTGTCATTGCGCGCGCCTTCCGGGACGCGGCCAAAATCCTTGGCGCAATTGTGCTTTTGAGTGCTACACCGGCGTTGGCTATTCAGCATGGAGGCGGTGGTGGTGGCCATGCTGGCGGCGGGGGCGGTGGGCATTTTGGTGGTAGCGGCAGTGGGCACGTCGCTGGCGGAGGTAGCCATTCTTCTGGTGGTGGCCAGCATCCGAGCGCACCGCGTCCGAGTGGTGCTTCAGCGCATGGCGGAGCTACAGTTGCGGCGACGACGCGCCCGGTCGGGGCATCGGGGACTGCTTCTGGCGCGCGAGTGGTATCGCGGTTGGCGCAGACGACGCACATTGCGGAGCCTGGATATGTTTGGGAGGCGACGCCGGGATATTCGAACCGGGTGGGACCTGAGGCGCCGAAAGATCTTGGGAAGCGCGGATTTGTCTGGGAAGAGGGGCCATCGAGCGGCGTTGCTGGTGAGAAAAATACGTATTTTTTGACGGAAAACATGTCGCCGAGTACTGAGACTGCGCCGCGAGGGGCGGGAGGGACATTTGTAGCGCGTGGTAGCGTATCGCCGCATTCGAATGCGGTGATCCTGGGCCGGCGGCCGATTCCTTCTGCTTCGCTGGGGGCGCGAGGGACCGTTCGTCGGCGGAGACCGGTTTTTTTCGGTGGTTTTTATCCCTTCGGATTTTTCCCTGGCTTCTTTGATGATTGCTTTGGCCTTGGTTTTAATTACGGGTATGGCTACGGATTTGGGTACGGCTATAACCCTTGCGGGTACGGGTATCTCTATCCCGGGTATGGATATTACTCGGGCGGCAGTTATTCGGATTTTACCGGGAACGTGACGGGTGACACGACGCAGGCGCGTTATGGGGAACCTGGAGCGCCCGAGTCGGAACCGAGCTCGGATGAGGCTACCGCGCCGCCTAGCGCTGCGGCTCCTACGCCAGGCGCGGACTCTACCGTGTTGATTCTTAAGGATGGGACTAGTTTTGGAGTGACCGATTATTGGCTTGAGGGCGGACGGTTGCATTACGTTACGAGTTATGGCGGAGCTAACGCGATTGAGTTGGATGTTTTGGATACCCAGAGGACCGTGGATGAGAACGCCAAGAATGGTGTGACGTTTACGTTGCGTCCGCCGCATTGGATGGATAAAGACGCGGCACCCCGGGTTGAGCCACGGAAACCGCAGGAATAAAACAGGGCCGAACGGCGGTAGAGTCTGAATCCTCCCTTGGGATTCGGCAAAATGTTTCGAAATGTTACCAAATGGGAAGTGGGCTTCCGTATGGCCTTGGCCGAAACGGGTGAAAATGGGGTTTGTTGGGATTTTTGCCCGAAACTCAATGTCTTTTGAAAACTAATACTTGACAAGTAATCACTCTTCAGGTATAAGTTTTAATTGTAACCTCGATTTGTGTGGCAGCAATCGGACACAACCCCAGTAAGACCCCCGAACGGAATCAACTGAGCTTCTGAAATTGTGCTTGCCTGCCCGTGTTTGCTTTTGAATTCGACATTTCTTCTGGAGGCTTTGTGCCAAATTACAATACGCAGAATCCGCCCTTTGCGATCTTTCCTGGAGATGTGGCGTTGGCGTTCAATGCGGAGTCGCCTACAGCGGGGCAGGCTAGCCAGCAGTTTGCGCTGCCTGATTACTCCGGGCGCGGCGAGCAGGGGCGCACGGTTCGCTGGCAGACTATCTTCGCGAGTGCGCCGAGCGCCATCAGCATTACGTTGCAGACTGCGTTGGACGATGTGGATGCACATTATCAGACGATTGATACGTCTACGGCTGCGGCGGGCGAGGCGCGCACGGTGACGGCGGTGAACGCTAAATTCATACGAGCGAAGTTGACTTCGATTACCGGCGGGAGCGGCGTTACGGTAGAAGTGCTTGCGTAGTTCAGGGGCGGCGACGGGCCGTGGAGTTTCAAGTCGATCGTTATCTTTCTTCTAGCGGCCGGAGTTTTTTAATCTGATTTTAGGCTTCGAGTCGATCTTACTTCTTGCGGGGTCTTCACGAACATGTCGATGACAAAACCTCAAATCTCGGGTGTAGCTGCAGAATCGCCGGCTGACGGACAGCCTAAGCGGCGCTTAAGAATGGCCGACGCGATGCGGATCGAAGGTGTGGACGAGTCTGTTGTCGCGAAGACATACAAATGCCTGATCGAGCGGAAGAGCGCCGCCCAAAGCACAGCGCAAGACGCGAAATTGCTGCTGGATACGGCGCGGGACTGCGTGAAGATTTTGGATCCTCCGCGTGAGTCTGATGAGATTCCTGCGAATGCTATCGTGCAATTGATTCACAGCGTGCCCCGGCCGGATCACGATGCGACGCCGGCACTCGATCCTCCTGAGTAGGGATGTGATGTGGTTTTGCGGCCGATGTTTTGCGGACGCCCGTTCCACGGCAAAAGTAAAATGCGGATCCCTGACGCCGAAAAGGGATTCGGAATGACGGCGTCGGGGATTTTGCCGCAACGGGTAGGGTGCCGAGGTTCTGCGCGGATTCCTGCACGATGGAAATCACGACAAAGCTTTCTTGATGGGATTGTCTGATTATTTCAAATCCATTTTGGTCGAGGTGTGCATGTCTATCAACAAATCTACTGTTGGTTATTCGGTTCAGATTGGCGGGGCTGGGTGCGTGCTTGTTGGGGCGGTGCTGAGTGTGCACCATGCTGCGATTGCAGCATGCTTGCTTGCAGGATCTGCTGCGCTTTACGTGGGCAAGCGAATTCGCACAGGGGCGTAAAACCCGATGGTTGCCTCGATGTTTTGCGGCGTCGATGCTGGGCGCCTGCAGTGTGCACAGGCGCCACGCCCAAAATGCCCATTACGACAAAAACAGGCGTCGAGAAGTTCATAGAAGATTCGGCGGCGCCGAAACTCCTTGATGGCAGTGCGCGGATTTGGCAGCGGAAACTTTGTTACTACCCATTTCCGAAGCAGCAGCGGTTTCACTATTCGGGCGCGAAATACCGATTGTTCGGCGGGGCCGCGGGGCCTGGTAAATCCAAGGCCTTGATGATGGAGGCAATTGTCCGGGCCAACGAGCATCCGGGTGTGAACACGTTGCTGCTGCGGCGGACCTTTCCTGAGTTGGAAGCATCGCTGCTGCAGTATTTTCGGCGCGACATTCCTCGCGAACTCTATCGCAGCTATAACGACTCGAAGCACGTCGTCACCTGGTTCAATGAATCTACGACGCAGTTTGGATATAGCCGGTCGGAGAGCGATATTTATCAGTATCAGGGTGCCGAGTATCTCTTTATCGGCATCGACGAACTGACGATGTTTACGCTGGCGCAGTGGCAGTTTCTTACTTCGCGGAATCGTTGTCCTGTATCGGGCGCTCGCCCCAACATGGCCGGTGCGACAAATCCTGGAAACATTGGGCATGCGTGGGTGAAATCGCTGTGGATTGATAAGCAAGCGGCGGCGGGGATGGATTCGCCGGGCAAATACGATCCCGGCGATTATGATTTCATCCCCGCGCGGCTTTGCGACAATCCGATTTATGCGGCGGACGTGAACTATCTGAAATCGTTGGACGCCTTGCCGGAAAATCTGCGGCGCGCATTTCTCGAGGGCGATTGGACGGTTTTCGCTGGGCAGTATTTCGATAATTTCAATACTGCACTCCACGTGAGTCGTCCTGAGGAGATTCAGTTCGAGCCTTGGTGGGCCAGATGGATTTCGATTGACTGGGGATTTGAGCATCCAGCGGCGGTTTATTGGCATACGGCGGCGCCTCGTGTCGGCGAATCGGCGGGCGGCGAGCTGGGGATAGGGGCCGCAGCTTGCCGGACGGTTACCTACCGAGAATTTACGGGGCAGCATATGTCACCGCGTGAGCTGGCGGCGGCGATTCTGGATCACAGCGTCGATGAAAAGATTTCGGCGGTTTATCTTTCGCCTGACGCGTTCGCGCGGCACACGGATCACGAGACGATTGCCGACCAGATCGGGAACATGTTCGTGGCGTTTGGACTGCCGCGTCCGGTGCCAGCCGATAACGATCGGGTGGGCGGCTGGATGCTGATGTATCAAATGCTGGAAGCCGAGGAGTGGCTGATCACGTCGAATTGCGTTGAACTCATTCGTACGTTGCCGAATTTGGTGCGCGACAATGTGCGGGTGGAGGACATTGCGAAGATCGACGGCGACGATTCGGCTGACGCTGCGCGATATGGGCTGAAGTCTCGGCACTCGCGCGTGGCAGCTGGCGATGCGCCTTACGAGCAGCGATTGGCGGCACGAGTTACGTCGGGCGATCCGACGATACGGGCGATTCAGGCGCGCAAGGCGCAACTGGCTGAGCATGATCACAGTTCGCCGATCCATTTTGCTCGTCGACAGCGCTAGGCGGCGAGGTAATTAATTTCAAATGAGTTGGGGCAGACATCTACGAGAGTTTTTCAAATCGCGGTATGCGCGCGGGTTGGAAGACGAAGTCGCGCGGTTGCGAATTGAGAATCGAGCGATGATGAACTCGATTCTAAGTATAGCGGGCCTGCCGCCGTTGCGACTGGACGCGGGAGTGGCGCGAGAGAAACATCGCACGGAGATCGAAAAAAAGGCTCGGCACAGCGGACCGCCGGCTATTGGGCAAAAGCCCGCGGCGAGCGGGCATCGACCAGGCGAGTCGAGAGAGCAGCGGAATTCGATGGTGGCCGGCGTAAGTGAAGGGCCTATGCCGACGGCTGTAGGGCAGGGGATCGCGCTTCCGGCGAATGCGCACCGGAGGCGAAGTTGGCAGCAGATCAACCGAATACTGGAAATCGAGGAAATAAGGCAGATTACCAACCGAGATAAGTCGGACGCTATGCAGCCGAGACGGGGCTAGGTGTTGAGCGGGTTCTTTAAACGCTATTCTACGAAGTAATCTCACTCAAATAGTTCACTCAAGCTAGATTTACGAGGTCGCATGCTTAACGATTCTTCTATTCGTTTTCCTGGCGAAGCTCCCGGCGCTGATGCTTCTGTAGTACCGGTCGAAGGGCCGGCGCACACTATGCCCGCTTTGCTCGACGACCCCGTCTCGCATCTTGAAGCCGCGGCTTACGGAGAGAATTACGAGTTCCTACCGGAGCGGCTGCAAGCGGCGCTGCGGCGCATCGTGCAGGATTTCACGAGTGAATCGGAACTCTCGCGGCGGGAAGAAATTCGACGGATCAAGAAGGCGCATCAATTTTGGCGCGGGCTGCAGTATTTGTGGTGGAGCGAGCGAGATCAGAATTGGCATTTGCCGTTCGAACAAACGACTACATCTGAGACGTCTTTGGAGGATTTGCCGCGCTACGAGTTCGTAACGAACATTTACCAGGCGTTCGGGTTATCGATCATCGCGGTGCTTTCGCAGGATGTGCCGCAGGTGCGCTTTTTTCCGCAGTCGGCGCAGGCAGAGGAGGATATTGCGGCGACGAAATCGGCCACTGAAGTGGCGCAACTGGTAGAGCGGAACAACCGCATCGGGAATTTGATCGTGGATGAATCGTTTCAGCTTTGGACTAGCGGAAAAGTTGGGGCTTATGTGCGGTATGTGGTGGATGGGCAGCGATTTGGATTCCATCCTGAGATGCAGATCGGGTTGCGGGATGTCGAGTTGAGTGGGGCGCACTGGTCGTGCGGCGATTGCGGTGGGGTGGTGGTTGGTGAGCAGGGCGGGCAGGCAGCGAATTCGCCTGGCCGAAATGCGGGAGGGTCAGAAGGCCCTCCCCTGCAGGATCAGATCGAATCTCGAGCCTCGTTATTGCCTTCCGGCGGTGTCGCGTCACCAGCCATCAGCCCTGCCTCTGGGGCCGTGACGCCGCCTACTCCCCCTCCGGGAATCTGCCCGGATTGCGGTGCAGCATTCGAACTAGGAGATTGGGTGCCTGCGGACGTAGTTACGATTCCTTCGGCCGAGACTCGGTTGCGAGTCCCCAACGGACAAGAGGTGGTTACCATCGTCGGAGGATTGGAGCTGAAAACTCCGCCTTGGGCTAACGAGATGCATGAGTACCCGTTCCTGCAGTGGAATATGGAAGTGCATCAGGCGCGCTTGAAAGCTGCTTATCCGCAGGCGGCGGATAAAATTGGACCACCCGTGGCTAGCGGGGCGGTGCAGTACGAGAGGCTGGCGCGGTTGGCGCAGTCGCAGGGCGGGCCTTTGACCGAGGGCGGCGACTACAACATGAACTTGATCACGTTCCAGCGAACGTGGTTGCGGCCGTGGGCGTTTTACCAGTTGGAAGATAAAAAGTTGCGGGACGAATTACTGGCGTTGTTTCCGGATGGGTGCTATGTCGCGTTTGCGGGGGACACATACTGCGAGGCGCGAAGCGAGAACATGGACGATCACTGGCGCGTGTTGCATGCGCTTCCGGGGGATGGATCGACTGGTCGTCCGGCGCTGGGCGATGCGCTGATTTCGGTGCAGGAACGGTTTAATACTCTTTCGAATATTCAGATTGAAACTTACGAATACGGGATCCCGCCGATTTACGCGGATAGCGAAGTGCTTGATTTTGACGCGCTGCAATCCACCACGGCTGAACCGGGCGCGCATTATCCGGCGCGGGCGAAACCTGGGCAATCATTGGCGTCGGGATTTTTTCAGCCGGCGCCGGCACAAATTCCTCCTGATCTGGCGATGCACTCGGCTAATTTGATGGGACCGGTGGCGCAATTCTTGACGGGGGCATTTCCGGCGCTCTTTGGCGGGGCAATGGCTAACACCGACACGGCGGCCGGCTACTCAATGGCCCGCGACCAGGCTATGGGGCGGATCGGACTGGTGTGGCGGAGAATGAAGTTCTTTCACTCGGACGTGATGTTGCTGGCGGTGGATTGTTTCCGGAAGAATCGGCCAAGTGATGTGGAGACGACTTTGCTTGGGGCGGGGTCGGCTTTTGAATCGAAGTGGATTCGATTGGCGGACTTGAAGGGGAATTTGTTTTCTTATCCTGAGACTGATGAGCAGTACCCGACGCTCTGGTCACAACAGAGGGCGGTGCTTCTGCAACTTTTGGGAAGTCCCGACCCGCAGCTGCAGCAGATTCTGGCGCATCCGGAAAATGTGGCTTTGATTAAGCGATTGATTGGACTTGAGGAGATTGTAATCCCTGACGAGGAAGCGCGGACGAAACAGTTCCGCGAAATTGCTCAATTGGTGGTTGAGCAGCCTTTGCTGCATCGAGATCCAAGAACTGGGGTGGAAACGATTTTGCCGAGTATTTTGCCGGATGCATTTGCGGACGATCACGCGGTGGAGTTGGCTACTTGTAAGCGGTGGTTTAGTAGCGATTCGGGGCAGGTGGCTAAGATTGAGTCGCCGGCTGGGTATGCGAATGTTCGGGCGCATGCTTTGTTGCATCAGCAGTTTTTGAAGCAGCAGATAGCTCCGGGGGCGGATGGTCAGAATTCGTCTGGCGCTACCGGTTCGCAATAAATGACGGAAGGCAAGAGGGACGAAAATCGGGAGGGCTAAAGCACCCTCCCCTACTGAAGGCTAAAGGCTTCTTTCTACGCCGAAGCCTAGTTTTGCGCCGTAGGCGGATCTTTGCGATGGGGGCGGGGCTACTAGGCGAACTACGTGCTGCAATCTTTCTGGCTTGAACGGCTTAGCCATGCAGACTACCGCGCCGTATTGGTGGCTGGTGGAATAATCAGCGGGTTGCGCGGCTTGCGTGATTAGGATCACCGGGATGTGTTTCAGGCGCTCGTCTTTTTTTACGATGAGACAGAGATCTTGACCGCCAAGCTCCTCGCCTTCAAATTCTGCGAGAATCACAGCGGGAACGGTAGTTTTCAGTACATCGAGCGCTTGCTTGGCGTTTTTGACGATGACTACGTGATAGCCGTCCTGCTGTAGGAGGGAGCGCATAGTTTCCGCTAG
The DNA here is from genome assembly GCA_013286465.1 of Acidobacteriota bacterium. GTDB lineage: Bacteria > Acidobacteriota > Terriglobia > Acidiferrales > UBA7541 > Palsa-147. The sequence continues at coordinate 30,475 of JABDFR010000003.1, read as the reverse complement.
GCGCTCGTCGGACTCGACGGCCAGAACCATTGTCTGTGGCGCGAAGGTTTGTGCGGCTACTCGAGTGCCGGCCGGTAGTTTTGTGTCGCGATTTGCCGCCGCGTCGAAATGGACGGCGACCGCCGGCCTGCCGTCTCGAGTCTCGAACATGCGGACGATCTTGGCGCGCTGCGAAGTATTGATCGCGGTGGCTGCGGAAGAATATGGAAAAGTAACGTCGAGAATTTGGCCGACCCAATAGTCTTTACGAATGGTGGTGAAGAGCAGGCCATCGCGAGACACATCGATGCTGGTGCAGAGATCTTCGAACGTGTTGATCGTGCCGATGCCGCCGCGGACGTGAACTTGCGCTGTGATTTTGGCGCGTTTCCGGCGGCGCCGGTCAGCGCTGGTTACGACAGGCTTCGGGGGTGCGGAAGCGGTTTCGGCTGGATTCGTCGGATTCATCGGAACATGAGCCTCATTCAAGAAGAGCGTGAACAAACTGGCGCCGAGCACCGGCGCGCCGGCGCTTCACACTCAATCTATTTATAGATGGATTGCGGCGGGCAAGCCATAGTACTTCCGTTATAGAGGGTAACTTTTCCGAACGCCTGTGGATGAATTTGTAATTGCGCTAGTCAGGTGATTTTGAAAACCGATCGAGGCGCTATGCGGTCCTGACGAATGAGGCGATATTAAATTGGGCGCTGTAGGCTGATCTCTGAGATGGCGGCGGCGCCACCAAGTGCACTACGTGTAGTAAGCGCTCTGGTTTGAAAGGCTTAGCGAGGCAAACCACAGCACCCAGTTCATGGCTAGTTGCGTAATCCGCCGGGGACGCGGAGCGCATCATCAAAATCACCGGGATGTGCTTGTGACGCTCGCTCTTTTTCACGATTGCGCAGAGGTCATGCCCAGAGGGCTCACCGCATTCAACCTCAGAGACGATTACGTCAGGCGAGTCTGACTTGATTACGTCAAAAGCTGCTTGCGCGGTTGCAGCGCTTGCAACTAGGTAGCCGTCCTCTTCAAGCATGATTCTTAGTTTTTCGCCCTCGAGGACGTCTGAATCTACGACGAGAACATGTACTGACCCGGCGAGTCGTTGGGCGCCTGACGGAGACTTTTCGCGTTTTTCTAGCGCTGGCTCTACTCGGCCTTGTTCGATCTTCAGGGCCACCGCGAAGCCAAAGGCCGAGGTTGTAGAGGCACGTACGACAGTGGCCCGCTTTGGGGTATTGATAGCATCGGCTTCATTGCTGTAGGGATAAGTTACCTCAAGAGATTGGCCGGCGTAGTATCCGCTGCGGGATGTTTCGATGAGCAGGCCTTCGCGAGCGACGTCGGTCGTCTTTACTAGGTCTTCGAACGGGTCGGCGGTGCCAATGCCGCCGCGAATGCGGACGGGAAGCGAGACTTTCACACGGTGATGCTTTCGACGTTCGGCGCCGCGGGGTTCGTGCGGGGTTACAGGAATGGTTTTGTCGGAGTTAGACACACAAATCACATCGGCATGAGCAGGAGAAGCGTTAGGGCCTGCGGAGAACCATCTGGGAAGGGAAGCGACAAGGCGGAGGGCGGAAATATGAACGCAGCAACTACACCGGCACAGTCCCATTCTGGAGCATTGCGAGTAGAAGTAGCGGCGCCCACACCTGCTACCGCAACTGCGTATCGGCCTAGCGATGACGAGATTCTGGGTCTTGTGACGCACATCGCGCCGCCCTCTTCAGATAACTTAGCCCGGGATGTATTTGACATTGAGGTGAATCATCCCGGGCAGGGGAACGAAACGCAACAAAACACGGGGCAAACTGAGCCGGCGCAATTTCAGGCGATTTTCGAATCGAACCCTGAGCTTCGCGATGCATGGCGCGAAGCCCAATCGTTTCGAGAGATATTCCCTGACATAGAATCAGCGCGGGAAATTCAGAAGCTGTTCCCGACCGTGGATGATGCGCGCGCCGCGAACACCCAAGTAGCAGATTTGGCGCGGATCGACGCGCTGTTCTTCAGCAACCGGCCGGAATCGCACGCGGAGCTGGCTGCGGCAATCTATCGATTGAACCCGAATGCGTTCCGAAGCCTGGCGCAGATGATGAACGCGATGACAGCATCTGCGGAGAGAGATCGACTGCCAGCCGATCCGACTGCTTTTGGGAATTCTGCCCAAGCGCAACCGTCGACAAACGGCGGATCGTTGGCAACGCCTGACGGGGCTCCTTTGCACCAGCCGGAGGAGAATCTGTCGATGAACGCTGCGCAGGAACATACTTTCTTTCACGAAACTAACGCCGCGGCGGTCGAAGGCGTCCTCAGCTCGATTCAATCACAGCTCGATCGCCTACTGCCCGAGGGCACGCCAAAGAACACGCGACAGAGGTTAACGGGCGAAATCTACCGGGCGATCGATGCCTCATTGCAATCAAATCGTGCGTTTGGTCAACAGCTCCGTCAAGCGTTTAGAAACGGCCAACATACGGCGGACAATCAACGTGCAATTGTAGGGATGGTGGTGGGCCGGGCCAAACAGGCGTTGCCCGGAATTGCAAAACGAGTGCTGAGTGAGTGGACTAACGGAGTCGTAGCACATGCGAGCACGCGGCAGGAGCGCCAGCGCAATGCAGCGAAGAGAGTAGATATAGCCGGCGGGGCACCGGGTGGAGATAATCCTCGCGCTTTGATGCCGAAGGATATCGATTACCGGAGAATGAGCGACAACGACATCCTGAATATGTGAAGTTCGAATCTGGCGAGAAGCGGGAGCGGCGCTCATTCTCGTGGCCGAAGAGCGGGAGGGTTGAAAGCTCCCTCGCCGATCTGTGATCTCCGCGTCTAGCGCGGTCGCCCTCTGTGCAATTATAAACTTTTTCGATTTGTGGCCGTCTTGTAAGTCTCGATAGCCTGGGCGACTCCGACCGCGAATTGGGACATTTGGGCAACCGTCATGCTGGCTGGGATCTTAACCATCCCGGAGCTGATCATGTTGGTTACGGCGGTATTCATGGCGCTGTTTACTGAGGTCCAGTCCACGATCCCGTTCGAATCGGTGTAAGTGACGAGGTAGGAGTCAATTAGGCGAAGGACGCCCCCGGGTGAGAACGATGGACCGTCGTTCGTATCCATCTTGTCGGTGGTGTCGCGTGCAAATTCCTGGACCTGTGATTCGGTGACGTTGCTGGGTAATGTGATCAGACCGTTGGTTAGTGCCGCGTCCACGATTGAATTCACGGCTGCATCTTGGGCGGCCTGATTTGCTGACCCATCGCTGTTTCCAGGTGGCATCGCGTCAGAGATAGCAGCAGACGTACCCAAGACCATGAAATAGGTGTGGCCCGATTGCAAAATCCGCAAAACGGCGACGCCATAGGCTTGATATTGTTGGGTCGTCACGCCGGAAGGTAGATTGACGGTACTCGTTTCTAAGGCATTCCTTACGTAACACTTCACGGCCATCGTTTGGCTGGAGCCGCAGAAATTCCCGTTGCCTTGGGCGTGCAATGGAAGCGCGACTGCCGAGATAGCCAAGACGACGAGCGGAACGAACCGGGTGAAACCTCGCTTCATACGCCCTCCGGGCGACACATATCCATCTGTGGCAGGCCCGGGGACGGCGGGTGCTGCCACAAACTATCATAATTCCCAAGACTACGCTGCGGCGAATTTGGCAGCCCCGAGTGCGCGGCGCCGAAACTGCCTCTCAGCACAGGACACAAGCTCGACGCTTGCATCAGAGCGCGAAGGAAACCCCGCGTCAACAGGATTCCGAGACTCGGACGAAAATTCTTGGTATGCGAGCCAAACCGGTAAGTAATCGCTCAACACAATAGGGCGCGGGAAAATGACCGCGCGGATCGCACCGGATATCTCGCGTACCACTAGGACGGCGAGCCCGAATGTCCGAGGAGGGTGAGCCGTCTGATGGCGCGTGCTCTCGCCGCGACTGATTTTTGATAGATCACTTCTCATCCGTCAAGGACACCACCGCAATTAAAAATCCACCCAAGGGGAGTTACAAGCTATGGCACAAATGCAAAATGCACAGACAGTTGCGCTCCAACTCGAAAAGGTCCGCGACAAGTTGCCGCTGCTTTATGAGCGCGACGACATACTGCTGACGATGATTCAGCAGCGTGGCGATGCGGAGCGCGTAAGCTCGCGCAACATGCGCCTCCCGCTGCAAATCCGTCCGGGAGGCAAGCCGGGCCTGGCCAACCTCGATGGTGGAGATCTGGGTCGTGGGTCGGGAACGACTTATGACGTAGCGCAAGTGACGCCCATCTTTTTCCGCCACGCGGTGGAAATATCGAAGTTGGTGGAGTACGCGTCGAACTCGCCGGAGAAGGCGATTGAGAACGCCGCCAAACGCGAAGTGAAGAACAACATGCAGCAGTTCCGTGCGTTCCTCGATAAGGTAATGCAGACGAACGGAAATGGGGTTTTAGGTACGATTGCGAGCATTTCTGGGAGCACCTTTACGATGGCGAAGCCCCCGGGCAGCGTGCTCGTTTACTACAACCAGACAATCCAGGTCTACGATCCGACGCTTACTACCAACCGCAATGTGGCAGCTGGAGTTACCACGAGTGTGACCGCGGTAGACCCATTTGCGGGGACGATTACGGTAGACAACGTTCCTAGTGGTACATCCGCAAACGACGTTATCGTACACGACGGCTTGACCGGAGCGCAGCCGGTTTCACTCTTTGTGATTCTTTACCACCAGACTAACGCCACGACCGGGACTTGGCTCAATCTTAACCGCGCCACTTATCCGGTTGAACTTGCGACGCCACGCGTCGCAGGGAATAACTCGGCACTCACGCCGGGAGTTGTACGCCTGGCTATCAACAAGGTGCGCAAAGCTTTGGGTACTAGCCAAGTTGGGAAGCTCATCGCGTATACGTCGCTCGAGCAAGAGCATGCTTGGGAGCAACTGGGCGTCACGATCTCGCAAATCATCAAGGAAGGAGCGGGAGGGCGCGCTAGCGATGTCGATCTGCTCTTTACGGGCGAGAAGACGATGGCTGGCGTTCCAATCAAGTCTTCGATCAACGCTAACTCGACGCGCGTGGACTTCCTGGATCTGTCGCACTGGGGCCGGGCGGTGATGCAGGACATCGACTTCTACGATGTCGGCGGCCAGACGGTTTTCCCGATCTATGGGACTAGCGGAGGGCTTGCGGCTGCATACATCTTTTACTTCGTTACCGGACTGCAGGTCTGGAACGAGAGTCCGAGAAGCGGAGCGTTCATCGACACGCTGGCGATTCCTAGCGGCTATTAAGAAACGCGGGACGCGTGCGCCGGCGTCGGACTCGTGTGCGGACTTTGATTCCCATCGGTTCGACGTCGCGTGCGCGGGTTGCATGTTCCAGTTCGCCCGTGCTCATCCGCAAATCGGGAGGGTCGAAAGGTCCTCCCCTTCACTTCCTTTCAGGCTTGGCCATCCTACATCTCAGTCGGAGCAAATTATGGCAATCACGATTAGTGTTCAGAATGTTGATGCCTCGGGCATCGTGACGTGGGTAACAGGCACCGTCGCCTTTTCGGGGAATTACGCAACTGGCGGTGACACGCTGGACTGGACGACGGCGATCGAGCAAATCGGCCAATCGGGCCAAGCACTGGACGCCGCTAGCCCGCCGCAGCAGGTGATGTTTGACAGTCAAAATGGAAATGCCGGCTACTACGTATCCGTTCAAGGGAATGCGCTCAACAACTGGAAAGTAAAATGTTTCGTCGGTAGCGGCACTGAAATAGGAGCCGGAGCTTACCCATCCAGCGTAACAACAGACGTAATCGCGTTCCAAGCTCAATTCTTGCGTTTGCAATAGCGCTGGAAAGACCTGTAGCCCTCCAATGATCCAAGTTCTTCGCGAAACTCACACAGCACCTGTCGCGCTTGATAAACGCGTGGCGGAGGCGGGTGGTTGGAATCGATTTGGCGAACCCAATTTCCGGGTAGTGTGGGGATGGTCGCGGCTCAGTTGGATTGGCGGAAGATGGACGGACCGTGATGCGAGCGGAAACATCGTTCGGGAAACCATTGAACTCCGCCGCGAGCCGAAATATCTGCCGCAAAATCGTTGGCATATCGAGCGTTGGCTCGCGCCTGAAACTTATGGCACGCCTGAGACTTGGCGAGCGCTCACGGTCGAGCGAGCGGATGGCATTCTGATCCCAGCGCTCGGTCCGTACCCGTCCCGCGGGGAGTATGAGCATTGCTTCACGCTGGCTGGTCCACACGGGGAATTCATAGCACTCGACGCAAATGCGTGTGACAACGCCGTCCGAGCAATTGAATGGGCCCGCCGTCAACCAGGACGCGAAGCCCGCCAAGCTCTAAAAAGTCGCGAAGTTCGAAACGATCAGTGCTGGGAAAAGCGCGCTGACGACATTCTCGATGACGCCGTGCCGGCATTCCACGACCAGCCCTTCGTTGCTGCGCCGCAGGGATAAAATGGCGCCAAGTCTCAGTGTGAATGATGTTCGCAGCTGCCGCCGGCAAGGTCTATCGTGCTCGGATCCAATTTAAATTTGTTGTGAGTAGCACCCGAAGTCAATCGCTCTAAACGTTGCTCGCAAGCTCGAAGTCACCCGCCACATCTCGTAGCTTCGAGATCGTTGAGCGGGCTTAAGGCGCGATGGTATCAAAATCAGCAACCTCCAGGAGAACTCTTGGCCTCCAATATCCATGACACTGATCGACGATGTCTGATTTCCGTACCGACGATATCCACCGGTGAATCGCGCGAAGCTACCGTCTCGATCGTGAACCTGAGTGATCAAGACTTCTACATCTCGCGCACGTACGGCATATTTCATATTCCGGCGTGCCCGAAAGGCGAGCTTTATGCAATTCTGCTGATCACGAATCGAGGCGACGCTCTCGACCTAGGTGACAACCGCCGATTCCCATTCACTATTTCCGCTCGCGAAATTGCGGCTGATCTCATACAGGATCTCGAGCCGCATGGCATTTTCGTTAGCGCGGGGGCGCGTCCGAGTGAAGACGAGATTGCGACGGCACAGGCGACGCGTTTGGAATGGTATCAACAGCTTGTAGCCGAGGGCGATACGATGTGGGCGCGAGGGCATTCTTATCGTGAAATTTCTGATATGCACCGTCGAGCGGCGCTCTCGCTGGGTGTCGAGCGAGATTGGGCTTTCGTTCCGCAGAAACTGATCGAGTGCCCAGTTTGCGGGGAGAAGGTGAAGCCTCAGGTCGCGGTCTGTAAACATTGCAAGGCTGTTTTGGATCCCGAAAAAGCCGCGAAACACGGAATTCGTCGAAAGCACGGTGAGGAAACGACGTAAATCGCTTCAGGAATCGCGGCGCAGGGCGCGCCAATCGAATGGTCCAGACCCGCGGGGCGCGCACAAAATCGTCGCGTTTGCTGAATAGCTATGCACAATAGGAACGCTGGGACTAAAAACATTAGGCGAGGAAGGGAATCACGATGATGTCGAATCAAAAGTCCGGCCGTAGCATTGTTCGGTCCGTATTTGTCATCGCACTCCTGGTGATTAGCGCGCCGCTGACGTTCGCGCAAGGATCCCGGAAAGATGACATCGCCTTCGGCGCCAACGGCCGGCCGCTGGCCGGAGCGACCGTGACAGTCTGCACGAGCGGTGCGGCGGGAACGCCGTGCTCGCCGCTCGCCGCGCTGTATACGGACGCCACTCTTACGGTGCCAGCTCCAAATCCTCTGCAGGCTGACGGTCTGGGGAACTATCACTTTTACGCTACGCCAGGGCGGTACGTCGTGCAGGTGTCGGGTAACGGCATCAATCCCTACACGATTAAGGACACAATCCTGCCGAATGACCCATCGACTCCTTCCTTCAATTCCGTGACAGCGACATCGATAGCGCTTGGGGGAAATATCACGGTTGGCGGTAATGCGAGCGTAACAGGCACGCTCAGCGCGGGAGTATTTAATCCGTCGAGCATAAGCACTGGGTCGCTTAGTGTGAGCGGAAGTGAGAGTCACGCCGGCCCCCGACCGTGGATCGACGTGACTGCGCCGCCGTACAACGCACAAGGAAACGGAGTTGCGGACGATACAGCTGCGATTCAAGCGGCGATCAACGCCGCGTGCACCAGTTCGACCGGAGGAGGCACAGTTTTCTTCCCGCCGGCATCCGGCGCAAATCCTATCTATGCGATGACATTACCGAACGCACTGACCATTAACTCGATCACCCTCACGAGCAACGTCGTCACGGTGACCGTGAGCGGAGGAACGCTTCCAACGGCGTACACAACGAATTTTCCAGTGATCATTAGCGGCGTGGCCAACGATTTGTTTAATGGAACGTGGCTGATCGCGACTGTTGGCAGTTCGACGCAATTCACGTTTGCACTCACGGCCGCCAATACATCGTCGAGCGGCGGGCAGGTGAATTTGGCGCCCATCTATATTCCGCCGGGCTGCATTGGACTGACATTTCAGGGCGGGGGCTCATTTGGGGGGAATGGGCCGCAATTCTCACGCCCGCCGCTGACGCGGGTTGGTGTCGGGTCAACCAGTGCGAATCTCGCTCCCGTGTTTTTATTGACAAACACCGGGTCCGCTTCCCCGGTCGCATTTCGCGATCTCGCGATTCAGGGAAACAATCAAGCGGTGCAGGTTTTTTCGACGAATAGCCCGACATTTTTCAATGTGGAGATGGGCGTCGCCAACAAAAGTGGACCACTGGTCGATACCGTTGACAACACGCCGCTCGCTATCTACAACACGTTTTGGTGGTGGTTCGAAAATGGGGCGCTCAATACAAACGGAAGCGCGACGAACCAGCCCGCTATGGTGCTCGCTTACGTCGGTAGCGCGAGTCAGCCCGGTGGCGGAATCGGAGTGATGCGCAACATACTTTCGAGTTCCTACTACCTGGTGGACAATCGCACCAATACTTCGGTCAGCGAGGGGACGCTAGATTTCGAGAACGATCAGCAGGAGAACAATGGCAACCCCTTCTTCACAGTGACAAATAGTGGCGGTCATTCGTTTACTTTGTTTTCAGACCTTATTTTTAAACAGGATTTTCAGTACGACTGCGTGAGCAATAGTCCGTTTATCGTTCTCAATGCGCCAGCCGAATTCAATTCCATCCACATCGAGCAAGTAAGCGGCTGCATCGGCAGCAATATATTCAACGCCGTCCAGGTTCTTAACGGCAGTCTTGATAGCGTTTACCTTGAGGCTGCAGGCGCGGTTGTGGACGGTAGTGGAAATCCGCTGGGAAATGTCGAGATTCATCACAATCAGGGCGTGGACTTCATTACCAAGAATCAGGGTACGTTGCTGGAGACTCAAATAGGAAACGGAAACTCGACTTGCGCGGGCTGTTTCGGAAATATCCATGGTCCGCCGGTCGCGTTCACGCAATCCGGAAATTCGCAGCGAAGTATGGCACTCAACCCTGTCGCCGGTTTGATGTGGGGCGACGGCACGCATCCGGGGTTCGAATCCGGGCTGAATCGAAGTGCGAGTGACAGCGTCGCCTTGAGCCTCGCCCAAGCGATTGCGCCCTCGGGCTTAGCTGGTACGCCCACCACCGGCGGCACACTGGCCAATGGAACTTATTACTACAGCATCGAGGCGGGATCAGCGTCGACCTCGAATGTATCGGCCGCTTCGAGCGAAATCTCAGCCACTCTAACTGGCTCGAACAACGCCGTCAGTCTCAGCTGGGGCGCGCCTGGCGGCACGAATCCTGGAAGTTGTTACGTCTTTCGGTCCACGACAGCCGGTGGCACTTATCAGGGCGGGACGCCGTACTATCAGATTAATTCTTGTCCGTCACACCTCTCCTTTACTGATGTCGGAGGAACGCCGAGCGGTTCGGGATCTGCGCTTCTCACTAACCAGACTCTCGCGCCGTTCTACACATTTGCTGGTAACACGACTAATCCGAATGGCGGGACTGTTCCGTACTACAGCGGCTCGCCGACCAGCGGCAACTGCGCAAAGTGGGGAACGGCAGGATTGCTGCAAGATGCCGGAGCTGCGTGCGGCAGTGGGGGTGGAAGCGCGCTCACCGCGTTTGTTCCTGGGGCGAACGGCGCCGGCCAGAACACTGGGCCATCCGGTGCGAATGCGATCAATGTCGTAGCATTTCTCGTGCCGATGCAAGTCCAGTTTGGGCACATGACGATTGACATTGCGACGCCGGACACTACCGCGGGCTCTCTGTGTGGCAGCTTTGCCGATTGCTACGACGTGGGGATCTACAACATGAGTGGCTCGCGGCTCTGCGACTGGGGCGCGACTGCATTCTCATCCGGGGGGTTAACGTCGGTGGCTTGCGCGCAAGGTACTGTGACGCTAACGCCCGGATATTACATTTTCGCGTTCACTGGCAATGCTACGACCGCGAAAATTTATTTTGGCACAGCGGGCAACGGTGGCTTTGTGCAGCTCTCTTCAGCGACATCGGGTACGAGTTCAACTGGTGGGGCGCTTCCGGCGAGCATCAGCGTACCGAGTTTCGGGCAACCGAGCAGCGTGGGCGGTACGTATGCCAACGTTTTCATTGCGCTTTATTAAGATCGAGCGGCGTGTTGATGGAGCCGGAGTCTTAACGGCTGATACTGACGGATCGTTTTTGTCGAATCGAATTTCAAAAATCACTCATGCGCCGTTCAAACACTCTCGCGAAATGGGAAATTTGGATTCGCGGAATTATCGCGGCGGGCGTTTCCGGCGGAGCTAACGGAGTCGTAACTGGGTTCGCTGCAATTGGCATAGATCCGAACCATTTCAACCTGGATGCCGGTTTTCATCATACCCTGACCATTGGCGGGGTCAGTGCGGCTATCAGCGCGATCCTGGGCGTAGCCCTATACCTGCGGCAATCACCATTGCCAGTCGTAGATGAGCCTCAACAGCCAACAATTTCTTCATAGCAGTGGCGTGTCGGCGGCTCGGCAAGAATGAAGCGAATTAAGCATTTGGTTGAGCCGGTGACGATAATCGGCTCGATTGCTGGCGCTCGCAGGGCGACTCACATCGCGATTTACGAGGGAAACCATGCCGGTACTATCCACTACTGCGTACGACCAGACCGAGACGGCGTTGAATCTTACGCGCGCACTGATCAACGATGCCGCCGGCTCCGTGTTCAACGACGGGACGCTGATGCCGCTGTTGAATTCGGCCTATCGCGCGCTGCAACGCGAACTCGCCGAAGCTGGCGTTTCAGTCTTAGTCTCACAAGTTGATCTTGATCTTCCGCTGACGAGCGGCCTTACTGCCACGGAGCTGACAGACACTTCCACGCCTCAACTGCCGACCGATCTGATGGTGCCGCATCAACTATGGGAGCACCAGTCAGGGTCGAGCGATTTGTTTGTTCCGATGGAAAAGATCGTGAGCGGTCTGCCAAATCTTCAGCCGGGTTCGTTCCTTCGGATGTGGGAGTGGCGGGAGGACACAATTCAGCTGCTCGGCGCGACTTCCGAGGTCACGGTACGTCTGCGTTATGAGAAAGTTCTGCCGCAATTGGTTCTCGGCACGGATCCAATACTGATTCGCGCATCGAACGACGCACTCGCGTACGCCACGGCGGCGGTGGCGGCCAGAGCACGAGGCGCGCGCGCTCTGGCCGCCGACATGCAAACGACTGCGATGGAGGCAACCGAAAAGCTAATTGAGCGTTACATTCGTCCTGAGCAATTCAAAGCACGGAGGCGGAAGCCATATAGTTTCCACCGCCGAGTAATCTATCTCTAGGTATTCCGAGACGGGAATCGAGCGTTCGTGTAACTCGCTGGAGTATCTACGGGCTCTGGACGATTAGTGTAATCGTGAACGCGCGCGACGCTCCCTGTGAAGCGCCGATGACATTGAAGTGATATGTTCCTGCCGGTGTGCCAGGATTTGGTTTCTGGATCAATGTTGGTGTGCCGCTACCTCCGCACCCCGTGGCGGCAAAAATTAGAGTGGTGATCGCCACTACCAGCCCTAGCGCCCGAAATCGCAAAGAGGACATCGCGATTGGCCGCCAACGGGATCGACTTCGCCGATTGCGAACTCGCAAGGCACTGAATAGCGCAGCCACGGTTCCCAGAATTGCGAGTCCGAGTTCCGGACCTGAGGATCTTGGCCGTCGTAACACTCGTGGCGATAGCGTGTCCTGATTTTTCGCCATCGTCGACAACGCCAACGTGAAATTCTGTGGCGCTCCTGGTGCAACTGTTAGCGCCAGAGTGGTTGACCCACTCGAACCACTAGCCCCGCCGGACGAGCCGGATGCCGTTCCAGTGGCTAATCCGCAGGATACGTCGAGCGGTAATCCCACAGGACATTGGACCGTAACAGTACCGGAGAACGAGTTGTCTGGGACCACCGCCAGATTGTAGTTAGCCGTACCGCCCTGGACTATGGTCAAAGTGTCTGTGTTTCCGGATTGCAGCGCCAGCTCGTAGTCATCCGCAAACCCAGAAAGTGCCGCGGTTTGAGGACTCGTGGGGTCACTGTCCGCGACATGCAAGGCCGCGGAGCGATTGCCTGTTGCCTGCGGCGAAAATACGACGCTAATCGTGCAACTCGATCCGGCGTCGAGCGTGGTGGCGCAGGTGCTCGTCTGCGTGAAATCCGGCGGCGTTGCCGTGCCGGTGAAATCGATGGCGATACCGGTGACTTGCACCGACGAATTGTTCGCTAGCGTAAAGACTTCCGGCGCGCTGGAGCCTCCCGTTGGCTCATTCGAAAACGTAAAGGTGTTGGGAGTGAGCGTGACTCCAGCGACTGCGGCGGCATGGGTGATCTCGCGAATGGCAAGATTGCCGGTGTCGGCTATTAATAGATTGCCATCGCGATCAATTGCGAGTGCGCCAGGGGCATTAAACTCTGCCTCCAACGGCGCACCTTCGTCACCGGAGTACCCGGCGCGTCCGTTGCCGGCAATCGTCGCGTGAGCAGGCGCCTTGAAATCAAACCGCTCGATAATATTTCCATTTCCTTTAGCGGCGAAAATCTTGCCGGAGGCGTCGAATGCCAGCCCTGAGTATCTGCTCGCACGAGAAGCCGGTTCGCCTTGGTTATCGGCTTGGCCGACGGCAAGTTCGTCGCCGAGGGTTTCTTGATTAGTGGCGGGCCAGGTAAATGCCGCTTGATAGTGGCCCGGCGTCGAACGCTCAAATACGACAAACATTTCACCGCCTCGGGTCGCGACGGCAATAGAATCTCCGTCGCGCGAGACCGCAAATGCCACTGGATCAACTACATTGGCGAGTTGCGACAGTGAGCCCGATGGATCCAGTCGCCATAGTTGGTCGTTGCCAACGATATAGACGTTCCCCGAGACATCCACGGCCACCGCTGCCGGACGTAAAATTTGTTCGGAGGATGTTGCGGACAAGTTCCCAGAACCCCAACGTCCAGCGACGCTGGAAATCAACTGCGAGTCCGCGTCAATGCGACGAACAGTGTCATTTAGAGTGTCTGCAAGAAAAAGATTCCCGGAGATGTCGCTGGCGAGATTTCCTTTCGCAGAGGCCGGAGTTGAAGCACCCGCGGTCGACAAGTCAAGTTGCGCCAAAATCGCCGGTCCACCATCACCCAGCGATCCACGCTCGCCGGAACCAGCAATAGCGTCAAGCCCGTCGCTTGATATCGCCCGACCATTGGCACCAATGCGCAAGTCAGGCGAAATTCGATAAACTCGATTGTTGGCGGAGAAATAGATTCTATCGGCGAAATCCGTAGCTATGCCGCCGGTGGCTACGCCGCGGGCTACGGTCCGAACTTTACTTGAGGCCTCGTCGATTCCTGCGCCGGCCTCTACGCGCTTTAACCGGAACGGCAACGCGCATAACACAATCAGCGCGCAGCCCAAGAAAAATTGCCGCATTCGGAGCCCTCGTCTCTTAACGGAGTTAACGATCCGAATCCCAAGCTTTTCGATTCGCAAATTGGCATACAGGTTGCGTGCAGCGACGAAACGTAAGCGTGTGATGATAGCATAGCCGCCCGCGTTCGCGATGTCCTGAGCGGAGTTCGTCTCGGATTCTGAATTCCAAGTTATTTCCAAGCCCCTGTCGAACGGAAAGTTTTGGCGCGACAAACAATAGTCGCGATGGCGGCACGCGAGCACTTTTCGATGATCAACTAATCTGTATTTAATTGCCAAATCTCTTGGCGGACGAACTGTCGGACGCGCGGAGGGGTCCAAACACGCGTTCGCAACCAATCGCCGACGAAAACCAAATCTATGTCTATTGAAACCTTCGCCCCCATTCCGCTTGATACGTTCGGCGGCTGGATTACGCTACTGGATCCCTCCGATGTTCCGCCTGGGATGTCGCCTAGTCTCGCGGACGTCGAATTTTTTCCTGGAGGCGTTCGCACGCGCGCTGGACTCGCGTCGCAGTTTGCGGCGCTCAGCGGCGCGGTTGGCGTGAACGGCTTGAGGACTTACATCACGGCCAATCTTGTCGACAGGCTGCTCGTCTTCGACTCGCTTGGAAATCTGTATAAGGAAACAACTCCAGGAACTCTCGGACTTGTGGCGGCGGGTGGAACGCCGAACCAGTATCTTGCCTCGACAACCCTCTTCGGCCGGGAATATATGGCCTTTAGCGATTCGCTACTGGGCCAGGATCTTCCGCGCCAATTCGATGACATTTTTTTTGATCGCGTGAGCCAAGTTGGGCCAGGCGAAGGGCCGACTGCCGCCGACGCCGCAGCAGCCGGGAACATCTCGGCGGGTGTGCATCAGGTCAGCGTCGTCTTTGTAACACGGCAAGGGTTCTGGACGGCGCCATCGCCACCCATAAGTTGGACGGCTGCGGGCGGAAAACAGGTAACACTGACAAACATCCCAACGGGCCCAGCGAATATAGTGCAACGACTGCTTTGCTTTACTGGTGCAGGTGGCGCCGATTTCTTCCAAGTGCCGGCAACGATGACCATCAACGATAACAGCACGACCACGCTCACGGTTGATTTCGACGATACGATTCTGCTATCAGGCGTGAGCATGGACTACCTTTTCGCGCAAATCGAACTTCCAGATCAGCTGGGAGTGATCGATTATTCGGAGCGCCTTTTTTGGTGGGGCGAGCGCGCGAAGATGGACAACTGGACAAACATAACTTTCGACGGTGGTTGGGATTCGACCGGTAACGGCCGTCCGCTGGGTTGGACACGTGATCCGACGTCGGGCGCGGGAGCTAGCCAGGAGTCGAGTGATGTCGTCTGGGGCGACGCCTACCGCATCACAGGCGACGGACACACAGTCGCTAGGGGGATGATCGCGCAAGCAGCCGTGAAAGACCCGGCCGGCGATCCGCTCCTCGTGCAAAATGTCGATTACTCCGTGCGTGCACGAGTCAAGCGAAGCGGTAATCTCAATCAAGGAACTTTGCGCATCAACTGCTTCAGCCCGACCGCAGGTACGATTGGCACGGGGCTCGCAGTTACAGCGTTACAAGCAACCACTGGATATGTCGAATATATTTCGCAACTAATTCCGCCGCAAACTTCGATTCCAAACGACATGGTTTTGCGGGTTTATGCCGATGGTGTGCCCTCGCCCACCGGCGAGTCTTTTCTTGTCGATAACATTGAAGTATTTCCCACGCTGCAACCACAGAACGCCTCTATCATCCGCGGATCGCGAGCGTTAAATGCCGAAAGCTACGACGGTGTCACTGGGCTTATGGAGGTGGCGGAAAACAACGGGCAGGGAATTCGAGCCGCATTCAGGTTGCGCAACTATCTCTACTTGGTAAAAGAGCGAAGCCTGTTTGTCACCACCGACGACGGAGTAAACGAGCCGGATCTCTGGTCGGTGGAGGAAGTTTCTAATAAAGTTGGGACGCCGTCTGTACACGGTGTAGGAATCGGCGAGGAGTGGGCGGTGATCGCGGGCCGCGCGGGGCTCTACCTGTTCGACGGCGGGAACCCGATCAAGCTCTCACAGGAAATTCAACCCACGTGGGACACGATTAACTGGCAGTTTGGATCGCGAATCTGGGTGCAAGTCGACACAGAACATAAGCGGCTTCTCGTAGGAGTTCCCTTGGGCGCTGCGACGCAACCATCACAGGTGCTAGTCCTTGACTACACCGAGGGATTCACCGATCCGCTAGCCACGATGCTCACTTCGCCTGGACACGGCCGGAAATGGACGCAATGGAATATCGCGGCAAATTCCTGCAATTTGATCGAGCGCGCGAATGGTACCGATCAGATTTTCTTTGGCAACAATTCCTCATCGGGCAAGGTTTTGGGCTTAACGCCCGGATTGTTTTCTGACGACGGCGCTACCATAAATTCCTACTACACAACGGCGTTCTTGAGTCGCATGCCGTTAAGCGGGCGTAATTTGGTGGGTTATGCAACGGCAAATGCGCAGGGCAGCGGCACTCTGCAGCTTACGGCGCTGCTGCCTGGAAATGTCGCGCAGTCAATAGGAACTTGGCCGTTGGCGTCACCCGCCACCGAGGACATGGAAATCTTCGCGAGCATTCTCGGCGAGCGCATTGCCTATCAGTTGAGCACGAGCAGCGCTACGAACTGGTTCTCAGTGACAAAGTTTACGGCGTGGGCGAAACCGGACCCGTGGTCCGTCGTTCGCGGCCACAATTAGAGCTCCAGATCGAAGCAACCTCATCGCTCTTATTCCCGTCCAACTTGCGGGGTGCGGCTCGCTTCTATACACTGCTGTGCCTATTTTCTTTCAGGGGGTTTGATGCGGCGGTTTTCGGCGCTGTTTTTTGCCGGTGCGGTTCTAATCTTACTTTGTGGCTGTGGAGGCGGCGGCAACAGTGTCGGACCACTATCCATTGCTTTCACGAGTACCCCTGTAACCGTACCCGGCGGCACGAATTTTGTTTTTTCGGTCACAACCCAAAATGACACGCTAAATCGCGGCGTTAATTTCACCTTGGCGCTTAACGAGCCAAGTAACGGAGACACGACCACCCCCTGCACTACAGCGTGCGGAACTCTTAGCGGCCAATCGAACACTGTGACCGCTAACGGACCTGATACCTTCACGTCCACGACCACGGTGAACTTTGCGGCTCCGCTTTTGCCACCAACACCCAATAGTTTGATTTTAACTGCGACAGCTGATGCCAACTCCTCTGTCACGCTCACGGACACATTTACGATCGGCGCACCCCAAGTCGTCGTCCATATCACTAATAAGATCACCAATATTGCGCCAGACGCCGAACCTGTTACGCTGAATGCGCAGGTTCTATTCGACACTGCGAACGCCGGCGTAACTTGGGCGCTGATGGCGCAAGGCGCCGCCTGCAGCCCTGCGTGCGGCGCGCTCAGCTCTGCGCAACCATTTAGCGTGATTTATACGCCACCGGCGACGCTGCCGGCCGCCCCTAACAACACGCCGACTATCACTGCCACTTCCGTTACGACCACGACGGTTTCCGATTTCGATGACATCCGCATTCAGGCCTCGGCACAGCCTATAAGCGTTTCGATTTCGAATCCATTTGCACAGATCAATGCGGGCAGCGCCGGCGTGACGATTAATGCCGTCGTCAACAACGATGTCGCCGGCCAAGGAGTGAGCTGGTCGCTGGAACCAACGGCACAAGCAGGGGCATTAAGCGCGCAACAACCGCTAAGCGTAATCTATACGCCGCCGAACACCGCCCCGCAGTCTCCCAATAATACGCCGATGATCACGGCAACCTCCGTGGCTGATCCCACTAAGAGCGATTCCTTTACTTTCACGATTGCGCCGCCCGCTGCGTTCCAAGGAAACTATACGTTTATTGTTCGCGGTCACGACGATGGCGGTAATGCAATCGCAGCGGTCGGAAGCCTACGCTCCGATGGTGCCGGGAAGATCACCGCAGGGGAAATCGACCTGAAATCGAGCGATGGGAGCGCTTTGGAATCGGGAGCCTCGGTCGCAGGGAATTACGAATCGCGAAAAGCTCAAGACGGAACAGACGACGTAGACTTAAGAATAGAAAACGCACTTTCCGCGAATCCGCCGATTCGGATAACGTTTACCGCATCGTTCGGGAATTCCCGCGAAGTCACCGGATCTGGTCCAGGAACCTCTCCCGTATCCAGCGGGAGATTCCCCGCGGTCGCAGGCAAGATTTCTGGGCAGTCTGGAAAATGGATTCTCGAAGGTGAAATCACAAGGCATGAAATGGATCCGGTGGTGATTGCAGATCTCGCAGGCAAGGCGCTTGCGTTCCAACTCCGTGCTGCAAACGAGTCGGCAATCTATGAGCTCGGCAGATTCTCTCTCTCGGACAGCGGCGCGATCATCGATGGTTCGCTTTCTTCCGTCCAAGGCGGACCCGTCGGTCTCGAAGGAAACGTACTAGAGGGAGGCCTGGTTCCTTTCGACGAGATGGGTCGCTCGACTCTGACCGTGGCACTCGCAAAGTCCGCTGGCACACACCGATTTGCTGCGTACGCGATTTCGGAGAGATGCCTGCTTCTCATCGAAACTGATTCTGGGTCCTCTTTCCGGAGTCCCGTAATTGGCGAGGTCAAAATGGCATCGCCGTCCCATTGATGCACGCCGAATTACGTACAGACGGACAGTTTCTCTTGCCTCCCAGTTCCTAGTGTTCTGTTGATATTCGATCTTTGGATTAACAACTCGCATTCGAGTCATCGCTCTATTTTTAGCCAGCAAACTTTAGAAACTTTCTGGCACGAATTCGTCTAGACCTAACAGCTCTCTGACTATGATTACGATTCCCCAAATCGAAGCCTTGAAGTCAACGTCATCTCATCTCTACGAATCTCTAAAACGCCTGCTCACCGGCGTCAATGCAATTGGCACCACAAACAAGTTGTCACTCGACTCCGCAATAACCGACGGTGCCGACTTCGCCCGCGTGTCCTCAGACGCTCTTACGTCAAATGCAATCGATCCTTCCAAGCCGGGGGTATTAGCCAAAGGCAGCATCCCGCCGACTTGGAATGCTTCGTTCACGTACTCTTCCACACCTACGAGCGTGACATGGTCATGGTCAAGTTTCGCTGTTTATCGAGCTGATGGAACTAGTACTGCAATCCCCAACGGTTCACTGGCCATCACTGGCCTAGCTCCCGGAACCAGTTATTTCTTCTATCCGTACTGGGATGATTCAGCCGCCGCGCTAAATTGGGTAGGTGGGGGTTCCGGCTCTCCCGCCAACGCTCAAGCAGCAAAAACAAACGTTGCTGCTCAGCAACAATCGCTCCAAGCTCGAATTCCTCTATCGCAGGGCGCAATGATCGCTGCGACTCCGACGAGCGGATCAGGAGGTGGATCGGGCGGCGGCAGCGGCAATTGCATCCGCCAAGGTATGCTGGTTGTCGAGCGAGATCGCGGAACCGTCCCGATCGACGCTTGCAAGGTAGGAGACCACATCCTAGCGCCGGGCAACGGTGGCGTCGGCCCGCGAGGCAAGAGCGCCTGGACCCGAATCGTCCGACTGGAAATCCTGCCCGCCGATACTTTCATTCGTCTCCATCTCTCGAATCACGAAACCTTGGATGTGACGCCGCATCACATTTTCACGCTGGCGGACGGTTCGCCGATGCGCGCGGAGCGGTTATGCTTAGCCGACATTCTGGTCGGGCGATACGCTAACGTGACACTGCAAAAAATCGAGGTGGTCCGCGAGGAAAGCAAGAAAGTAACCATAAGTTGCGCCCCGATCCACGAGTTTTTCGCGGGTAAAGATAGCGCAAGCATCCTCACTCACAACTACACGTTTAATTCCTAGTCGTTTTTCAGTTGAGTCCTGAACGCTACGCTGGCGCTTTTGCCGTCTGATCGCGCCCCCATTTGTTTCACTCCAAAACCCGTCGCGCGCGGCCGGAATTCTTAAGTCTTCGCCCGCCTCAATGCTCGATGCAGTGCAGTTCGAGCGTGACGAACTACAAAGTACGATTCCAGATTCCCTAGGAAACAACATGCAAGGCCGTACCTACTACGTGACCACTCTTTCAGCATGGCAAGTCGAATCCGCTCATTTCACCACCTCGCACTACTTACACGCCGATCCGAGGTCTGCGGCGAGTCCCGACATAAAAATACTGGCGCTCGTCGAAGCCGACGAAGGCACGCATAATTCGTTGTCGCAGAATCCGGCCTGGCAAGAGCTTCCGCACCCTCTCAGTCCGAAAATAATCCCGGAAGCGATCGCGAACGCGTTATCGCCACTTGGAGTCACGCCCTTTGACTCGAGTTTTGAACTCACCGAATCCGTTGCCAAACTGCATCCGATCATGCGGCACCACGTTTTCTAGAAACGGGGGCATGTGAGTCGGTACGCTCGGAGAGCTATCGGGGGGTCGGTCGGTTGGGCTGCAGGCTTGCGTTCGTCGAAGCTCACTAGAACATAAAATGAACGTCCGCGAATACTCATTATCCGATCTCGACGCTCTGAGAAACATCCATGCGCGCCAATCCTTCGACTATCAATTTCCTGACTTGGAAAATCCGCTCTTCGTGTCAAAACTTATCCAGGAAGACACGAAAGGCCAGATCACCATGGGCGCACTAGCTCGCGTAACCTGCGAAATTTATTTGCTCGCTGATCCCGACCGCGACACTCCGAGACAGCGCCTAACGAATCTAATTTCGCTACACTCGGCTGCCGCGAGCGACCTGCTCCGCAAGGGCCTCGAAGACGCTCATGCGTGGATTCCCCCAAAAATCGCACGTCGCTTCGGCCGCCGATTGACCCAATTGGGCTGGGTCCGTGATGACGCTTGGACTCCATATTCGATCCGTCTCCGCTCATCCTGAGCGGACAGGGCTGAGACCGTCGTCAACGAGCCAGTAACGATGCCGGATCTAGCTCGTGCTGCAGATTTAGATTCGATGCACCGCAATCCCAAGAATTCAAATTTTATGTTTGGAGGGTTCAATGAGCCGAGCGGCACAGCAGCAAACCCGCAACCTCACCGATCAGCAGCTTGCCACGCAAAACCAACTGTTAGGCCAGGAAAATCAGAACTCAAATCAAGACCGCAGCCTCCTCCTGCCGACGATTCTGAATCTCCTGACTAACCCGGGTTACACTCAGTCGCAACAAGACGCAATCACTCAGCAGGGCATGGGAGCGGCCCGCACCGCGTTCGACGCGCTCCAGGAATCCGCGCAGAATCAAGTTGCCCGTACCAATAATGCTGCAGGCTTCAACGATCTTACCGCGCAGCTTGGCAGGGAACAGGCGCAAAACTTGGCTCAGCAGGCCCGTCAAAATCAAATTTCCTTCGCAAATAATGCTCAGCAGCAGCGTCTCGCCGGGCTGAATGCTCTGAACCAAACTTTCGGGATAGATGCCAACCTGCTAGGCAAAAGCATGAGCGTGCCTGGGCAGCTGCTCGGCGTCCGCAGTAATGCCAGCGGCAACGCCGACAACAGTGGTCTGGACAGCGTCTTCGGCGGACTCGGTCTGGGTCTGGGATCACTATTTGGCTAGCTGGTGTCCGGTGCTGAACGAAGCGCTTGGGGAATCGCGGATGTTGCCGCATCTTGAGCTCAGCATTAATTGCGGTCAAATTCGGCGACGTTTCTCTCTCTTTTTGCTTGCCACGACATCAGAGACAAAACACTAATCCGCCACGCAAAGGCCCTCCATGCAATTTCTATTCGACCCATACCGAGCTGCTCTGGCCGTCGCCGCCGCCGTGCAGTTCATTTTGTTCCTTCGATGGCTCTATCGACGGATCCGAAATGATGAGCTCCTCCGCGTTTTCGTCGAAGATATGGCGTTAAATCACCTCCCTCATCTTTATGAGCGCCTAAATCAACTCTGTGACCAGCAGGGAATTACCCATCACGACCCACCGCCGATCCGTTGGATCAATCTCAACGGCCCGCGGCACTAACGACGGCAGAGTTTTTGTGAATCGTGACTTGACATATAAATGGACAACTCCCTAATTACGACTGCCCGAGCTATAGCCAGCCGCCACTCGCTAGATCCCTCCCTCGTCTGCGCTATCATTGAACAAGAATCCGCATGGAATCCTTATGCTATTCGTTACGAACCCGGATTTTTTGCGAAGTACGTAGCCCCGCTATTTACCAACAATAAGGTCGAACCACCCACAAATACTGAAGCTTATAGTCGCGCGATCTCTTGGGGCCTTATGCAGGTAATGGGAGAGTCCGCTCGAGAGACAGGCTTCACGGGCCGGTTCCTGAGCGAGTTGTGCGACCCGACGGTTGGTGTTGAAGTCGGCTGTGCCCTGTTTAGCAAGAAATTAGAAATCGCTCGCGGGAACGAACATCAGGCTCTGCAATTCTGGAACGGTGGCGCGAACTCCGACTACGCAGCTGAAGTCGAGGCCAGAAGGTCGAACTACATTGGTCTGCGGTAACGCAGATGATTTGTACAGATCGCGGCCTCCATTCGCCGCATGCCCTCGCTCGCGCAGGCTGGCCCAGCCTTGTTAGAGGGCTTTCCTGTTGATCGCTAACCCAGTTCACTTGCGAAAGCTGTTGTCCACATGATTTTTTTCTTGCAGGAAAGAACATCTAGTCGTAAAGATCCAGACATTCTCTAGCGACGTTTGGCCTGACCCTAGTTTGTCATCTCGCAAGTTTTTGTTTCAACGATTAGTTTCACTACAGCCGTCGGGTGCCGTATGACTTTAGAAAAAACTGCCTTCGCAATTATTTTTGTCATCGTGATAGCCTTCGCCGCGATCACTTGGCGAGAATCCCGCAATGACCGCGCACGCCTCGAAAAATCCATCGCCACCCAGCAACAAATCATCAACGCAGCGGAATTGCGAGAGCAGACCCGAGACGCGGACCTGAAGGCCACACTATCCCAAATCGCCGCCACGCGTAAAACCGTGCAAACACCCCAGCAGATCGCAAATGCTCTAGAGCAATTTCCTGACCTTCCGCAATCCACCACGCGAGGCGCAACTCTGAGTATCGAGCAACCAAATCCCAAGAAGGTAAGTCTGCGGCCCGAAACCGCGATACTCCCCGATGCCACAGCTACTAATTGCCGTAAGTCTCTTTCCTCCCAGTCCGAAGTAGCCAGCCCAGCAATCTCAATATTGAAGTCCGACATCGCAGATCTTTTCGCCAGCAAATCTCACTCCCCCGACAGCCCCGCACCGCGTCAAAATGGCGATTCCACCTCACCTACCGACGTAGCCCCGAACTCGACTGCCATTGATACGACCCCAATCCCGACGGCGGACCTAAAATCGTTATTTGACAGGATTCAGAATTGCCGATCATGCGAAGCGCAACTGTCCGTATCCCAAGCCGATCTGGAAGACGAAAAGATCCGCTCAGCGTCCTTAGTCCAGGAACGCAACGCGGCCCTAACTACCGCGAAAGGCGGCAACGTCTGGCATCGCATGAAGCAAAACGCAAAGTGGCTAACGATAGGCGCCATAGTAAGTATAAGCGTAAGTCGAATTCGCTAATCTCCCAGCCGAGCAGTCGAGCAATCGGACTGGCGCACATTTCCCTTGACATCTGGTAATAGTTATTATGTCACAGATGGGGAGCGGGCGTTTTTCTTGGGCTTTGCGGTTATCTTGATCGAGTTTCTATCTCGCTTGGGTTTGAGGATTTGGGGGTTGTTGGCTATTTAGCTCGAAGTCTATTTGTTGCTGTAACATCGCCGGGTCGCCGCCTACGTTTTCTCGGCCGTTTACGAAGACTGTGGGCGTGCTATTGATTTTTAGGGCCTTGCCTAGGGCTAGGTCGGCGTCTACTGATTTTTGCGTGGCGGGGTCGGCTAGGCAGGCTTTGAAGTCTTCGCGGGTTAGGCCTGCGGCTGCGGCGAATTCGGTTAGTTTGTCGTAGACAGTGTCTGCCGAGATTAGATCCTGCTGTTGGAAGATGGCGTCGTGCATCTTCCAGAAGGCTTGGGGTGACGATTGGTAGGCGCAGCGGGTGGCCAGGGCGGCGGTCATGGCCCAGGGATGGATTTGGACTAGCGGGAAGCTTTTGAAGACTATGCGGATTTGGGGGTATTTGGTCTCTAGCGGCTTTAGGTTTTGGCTTAGGATTTTGCAGTGTGGGCATTGGAAATCGCTGAATTCTACTACCGTTACTTTGGCGTCGGCGGGGCCGGCTGACGGGGAATCTTTGGTTACTAGTTTGGAGCGGATGTCGGCGAAGGGGTCTTTGGTTGTGTTGTAGAGCTCGCCGCGGATTATGAATTTGCCGTCTTTGCTGGCGTAGACGATGCCGTCCTCGGTTTGGTCCTGGAAAGTTACCGCGATCGGCACGTCGTAGAAGCCTGGGATTTCGGAGTCTTTAATTGGGCCCAGTTTGACTTGGATTTCTTTGCCCCAGCCGAACAAATTGCGAAGGTAGGATTCGACCGAGGCGATCAGGTGTGCTTGGTCTGGCGCGCTGGCCGGCGTTTGCTGTGCCTGGGCTCGTGTACCGGCCATGCCGCACAGCAAAACTAAACTGAGGACTACGTAGAGTCGGCGTTTCATTCGGCGAAACTCCTTGCAAACTTACTTAGTACGTTCATGGCACGAATCGATTGGCGATCGGGAAGCGTCGCCCTACGCTGAAGGCTTTCGATGTGATCTTCAGTCCCGGGGCTGCCTGTTTGCGTTTGTATTCGTTGCGATCGACGCGACGGGCTATATCGCGCACCATCTCGAGCGGGAAGTCGTGTAGCTCGGAGATTTCTTGTGGGCTCTGTAGATCCTCTACGTAGGCCTTCAGGATGCGATCCAGGACGTCGTAGGGCGGCAGAGAATCGGAGTCCTTCTGATTGGGCTTGAGCTCGGCTGAGGGGGCTTTGGTGAGCGTTTCCTCGGGAATGACTTCCCTCTCGCGATTTCGCCATTTCGCAAGTTCGTAGACCATTACTTTTGGTACATCCGAGATCACTGCCAGGCCGCCGGCCATATCGCCGTAGAGGGTGCAATAGCCTACCGACATTTCGGATTTGTTTCCGGTGCTCAGGACCAGCGAGCCGAATTTGTTGGAGAGGGCCATCAGCAGATTGCCGCGGATGCGGGCCTGGATGTTTTCTTCGGTGGCGTCTTCCGGCAGGCCCAGGAACGCGCCTTTCAAGTCGTTGCGATAGGCGGTGAAAACTTCGTCGATAGGCAGGACCAGGAACGACAGCTTCAGATTTTCGGCTAGCTTTCTGGCGTCGCGGGCGCTGCCTTCTGAGGAGTAGGGGCCCGGCATCGCTACCCCGAGGACATTTTCGTGGCCCAGGGCATCGACCGCTATCGCTGCGACCAGCGCGGAATCGATGCCACCGCTCAGACCTACTACCGCTTTGCTGAAGCCGCATTTGTGGACATAATCGCGAGTGCCGCAGACTAGCGCGCGGTAAGCTACTTCCAGCTCGTTCGTCGGTTGACAGTGGATGTCGCCTTCGCCGGTTGCGGTGTCGAAGAGAACTAAATCTTCTTCGAAGGCTTTGGCCTGCGCCGCGATGCGGCCGTCGGGCATGATCGCGACGCTTGAGCCGTCGAAGATCAGGCTGTCGTTGCCGCCTACCTGATTCACGTAAACGACCGGGACGCGATGCTCGCGGGCTAGCGACGTTAGCATATCCAGGCGCAAGCCTTGCTTGTCCATGGTGTAGGGCGAGGCCGAGATATTCAGCAGCAGGGTAGTTCCCTTCCCGACTAGCTCGGCTACCGGATCGCGATCGTAGAGGCGCTGCGGCCAGAAAATTTTGTCGTTCCAGCAATCTTCGCAAATCGTAATTCCTAGTTGCTCGCCGTTCAAAGGAATGATGGTTTGCGAATGCGCCGGCTGGAAGTAGCGCGATTCGTCGAAGACGTCGTAGGTGGGCAGCAGCATTTTTCGCTGCTCGAAGAGAACGCGGCCATTGGCGATTAATGCTGCCGAATTGGCAGCGGGTTTGCCGGTGTCGTCCTGGGCGCGGCCTACGTAGCCGACGATCGATGGCAGCGGGATGGCTTTGGCCAGGCGCTTGAGTTCGGATTGATTGCGGGCCAGGAAAGCTGGGCGCTCGACCAGATCTTGCGGCGGGTAGCCGCAGAGGCAGAGTTCGGTGAAGACGGCTAGATCGGCGCCGCGGGATTTGGCTTGTTGGGCTAAATCCAGGATGCGCGCGGAGTTGCCGTCGAAGTCGCCGACGGTGGGGTTGAATTGGGCCAGGGCGATCTTCATGCGAGCTCATAGGATACGGTCTGCGCGGCCCGAATTCAATTCGGGAGGGTAGGCGGTGGTGGGGGTTTGTTTTTGAGTCCGTCCGGGACTGCGGGGTTGGGTGTGTTGGTTGCTCGTCGGAAGCCGGCGGGGACTCCAGCGCTACTTTTTTGCAGCGAGAAGTAATCGCTACATGGTGAGATTAAAAATGGGGTGTAAGTGTAAGAAAACAATCGATCGGGTGGCGTTTTAATCGCTACAAAATTAGGGGGTCGCGTATTCGCTTTTTGTTTGCGATGTCTGAGATTTGCGGCGTAGCTTGCGGGGCTGGGTGCTTTCGCGGATGCTTTGACGTTCGCGTTGAAAACACGGTTTTTGTCCCGATTAGAGCGAGGCTGCCTGCTTTGTTTTGTTGGTGTTGCGCGGGTTTCTAATAATTTGGTGTCCCGATTAGATTTGGTGGGCCTTTCAGTTCTTTGAAACATGGGCCTGGGCGGATTTTGAGGCGAGGTTTACTGCGATGGTGGTGGCAGTTCCCTTTTTGGATGAGCACACGCCTCCTGTTTCGAATTTACCGCGGCCCTCGGATGGAGCCGGCAATACGGTAGCATATAGTACTGACTTAGTCAATACTAAAGTGCGTCGGATGAAATGGCGAGGCTCTTCGTCTTCCCTGCCCGTTTCCACAGCCGTCGTAGCGCCGGCTGCCAGCCGGCGTTTTTGACTTTCGCTTTTGCCGTCGTAGGGGCGCCCGGCTTGCTGCCCCCGCGACGCTTCACCCTGAGGAATCGAAGGGCCGACGTCAGCATCCTCACGCGCGAATCCCGGCGCGGCCCTTGAATTCTCGTCACTCTCCCCCCTCTTCGCCCGCAGCCCGCGCATCTATGACGTACCCTCGAATAATGCGAGCAAACCCGCGCTAAACCCAACCAGCAAGTCGCCGCCCTCGACCTCCTCGCCCGCAAAGTTCCCGACACGCTCGATCAAATCGGCCGCGCTACGCGCCGCTAGAGCCAACGAAAATAGCTTTTCGCCAGCGAAGGTTTAAATCGCTGGAATAAATATGCACCCCTCGCCGTGTTTTTTCGGAACTACTTGATATAGCATTTCACTAACCTCTTAAGCAGGAGTGCGGTTTATGATTGGCCCGGCCAAGGTAATCAAAATCATTGAGTCCTATCGAGACGGATTGACCAGCCGTCAGGAGGCCGCAGACTGGATTTCGAAGGTCCACCACCAATCCAACACTGCCGACAAGGCGAAGATATACGATATCCTTCGCAACACCCTGCTAGGTCACCCGATACGCGGCCGTATAGTCAACGGCCAACCGATCAGCACGCCAGCCTTGGCCGTGGTTGCGATTGCTGCCACAGCGGCTACCGAGGAATTGCCCGCGTTCATATTTTCTCGGCTCGAATCGAGTGATGCGATGCAAGCCGCCTCCTGGGCGTCGGAACTTGCGCTTACGCTGCAAAGTTGTTTGGTGCAGTATCACGCGCGCTTTAGCGATTCCACAATCGGCCGCATCGGCGAACTCTGCAACACCGAAGAGTCGTTCGCTGCGAATCTACCGGCATCTGTGGCCCAGTCCCTCGCGGCAATCAAGGCTACGATCGGACGGATGAAGCTTGAGAGGCTTCTGGCGCAGTCCGACTTCGATCAACGCGGAAACCCGACCGAAACTGCGCAAAGACCCGAAAACGAAGGCGGATGGCAGCGAATTTCTCTCCTCGGCAGCGGTGGACAAAGCGAAGTTTACCTCGCGAGGAGCGCTAAGAGGGTGATAGAGCGGAAGAACAGCCTGCGTGACGTTGTTCACTTGTGGGCATCTCCTAGCCACGACGATGCCGCACACCTTGCCGATTGCCTGTGGAACTATGCGCGACCGGAAGTGCCGTCGGAACTCGGCGCACTAAAAATATTTAAGGTGCGCTCCGACAAGCCGGGAGCACAGGCAGAGGCCATCGAGAGGCTCAAGCGCGAGGTTCACGTTCTCAAGCGGAATTTTCCGGGCCTGCTGAAACTCCTTGACTCAAACGCCGACGAGGGCTGGATCGTCACCGAGTACTTCCCGAAACGAAGCCTGTTGCATCACCTTCCGCGGTATCGCGGAAAGGCTCGCGACGCGCTCCGTGCATTTCGCTCGATCGTAGCTGCCGTTACGAATTTGCACGCCGAGAACATCGTCCACAGAGACATCAAGCCCGCAAACATATTTGTCGGCAACGATGGAGACCTGGTTTTAGGCGACTTCGGAATAGTTTTTCTTCCGAGTGCGGAGGACCGTCCCACACTTGAGGACGAGCGGGTGGGATCGAGGGACTATATACCTGACTGGGCGGACTTGGGCGAGCGTCTAGAGGATGTTCGCCCGAATTTCGACGTTTACATGCTGGGAAAGCTGCTGTGGTGTATGGTGGCGGGAAAGCTGAAGCTTCCACGCGAGTCTCAACACGAGCAGCGCCATGACGTCTCAGTCATGTTCAAAGCAGATCCCGCGATGTTCCTAATAAACCATCTGCTGGATAAATGCGTAGTTGTAGAACCCGAAAAGTGCCTGCCCTCCGCGGCTGAGCTTCTCGAACTCGTTGACGAGACGCTCATGGTAATCGATCGGGGCGGCCAAGCTCTCGGTCAAGGAGTTCCCATAGTTTGTCGGGTGTGCGGGCGTGGAAATTACCATCCCGCACCCGCGATGGCCGGAGTGACGAGTCAGCACGCAATCATTCAGCTCTATAAAACGGTCAACCAAAGCGCGGAACATAGTGGAAGGTCCCTGTTTCTACGGCCCCTCATCTGCGACGCCTGCGGAAACGTTCAGTTCTTTACGTAAGAATTAAGCCGGGGCGAGTGGCGTAGCATTCGCCTGATTGGCGAGCCTCCGAAAACGAGCGAGTGAGCCGAGAAGGCCGCACCACCCGCTGCCCGCAGATTTGGACGGCCAGAAAGGGATGGTCAAGCGCCAAGACGAATCTTGGAGAATGGCCGCACGTCGTCTTTATGTCTAATGGATTACTAACCCTAAAGATATCGAACGATCTGATTTCACTGACGATTATCGCATTCGCCTGTAAACATGGAACCTGCAAATGGAATGCAAAAACAATTTTTACGGTACCTTCGATGAGGAAGCCCTGTCTCCGCGTCCGACTGATTCCTATCGAACTTCGTTTCAAGTTGACCGAGACCGCATCATTCACAGCTATGCTTTTCGGAGGTTGCAAGCAAAGACGCAGGTGTTTAAACCCGGAGAGTATGATTTCTATAGAACTCGCCTGACTCACACGATCGAAGTCTCGCAGATCGGCAGGTCTATCTGCGTGTTTCTCAGAAAGAAAAGTCGTCACTTAGGGGGCGACTTCTACATCGATCCAGATCTAGTTGAAGCCATCTGTCTCGCCCACGATATAGGGCATGCTCCGTTTGGACATGCTGGTGAGCGCGTACTGAATAGACTGATGGCAAACTGTGGCGGATTTGAGGCAAACGCGCAGACCCTTAGACTTCTAACGGAGATTATTTGGCACGGCCCGTCCCCTGGAGAAAGGCAGGGAATGGATCCTACTCGGGCGCTCCTGGACGGTGTCTTGAAGTACAAGAAGACTCGCTCGGACGTCAAAACGCAGAACCACTTTATCTATGACGATCAGCGAAAGTACCTCAGATTCGCGAATCGAGGGCTACCTCCCAAATATCAAGGCAAATTGAGCATCGAATGCCAGATCATGAACCACGCTGATGACGTAGCATATTCCGTCGGAGATTTGGTGGACGGGATCTATGCAAGGTTTATCACCGAGCAGAAACTTAAGGACTGGAAAAGCGATCATAAAGATGATCGAATAGTAGAAAAGCTCGTTGACGCGATTCGAACCGACACCATCACGAAAT
Organism: Acidobacteriota bacterium; assembly: GCA_013286465.1. GTDB lineage: Bacteria > Acidobacteriota > Terriglobia > Acidiferrales > UBA7541 > Palsa-147. Next base: position 511 of record JABDFR010000003.1, on the reverse strand, counting down.
TCGCTGCACATCGTATAGGAGATTTCATAGAAGCGTGCGAAATCACTGAAATCGACGGACCGTCCCAGACGAATCGATATCGCTATAAACTAGATGTTTTGGATCGCAGAAAGCGCCAGCTAAAATGTCTGAAAAAGATTTCGGAAGACTTAGTGTTCGCCTCCCCAGCTGTTCAACAGCTCGAATACAAGGCGGAGCGAATGCTCATGCAGCTATTCAAGGTCCTATGCCTCAGCTATATTCGCCGAGATTCACGCAAATACCGCCTGCTTAACAGAGACGCTGAAACGATGATCGAAAATGCAAGCTCGGCAGCGAAGCGAGCCAGGCTGTTGTGTGATTACGTCTCCGGGATGTCCGATGACTACGCCGTTCGAACGTGGCGACGGCTAACCGATCCCGAGTTCGGTTCCATAGTCGACTTGGTATAAGGCTTCAACTCTGCATATTCTCGGCTGGCAATCGGCGAACTGCGGGCCTAACCGGGAAATGCTGCCGCTGCCGGCGTTTG
>JABDFR010000002.1 GCA_013286465.1 Acidobacteriota bacterium | reverse complement strand
GCAGCGAGCCAGACGGCCGGGATTTTCATTTTCAGTTCTGGGAATTCACGCGCGTTTCTCGAGCTTTACTAGCGTTTCGATGTGGAACGTCTGAGGGAAGACGTCGAAGAAATCGATCGCGGCAATATCGTACCCCTCGGCGAGGAAAGCGGCAAGGTCGCGGGCTAGGGTGGAGGGCTCGCAGGAGACGTAGACGATTCGGCGCGGGGATTTTTTCACGATTTTTGCTGCGCCTTCGGGAGATAGGCCGGCGCGGGGAGGATCTAGCACGATGCAATCCGGTTTTTCGCGGAAGCGGCGCAGGAATTCGAGCGAATCGGCTTCGCGGATTTCGAGTTCGCCCGGGCGATCGGGATTATCGGCAGCGTTGGCTTCGCAGTCGGTGATTGCGACGGGATTTGCTTCGACGGCGATTACTCGCTTGAAGGATTTTGTGAGCGGCAACGAAAACAGTCCCACGCCTGCGAATAAATCTACGGCCAGGGCGCCTTGGCCTGCTGCTGCGCAAACGGCTGCGGACATTTCTTGCGTGAGAAAACGATTTACCTGGAAGAAGGAAAAATGGCTGACGCGGTAGGTGAAGCCGTTTACTGCGTGCTCGATATGGCCGGCGCCGAAGAGTTCCATGCGGCTCTGGCTAACGGTTTGAAATAAAGTGCTGGCGGTCCAGGGCATTGTGGCGCGGATCGCGGCTGGAAAATTTGCGGAGGCTTGCGGCATTTGCGCGAAGGAGAATGTTAGTAGGACGTGTTCATCGGTGGAATCGGCGAAAGCTTCAACTTCGCGCAGGGTTGGAGGCAATTCGCGATTGGCTAGCATTTTTCGGATTGCGGCGAGAGTTTGCTCGAGTCGTGGCGAGACGATGGGACAGGTTTCGATCGGCACGAGTGCCGTCGATTCTGCGCGGAAGTAGCCGATTTCGGCGGGGGCGCCATTTTCCGGATTGCGTACTTTCCATTGCGCGCGATTGCGATAATTGAATGGCGCGGCGGAATGCGTGGTGATTGGGCCTTGCCAGTCAATTTTGCCGATGCGTCGCAAGGTTTCGCGCAGGATTTCTTCTTTGTAGCGGAGTTGCGATTCGTAGGGGATGTGTTGATAGTGGCAGCCGCCGCAGATTTGGAAATGGGGGCAGGGTGGTTCGACGCGCTCGGGGGATGGCTTTAGGATTGTTTCCGGCAGGCCGCGGATGAATTTCTTTTTGCGCTCGGTCTCCTGAATGGAGACTAGTTCGCCGGGAATTACGAACGGCACGAAGACGGTGGCGCCTTCCTGGCGAGCCAAGCCGTCTCCGCCGTAAATTAATTTTTCAATTGTGACGTCCAATGTGAGCTCCAATTACGCGCGCGCAAAAGGTAGCGCTGGCGTCTCGCCGGCTCTTACGATCACTACTTTTGCTTAGAGCACCTCTCGTAGGCGGACTGAACGGACCGATCGTCGCATTTTATTTAAACTAGGAGTCCGTCGATCATTTCGGTTCTTGCCAGCTATTGCGTTCGTAAGAGCCGGCGGGACGCCAGCGCTACGGTTGATGCCCCCTCATCCGCCGTCAATGGCGTCAAGTTAGATAGAACAGACTTAGGCGCGGAACCTTGAAATGTTCGAATAGGCGCTTTTGAATATACTGCTTTTCCAGTTGGGCTAGTTGCGCGGCGGACATCTTGCGGCGATAGGGGGCGAGTTGGCGATCGAGTTCGCGGCGGATATCGAGCAGGGCGTCTTCGCTGGCGGCGGCGTGAAGTGCGGCGGCTAGTTTTTCCTCGAGGATTGTTAAGCGGCGCTCGAGATCTTCGAGATCGATCGTTGCGGGCGAGTCGATGATTTGCTTTAGTTCGATGATGCGGGTTGCCATTTCGTCAAAGCGCGCCTGCAAATCGGCGTTCGATCCGTCATGCTGCTTCGAAGCGGCGTCGAGTTTCGCGGCATTACGCTGAAAATAATTTCGCAGCTCGTCGTGCGAAAATCCTTCTGAGACAGGCCGCGAGGCGGCACGCGACGCGCCATTTTCCGATGGTCCCGCGCCGGCGGCCGCTTCCTGCGCTTCCGTGGCGGCATCGATTACCGCATCCACGCAATAGGCCAGGCTTTTCAATTGGCGTCCGCCGGCTGCTCGTTTTGAACGCGAGTATGCTTCGAACGCTTTATCGATTCCTTTGAGCACTGCGGTGAGGGGAATTCCGGATTTCTGCCAGGTCTCGACGATGGCCCAATCGAGCGGGGAGACGAGCAGGTGCGCGCCGCGTTTGCGCCAGAAATATTCTTCGATTTCAGTGAAGTAATTGAAATAGTTGAAATCGGTCATTGAAATTGGGCGCGGTCGTGCTTACTGGCTTTGCGAGTCCGGATTCAGTTTAGCAGAGGATTTATTTTCGCGACTGCTTGCGCGGTGGCACGACCGCTGGTCCGGCTGCACCTGCGTGTTTTCGGGCGGCGCGGTTTGGCTCGGAATTTCGATCCCAGATGATGCGTAGGCCGTCGAGAGTGAGAAATTCGTCGATGGCTTCGATATGGCGCGAGCCTTTGCCGATTAACGAGGCTTGGCCGCCGGTGGCTACAACTTTTGTTTTTGGGCCGAGGACTTTTTTGATGCGATCCAGGATGCCGTCGACCATGTCGATGTAGCCGTAATAGAGGCCGGCTTGCATGGACGCGGCGGTGTTTGTTCCGATAATTTTTCCCGGGTCCTTGATTTGGATGCGGAAAAGCCGGGCGGCGCGATTGAAGAGGGCGTCGGCGGAAATACCGATGCCGGGGCAGAGGACGCCGCCTAGATATTCGCCGCGTTCGGAGACTGCGTCGAAATTTAGGGCGGTGCCGAAATCTACCGCTACACATGGACCGCCGTATTTTTCGAATGCGGCTACGCTGTTGACGATTCTGTCCGCGCCTACTTCCAGCGGATTATCGTAATGAATGGGCATACCGGTTTTGATTCCCGGCTCCACGAATAGCGCTGGCAAATTGAAATAACGCTCGGACATTCCGGCGAGCGTGGAATTTAGCGGCGGGACGACTGAGCTGATGATTACGCCATCGATTTCGTGCGGATCGATTGCGGCGAGAGTGAAAAGATCGCGGGCCAGGATGCCGTACTCGTCGATGGTTTGCTCGCGCGAGGTAGTTAGACGCCAGTTTGCTAGCAGTTCTTTTTCGCGGAAGACGCCTAGGACAGTGTTGGTGTTGCCTACGTCCATGGTGAGCAGCATCAGGCCTCCACCACGTCGCCGGAGATTACCGGCTCGACGCGGCCATCATCGCGGGCCACGCGCAGAACGCCGCTTAGCTCCAGGCCGGCCGTGGTGCCTACGAAAGATTCGGTGGCTGTGGTGATGCGCACGCGCTTGCCTTGAAAATAGCTCGATACTTCGGCGAACCGGCGGACGATTGGTTGCGGGCCGTCGGTCAGGAATTGATTGTAGTAGCGGTCGAGGTGGCGCAGCAACCGGATGAGGATTTCTAAGCGCGAATGATTGTGGCCGCTTTCGAGGCGCAGGGATGTGGCGACGCCGGCAATTTCTGCGGGGAGGCGCGATTGATTTACGTTGATGCCGATTCCTACTACCGCGTAATTTACGCGATCTGGTTCGGCGTGCATTTCGGTTAGGATGCCACAGAATTTTTTGCCGCCTACGAGTAGGTCGTTTGGCCAGCGGATGTCGGGGGTGGCGTGCAGTTCTTCGGCTACGGCGTCGCGGGCGGCTAGGCCGGCTACGAGCGTTAGCAGCGACGCTTGCGATGGTGAAATTTGCGGGCGCAGTAATACGCTGCAATAGATGCCGGAGGATTTTTCTGAGGTCCAGGCGCGGCCGGCGCGGCCTCGGCCTTTCGTTTGCTCTTCGGCCAGGACGATTGCGCCGTGGGCTTCGCCTTCTTCGCCAAGTTGCATGGCGATATCGTTTGTCGATTCTACTTTGAAGAAATGGTAGATGCGTTTCCAGTAGGGAGTGTTGAGCAGGCGGCGGCTGATTAATTTTGGGGCCAGGATGTCGGGGATTCGGGCGATGTGATAGCCCTTGCTGGGATGGCCGTTGACGCCCACGCCGAGGGCGCGCAGCTTTTGGACCCAGCGCCACACCGTATCTTTCGAGACGCCGATTTCTTTGGCGATTTTCGTGCCGCTTACTACGATCGTGGAATTTTCGGAGAGCAACGTGAGTAACGCGTCGATGCGGCGGTCGGTTAGCCCGCGGATATCTTTGAGGCGTTTGGAGTCCATCGGCGGTGGAGAGATTACTTTAGGCTGGTTCGGGCGGCAAGTCGGGGAGGGTTACGTAGCGCTGGCGTCCCCGCCGGCTCTTACGAGCGAGAGTGTGGCTTGAAATCGGAAGCATCGGCGGACCTCAACTGCAAAAACAACTCGTCGATTTTTCTTCGGTGGTCCGGCCGTGATGGTTGCGTGTGGCCCGATTTGTAATCGTAAGAGCCGGCGAGACGCCAGCGCTACGGGGGAGAGAGCTACTCCAACGTTCTTAGCCGATCGCTTAGTTTTTGATGTTCGGATTCGCGCTCGGTTAGCGTTGTTTCCAGATTGCGGCGAATTTCTTCTGGGGCGCGGCTTAGGAAGACCTCGTCGCTTAGGCGCTTCTTTTTGGACTCGATATCCTTTGCCAGGCGATCTACTTCTTTGCGTAGGCGGGCTAGCTCGGCTTGTTTGTCGACGCCTTCGCCGTAAGCGATGCGCACATCGAATTGCGCGGTGGAGCGAATTACGCCGGCTTTGGAATCGAGGGCGCCAACTGAGATGTTTAGGGAGGTCAGGGCGGCCAGCCTCAGCACCGGATCGAGATTTTCGCGGATGAGTTCCGCGGTTGCGGCGTCACTTGTCGCGAAATCGGCGGCTACTTTCTTTTTTGGATCGAGCTTTAGCTCGGCGCGAATTTCGCGGGCTGCTTTTACGATTTCCTGCAGCAACGCCAAGTGCTTTTCGGCGGCATCGTCGATCCACTCGGGCTTTGCGGTGGGGAAGGATTGCAGCGCGATCGATTTCTGTCCGGCGCGCTGCGGCAGGCGATGCCAGAGCTCTTCAGTGATGAAGGGCATGAACGGATGCAGCAGGCGCAGGGCGGATTCCATCGCTGCGAAAATATTTCGCCACGCGGCTACTGAGGCGTCCTTGTCGGCGCCGGTCAACTGCGGCTTGACCCACTCGATGTACCAGTCACAGAAATCGCCCCAGAAGAAGTGGTAGACGACATGCGCGGCTTCGTGGAAACGAAATTCTTCGAGTGCTTTGTTGATTTCGGTCGTGACGTGCGCGAGGCGCGAGAACATCCAGCGATCGACTAGCGGCAACGCATTTGCCGCGGCGTTTCCTGTCGCGTACGGCGCTTTTTCGCGAATCTCGGGGGCGGCGAGTTCTTCGAGCGTTGCGCCTGTGGCTTCGAATTTCTCCAGGTTCATAAAAAGAAATCGGGCGGCATTCCAGATTTTATTGGCGAAGGCGCGGGCGCTTAGGATTTTGTCGTCGCCGAGGATGATGTCGCTTCCCGGGGCGGCCATGCTCGCAAGCGTGAAGCGCATGGCGTCGGTGCCGAATTTCGCGGTGAGTTCCAATGGATCGAGCCCGGTGCCTTTGGATTTCGACATCTTCTGGCCTTCGGCGGTGAGAACGAGCGAGTGCAGATAGAGCTGATGGAAGGGAACCTGGCCCGTGAATTTCAGGCCCATCATGATCATGCGCGCGGCCCAGAAGAAGAGGATGTCGCGCCCGGTGATGAGTGTACTGGTTGGATAGTATTTTTTGTAGTCGGCGGTTTCGTCGGGCCAGCCTAGTGTTGAGAAGGGCCACAAGCCCGAGCTGAACCAGGTATCGAGCACGTCGGGATCCTGCTCGATTTTCGACGAGCCGCAATAGGCGCAATTTGTGGGCGTTTCGCGCGCGACTGTAATCTTCTTGCACTCCGCACAGTGCCAGGCGGGAATGCGATGGCCCCACCACAATTGGCGCGAGATGCACCAGTCGCGGATATTGCGCATCCATTCGTAGTAGACGGCTTTCCAATTTTCGGGCGTTACCTGAATTTTGCCCGTCTCGACGGCTTCGATGGCCGGCTCGGCGAGTGGCTTCATCTTTACAAACCACTGCGTCGAAGCGCGCGGTTCGATGATCGTGCCGCAGCGGTCGCAAGTGCCGATGGCGTGCGTGTGCTCGACTACCTTTTCGAGCAGTCCGGCGGCCTGCAAATCTTCCACCGCTTTGTCGCGCGCTTCGAAGCGATCGAGTCCGGCATATTTCCCGGCGGCGGGGCTCATGTGACCGTCGTCGGTCATCACGTCGATTTCGGGCAGCTTGTGGCGGCGGCCGACTTCGAAGTCGTTGATATCGTGCGCGGGAGTAATTTTGAGCGCGCCGGTGCCGAACTCGCGATCGACGTAGCTGTCCGCGATAATCGGAATCTCGCGATCCGTCAACGGCAGGATCACCATCTTGCCGATCAATTTGTGATAGCGTTCGTCCTCTGGATTCACGGCGACCGCGACGTCGCCCAACATCGTCTCCGGCCGCGTGGTGGCAACGACGATGTACTCCTTCGAGCCAACCACCGGATAACGGATGTACCAAAGTTTTCCGGCGCGCTCGGTGTGCACGGTTTCGAGGTCGCTGATCGCGGTCATGCAGCGCGGGCACCAATTCACCATGTAATGCGCGCGGTAGATGAGGCCGTCTTCATGCAGGCGCACGAAGGCTTCGCGCACGGCGCGGGATAGGCCCGGGTCAAGAGTGAATCGTTCGCGCGACCAATCGCAGCTATCGCCGATCTTGACCATCTGCTGCGTGATCGTGCCGCCGGATTCCTCTTTCCATTTCCAGACGCGCTTTTCGAATTCCTCGCGGCCCAGCGTGCGATAGTCGATTCCATCTTTCGCGAGCAGGCGCACGACAACGCGCTGCGTGGAAATTCCCGCGTGGTCGGTGCCCGGAAGCCACAGCGTATTGAAGCCGGACATGCGCCGCCAGCGCGTCAGGATGTCAATTTCCGTGTGATCGAGCATGTGGCCGATGTGCAGCGAGCCGGTGACGTTCGGTGGAGGAATGGCGATTGACCAGTGCGGGCGAGGATCTTTCACGTCGGCGAGGAAGAGCTTCTCGTCAAACCAATATTTGGCCCAGCGCTCCTCGATTTCCTGCGGCTCGTATGCCTTGGGGATTTCGCGCGTCATCAGTGCGGCGGCCTTTCACATCCAATTTATGGGTCGAGATGCTTCCGCCCGCGCGAAGCGGGCTGCACGGCAATTCCAGGCGGCAAACCGTGAATTTTTTAATATACGGGGCAAACGCGGCAGCCGTCAATCGACGGAGGGAATCGCTAGTAACTCAGTTTCAGACCTCCGCGGCGTTTATCAGGCACTGCGTCAGAAAGAATAAGCATCACTGCACGCCTACGAGACCTTTGATTGCGCCGAATAGTCTTGCGGAGCTGTAGCCAACACCTTTGCGGAAGACCAGGTCCACATTGCGTATGTCGGAAATATTTGTCGACGGATTGCCGGTTACGACGACCAAGTCCGCCTGCTTGCCTTTTGCGATTGTACCGATTCGATCGCTCTGGCCCAGCGCCACGGCGCCATTTTGTGTTGCAACGTGAATCGCCTCCACCGGCGTAAAACCAGCCTTCACGAGTAATTCGATTTCAAGCTGATCGGCATATCCCGCCAGCGTACTGCCGTCCCCGGTAGGGTCGGAGCCCGCGAGCAAAAGGCCGCCCGCAGCGACGAAATCGCGCTCGAATTGCATTTCTTTGGGCATCGCATGATGCATAACAATTTTCGGCAGGACGAAAGCTTTTAGAATTCTGTATATGAGAGCGCTCTTGAAGCAAAGAGCGCGCATCTCGCGGTCCTCCAGGGCGGACATGGGCTGCGCGTCGTCGGTGAAATCGGCGAAGACGGCCATCGTGGAGGTGATTGGAACGTGGCGCTCCACGAGGTGGTGAATCAGCCGCTGCACTTCCGGGCTTTCGATGTCCAGGCGCTCGTCGATATCTTTTGCAGCGGCGCGATCCGGTGGGCAAATTCCAGGCTGTTTCCCGGGGAAAAATTCCGTATCAACGCTGATGCCGTGCTCAAGGCCATCGATGCCCATGTCGGCCGCTTCCGTGAATCCCACGGAGCACAAATGGCCGGTAATTTTCAGGCCCTTACTGTGCGCTTCGTCGATGCCGGCTTTGAGTTCTTCGGGAGTCAGATGTATGTACGCTTTGAAAGAAGTCATGCCCTCGGCGGCGCCTTCGTCAACCGCGCGGCGTGCTTCGTCCGGACTGGCGATCGCATGCATCTGTGAAAAAAGGAGCGGGTTCGATTCCAGATATGGCGCCGTCAGAAACATGTCCGGCCCGGGACGCTGGCCCGAGTCGATGGCGGTCTTGATGGCGAGGTCAGCCTGCGGAAATATGCTTCCGGTGGTACGCAATGTGGTTACGCCCGCGGCGAGATACATCAGCGGAAACGAAACAGGCTGCTCAACGAGCAGAATCTTCGTTGGAGTAGTATCGGGCGAAATGGTGAAGAGATGTTCGTGAAGCATCACGAGGCCGGGGAAGACGGTCTTGCCGGAAAGATCGATGGAACGTGCGCTCGCCGGAACCTGAATCGACGAAGACGGGCCAACCTCGGCGATCATTCCATTTTTAAGGATCAGCGTCTGATCGTCTTGCGCCGGCGACGCGGTGCCATCGATTACGCGTGCATGGGTGAGCGCGATGAGCGGTCCGCTTTCGACGATGAAAGCTGAGGGCGGCCGGCTCGCCTGGCGGAGATAGTAGGCACGCGAAACGTGAATGCCTAACCACGTGAATGCCGCCAGGAAAATCACTAGAAGACAAAAACGGAAGAACCACTTCCCAATGGTTCGTAGGGAGCTCATCAATCGAATCTCCTAAGGCGGGCCATTCTACTACCCGCTCTGTTTACGCTCGCAAGTAATCATTGGTCCGGTGATTCGTCAGCTGACCTTTCCGCCATTTAGTGCGGTGTCGGTTGCCGTAGATTTCGTAGCGGCGCCCTTTAGGGTGGCAGGGGGTGTGGCAAACCGGTGAGTCCGCCGGTGAGCACGATGTTGGTTTACCGCGTTAGTCGTAAGCTGCTGGCCTAAAGGCGCACCGCTACGAAAGCAGTCGCGGACCCCGCCGCGGTGAACTCGTATGGTGTAAATTTCCAGTTCACGCGCCCGTCCGCCATGTGGTTTACTTCCGCGTGCGCCGCTTTCCCGGCGCGAGCATGGACGCGCCATTCGCGCAATTCATTCATGAGCCATCACACCATCGCGGCCGTCAGTATCATCGGCACTTGTCTCGATGTGCTGGGGAGCCTCTATCTGGCTTACGATCTGCTGGGGGGCCAGCACGGCCCGCTGCGGCTGCTCACTCGCGCAGTAACGTACTCGATTCTGTTCGGCATTGGATACGGCCTCGGGCTCGGCCTCTTCTTTGGAATCGCGTCGGGCATAGCTACCGGAGTCACTTTGTCGATCGAGTTGAATCGCGCGGCCCGCGGGTTGCCGCACTATTCCTTGCTTTGGGAAACGCTGTTCGCCGCGATCCGCGGGTGTGCATTCGGCGCCGGCCTGTACAGAATCTTGGGTCTCGAATTCGGCGCGGCGTTCGCCATCCTCGTCACCGGCGGGCAGGTGCTCGCCTATTCGCGCGGCATGCGCCCGGGCGCCGAGTACATTGCGGCGCGCCATCCGCGTATCACGCGGCGCCAGTTTTGGGGAACGGTGAGTCGCACCATCGGTTACCTTGCGACCGCGCTCGTCTGTAGCGTCCTCGTACACCACCTCGAGCACGCTGTTGCGTTTGCGATCCGCGTGGGACTGGTCACCGGCCTGGTCACCGGCGTAGGAATCACGTCGTATCCGTTCATCGAGTATTACGCGGACAATTTGCCGGAGCGGCGGTTGGGAGTGATCGGCGTCGGGCTAATGCTTTGCGGGTTTGCGCTGCAATCGGTGCAGTATTGGTTGGCTTTGTTTGATGTGCGGCTCCGGTGATGTTTTTCTTCGCGCGATCCAGGGTGAGGCGCGAGAAGGTATGTGGCGCAATTGTGCATCAAGAGGCCCGACATAAAGCGCGGGCGCTACGGAAGAAACGGCAACAGCAACGGCAGCTACTTCTTTGGTTCGTTGGGATTTTTTAGGGCTTCTTCCACGAGCGGTTTTACCACGCCCTTGGCGATCAATTCCTGAATCTGCGGGCCGAGCTTCTCCAAGATTTTCGCCACCACTTCATCGATATTCGGCGACGCGGCCGGCGCAGCAGCTTGCGCTGCCGTAGCGCTGATGGTGGCTGCCAGCGTCTCCATCGATGGCGCGGTGTATTGCGGGGCGGCGGTTTCTTCCGCAGCAGGAGGCTGCGCCACGGCATCCGAACCGGCCGATGCTACGGTTTCCGTAAAGTTCTCGTGTGCGGGTTCCGCGATGTCTGGACTGGCGGCTCGCTCCGCGGTCAGCGCCGTTTGCGCGGCTTCCACTAGCGGGGCCTCTGCGGCGAGCTGCGAGGCGATCTCACTCCAATGCTGGCGCAAATCTTCGATCGGCCGGATTTCGGCGGCTTCAGTGGGTGCAGGCGCGGGCTCGCTCACCACTGATGCGGGTGCGGAGTCTTGCGCAGCAACGGCTGGCTCGTGAGACGCAACTTCCTGTTGCGTTTCAACTGCGACAGGCGTTTCAATTGCCGGAGCCGCTCCAATCTCCGGGGCGGAAATCTGAGTTTCGCCAACAATCGAATCGGCGGCTACTGAAGCGGCCACGGGTGCAGATTCTAAAACTGAATGTTCAACCACCGGTTCCACAGGCGGCGCGGCCGCCACAACGCTCGCCGCAGGTTCCGGGCTTACCGCGCTTGGCTTGGGTGCTCGAGAGGGCAGCAGAAAATCCAGCCACTTTCGCGGCGACGTTACGGTCTCGACTACCGAACTCAAAATTGGCGCCGCATCTGGAACTTGCGGCGGATCGATTCTGGCGGGCGGCTCTTCCAGTTTGGCGGGCGCGACCTCGACGACTTCGGCGCGCGTTTCCACTTGCGAAATCTGGACCGGTTCCGGTTCTGCGGCAGGCACTTCGATCGCGGAGGCTTGGCTCACCGGAGCAACTTCGGTCACCGCGTGCGATTCAAAAGTGCTCGGTGGTGCGGATTCGGCGATTTCTGCGGCGGGCGCTTCCGCGACAGTCTCGACCGAGTTCGTCGCCACCACGCTTCGAACTTCAGCTTCCGGCTGATATGCGAACGGATCGGCTTCCACAACCGGCGCAACTTCAAAAGTGGCGACGGAGGCGGCAGGCGGCGCGGCAACCGGGGAAGCATCGGCGGTCGCGTCGGACGTGACCACAGATGTCTCGGCGCGCTGTTCCGCCATCTGCTCAATCTGCTTCGAAATATCTTTCGCGGCGCTGGCGAGTGCATCGACGGGCGAATCGGCCGGTGCGTCGACGAGCTGCGACGAGAAACTTGGTACCGCTTCGAAATCTACTTCCTCGCGCCGCCGCCAATCCGCGCGCGTGCCGGAGAACTTCTCGTCTTCCTCCGCTTCCGCTCGCGCATCAGCTTCGGTGTCGAGACCGGTCTCAACCGTTTGGACGGCGGCTGGCGCGCCCGCGGCGTTTCCGCGCGGTGCTGCGGCTTCGACCTTGTCATCGTCATCGAGCGAACGGCGGCCCGAGCCGAACATGTACGCTTCTTCTTCCGGCGTCGGATCGGGGAAGGTCTGAACGACGGGCGGAGGAGGCGGCGCGACAATTTTCGGAATTTCTGCAACGGGTTCAGGCGCAGCGGCTTTCACTTCGGGCTTCGGTGCCTTTTCGAGCGCTGCCGTGACCATGGCGATCAGGGGATCGGGCGGAACGAATGGCTTCTTCAGAACTCCATCTGCGCCGACGCGCCGCGCTTCCTGTTCATCGAGCGGATCGAATGCACCTACCAGCAAAATTACCGGAGTCTTCGCGAAGCGCGGATCCTTCTTGATGTACTCGCAGACTTCGTACCCGTTGCGCACCGGCATGAACACATCCGCGAGGACCACATCCGGATTCAAATCCGGCATGCGGCGCACGGCGGCTTCGCCATTGCCGACGGCCACTACATCAATTCCGTGTTCCGCGAACGCCAACGCAACCATCTTCTGGATGTTGCTGTTGTCGTCGGCGACCAGAATCCTGGGCACCAGGTTCCCCTTGAGGCGCGCCGTACCACGACACACCCGCGTTTCAGGCTGAAACGATATTGGAGCATCCCCGCAGACGGGAGTCAACGGACTTGGAGGACAGGTTGCCGCACCGATTAGCAGCTAAGAAAGTGCAGGAATGCCCCTCGTCGAAGAGGCGAACAGGGTCCGCGCGGAAAGTCTTCGTAGCGGTGCCCTTCAGGGCAGCATTGGATGGAAGATTGAGCGCAATGGCCGCGCGACAACAAAATTCGTAACGTGCGAGAAGTCCGCCGAATTACCAGGGAATGAGTTTCTTCAATCCCTTCTTTTTCTTGCTACTCGATTCTGCTTTGGGATCGGATTTATCCGGCGCAGAAGCAGTCTGCTCATTGCTCGCGCCTTTGCCGGCCGCAGTAGTAGAAGTTGATTCGCTCGAGGAAGCTCCACCCGCAGCGGGAGTTGCATCAGTGGCTTTGCCCGTGGCAGTCCCGGTTGCCGCGGGAGCGCTCTCAGTTCCGGTCGCAGGTGCAGGTTGTTCCGGCGCTGCGGCGGGTTGCTCTGGAGCCGGCGCAGCAGAGTCGTCGGTCGCTACGGGAGTCGCGTCCATGGGCTTCGGCAAACTTCCCGTGTCCGACGAACCTGGCGCAACCTCGCTCGTACCCGAAGTATTTCGATTCACAGGCGCCGTGGTGGTCGTATCACCGCTCGAATCTCCGGAACCAGCCGGCACGGTCTGCACGGCGATCGAATTTCCAGTGCCGCCTCCGCCGCCGGTAGAAAGCACGCCGGGCACGGCACCGGGCTTGAGCACATCGGTCGCGGAAGTAGCCTCAACAGGCGGCGTCAAATTGGGCGCCCCGGCTCGCGCGGCCATTGAAGTGTCAGGGCTGCTCTTGATTACTCCCAGTGTTCGTTCAATCACTCCGGGACGATTGGCGGCAAGTTTCTTCTCCGCCGCAATACGCGCCACGGCTTCCTGATCCGGCTGCGGAATGGGCACGCCGGCGGAAGTCAGCTTCTTTTTCGCGTCGCCCACCAGCGACGAGTCAGGATATTCCCGCACAATGCGCGCGTAATATTGATTGGCGATCTCGCGCTTTTCCCACTTGTCGTAAATGTTGCCGGCCAGGAAGAGCGCTTTATCGCTCTCGCTATAGAGCGGATAGCGCTCGATGATCTCATTCAAGCGGGCGGCGGCCGCGCGATAGGAACGCGGGCCTTTCAAATAATAAAAATGCGCGACGCGATAATCGCCGTCGGCAATAATTTCCTGTACTTCGCGCAAGTGCTGCTCCGCTTTCGGCACCAGCGGGCTATTCGGATATTTCAGCAGGAACGCCTGGAATTCATCCTCAGCCGATTCCGCTTCGGAATTGTCGCGGTCGGCTTTTTCCATCATGCGGTAGTGGGACATGCCCACTTGCATCTGCGCGTAAGCGGCTTCATCGAGGAACGGAAAGAAAGTCTCGAAATCTTTGTATTGCGAGACGGCTTGCGTGAGATTCGAAGTGCCGCCTTCTTTATAGAAAGAATCGCCCATGGCCAGCTTGGCCTTGGCAAGATATTCGCTGTCGGGGTAGGTGTTGATCAGCGTTTGCAGGTCGAGGCGCGCCTCGGTGTACTTGCCCTTCTTGTATTCCACCATGGAGCGGTCGTAGAGGACCTTGTCCGGCTCGGCCGAGGCCTTCGTGTCGGTGGCCGGCGCGGGCTGCTTCTTGGCTTTTTTCTGATTTTTGTCGTTCCCGGCGAAGCTGGGAGCGGCGAAGAGCGAGACCAAAATCCCGGATACGAACACCACGCGCAATTTCTTCACGATTGGATTCATCACACCTTCTGAGTTAAAGAATCGTGGGCTAGGGTTTGCATCTGCCGCAGGGCAGCGGCCGGATCCGCGGTGTGGAAAATCGAAGTGCCCGCCACCAACGTATCCGCACCGGCACGAACCAGATCGGCGACGTTCTTCATATCCACGCCGCCGTCCACTTCAATGCGGTAGGTGCCATTGTATCGTGGCCGCATCAATTTCAACTCCCGAATTTTATTGAGCGAGCCGGGGATGAAGGATTGTCCCCCGAATCCGGGATTCACGGACATGACCAGAACCGTGTCCACCCGATCCAGCACTTCTACGAGCGTAGCCACCGGCGTCCCCGGATTAATAACCACACCCGCTTCGACCTTCAGATCGCGAATTTGTGCCAGGACGCGATCGAGATGCGCCGTAGCCTCTTGATGTATGAGGATGCGATCCGCACCCGCATGCGCAAAAGCCTCGACGTACTCCCCCGGCCGCTCGATCATCAGATGCACATCCAGGGGGAGAGAGGTTGCCTTGCGCAACGAAGCCAGCACCGGCACACCCATGGAAATGTTGGGCACGAAGTGGCCGTCCATCACGTCGAAGTGGATGACCTGAGCTCCAGCGGCTTCCACCTTGCGGACTTCGGCAGCAAGATTAGCCAGGTCTGCAGCCAAGACGGAAGGCGCGATCTCGATGGGATGCGTTCTCATGGACCGTCGAGGATTCTAGCACAGGCGAGCTGGGTGGCTATTCGGCTACTTGTAGCTCGATCGCCGAGCCCGCTTCGACTTTTGCACCGGGCGGGGGATTTTGACTAGCCACAATTCCGTGACTAGCCTCATCACCGGTGGCGAACGAAAGCTTGCCCAGCCGCAATCCCGACGAAGAGAGCCGCGCCTCCGCATCACCCAACGAAATACCCTGGAAATCCGGCATCACGTAAGCGGCCGGCGGCTGCCCCAGCGAAACCAACAAATCCACGTGCGAGCTCGACGCATCTGGCGCGCCGTACGCTGGATATTGCAGCACTACGGTGTCCATCGGCTCGCCGGGAATCGGCGCGCTCGAAACTTCGCCCACTTGGAGCCCGCTGCGCAAAAGTTGAATGCGATCCGCGCGCAGACTTTTCTCCACGAGATCGGGAATTTTCACTTGCTGCGGCCCCAGGCTAATCGCCACGTGGACATATTGTCCGACTTTCACGCGCACCCCGGCCGGCGGGCTCTGTCGCACGACTGCATCGACCGGCTGCGCACCATAGACGCGATCTTCCACCTTCAAACCCAAGCTGCGGCCGCGCAAAGCTGCCTGCGCATCCGGCAAGGTTTTGCCGGATACATCCGGCACGACGACTTCACGCCCCTGAATAGCAATGCGAATCACGGTAATCGCGCTAAGAAATGCCGCCGAAGCCAGCACAAAAAACAACATCGCCAACCGCGCAATCCACGACAATCGTTCGTGAAATTCCATCGCCAACTATTTTCTCCGACGCTCCCGCCGCAAGCAAGCACTCCGCCCAGACGCGCGCCTGCCAATTAACCGCCTCGCTTCCGCTCGATTGCCACCGCAAAAAATCCGTCGGTAGAATGAAGCGAAGGCGAAGCCCGAAACGTTCCGTCCTCACCGAAAAATGAATCGATGTCCCCTGGTTTCGTAGCGGTGCGCTGCAGCGCAGCAGCTTCATCCAAACTTCCGTGCAACTTGCCCTCATCCAAGAAATGCGGTGTCAGGGTCGCGGCCAGTTCCTCGCGTCCCAATCGTCGAAACTCACTCGATGCTCCGATCGCTTCGTCAATCACCGCGTCATTCTCCTCAGCCTCCATCGAACAGGTCGAATAGACCAGCCGCCCGCCAGATTCGAGCTGCGCCAACCCCGTTCGCAACAGCGCAACTTGCCGCGCATGAAGCTCCGATAAGTCCTCCGCCCGCAAAGACCAGCGAATTTCCGGATTGCGCCCAAAAGTCCCAGTCCCGGAGCAAGGCGCGTCCACAAGCACGCGCGAAAACTTCTCGCGAAAGGGAAGCGCGCCGGTTCCATCCAACTCAATAATGCCGACGCCGCGCAAACGCAGCCGCTTGAAATGCGCCCGTATCGCCGCAAGCCGGTGCGCATGACGATCTGCCGCCACAACGCGCCCGCTTGGACCCGCGGCCTTTGCGAGAGTAGCCGTCTTCCCGCCAGGCGCCGCGCACAGATCCAGCACCGAATCCCCGCTGCGGACATCCAGCAGCAGCGGCACCATCTGCGAAGCCTCGTCCTGAATTGAAATGCGCCCCTCGCGAAACGCCGCAGTCTGCGAAATACTGCCGCCACTCGCGCGGAAAGAATCTCTCAGCCAACGTCCCGGCAGCACCTGAATCCCGCCGCGTTTCAATCCGCCCAAAATCTCATCGCGCTTCGTCGAATCATGAATCAAGCCGGAAAGCTCAGGCGCCCGATTGTTTGCTTCCATCAATGCAATCGTCCGCGCTTCGCCGAATCGCGCCAGCCAGCGCTCGACGAGCCAGGTGGGATGCGAATGAAGAATTCCAAGGCGCTCGGCGAGCGGGGAAGCAGCCGGCAGGAGCGCAGCGATGTCAGCGCGCGCAATCTCCGCCGCACCGCGCAGAACCGCATTCACAAATGTCGATGCGGATTTCTTCCGTCCATGCTTAACGAGCTCGACGGACTCGTAAATCGCGGCACGCGCGGGAACGCGATCCAGAAACCGCAGCTGGTATAAACCTACCCGCAGCGACAATACGACTTCGCGATCAAGCGACGCGATGCGTTTGCGGCTTTGCCGCTCGATCACAAAATCCAGCAAGCGTTGCTGGCGCAAAACGCCAAGCGCAAGCTCGGTAGCAAGCCCGGCATCCGCCGCGCTAATTTTTTCCGTCAGCGCCGAATGCAGCAAATCGCTGGCATAAGCCTGCTGGGTCTCGACGCGAGTCAGCACATCATAAGCAATCCGGCGTGCAGCACTAATCGGCATGGTAACGAATTCAGGTTAACACTGAGGTCCTGCGTTAGGCTCCGAGCTTTTCATTTGGCAGCAGGCGCGCCCCGTTAGCAAAATCGCGCGCTGCGATCCGCTTCCGTCCTTCGAGCTTTACGTCGGAAAGCGCCAACCAAGTTCCGCCTCCGCAAGCCACAAGAACTTCGCCATGAGTGGCGCGAATCGCCCCAGGCTCTCCGTGCTCGCTGTTCAAAGCAGGCTCGCCCCAGAATTGCATCACCTGCCCGCGAAAAGTCGTAAACGCGCCGGGCCAAGGATCCAACCCGCGAATCCGATTGTAAATTTCTTGCGCCGAGAGCGACCAATCCGTCTCCCCATCCTCTTTCTTCAAAGGGCGCGCCAAAGTAGCCAGCGAATTATCCTGCGCCCGCGCCGTGATCTCGCCGCGCTCCAATTTTCCTAGCGTGCTGACAATCAGCGGCGCTCCCACCTCCGCGAGCCGTCGCGATAGTTCCGGCGCGGTCTCATCCGCGCCGATCGCAAGCTCGGTCGTCTCCAGCACCGGCCCGGTATCCAGTCCGGCATCAATCCGCATCGTCGTCACGCCCGTACGCGTCTCGCCATTAATGATCGCCCACTGAATCGGCGCCGCCCCGCGGTATTTCGGCAGCAGGGAAGCATGCACATTGATCCAGCCCAGCCGAGGAATTTCGATCAAGCGCGCCGGAATAATCTGCCCGTAAGCGATAATCACAATCGCATCTGGCTTTACCTTGGCGATGAATTCCTGCGACGACTCGCCTCTGATTTTCTCCGCCTGGAAAACATGCAGACCCGCGGCGAGCGCAACCTCCTTGACGGGCGGGCTCGCCATATCCTGCCCGCGACCGCGCGGACGATCGGGCTGAGTAATTACGGCTTCGATGGAAATGCCAGGAGCGGCAAGCAAAGCCCGCAAGGAAGGAACCGCAAATTCCGGCGTCCCGCAAAAAAGAATGCGCAACGCCACGGCGAAATTACCACTCCCCGGCTTTTTTCAATTTGCGGATTTTGCGTTTGATCAAATCGCGCTTCAACATGCTCAGATGCTGTATAAAAAGCACGCCATTCAGATGATCGATCTCATGGCAAAAAGCCCGTGCCAGTAATCCCTCGCCGCGCATTTCGAATTCCTTGCCGGAAGCATCCTGCGCCCGCACGGTCACGTACTGCGGCCGCATCACATACCCTCGGAATCCGGGCACGGAGAGACATCCTTCCTCCTCGCGCTGTTCTCCTTCGAGCGCAATGATGTCAGGATTTGCGCAAACAAGTTTCGCCTCAGGATTTTTCCCCAGCGAAACATCAATTACCGCCAACCGAAGTCCCACGCCAATCTGCGGCGCCGCCAATCCAACGCCCGAAGCCGCGTACATGGACTCAAACATATCGGTGACCAGCTCCTGCAGCTTCTCGTCAAAAGCCTTCACCGGCTTGCTGGGCGTTTCCAGTCCCGGCGCCCCGAATTTCACAATTGGATGAATCATCTGGCCATCACCATTAAGGTTGCGATTTTCAGTAGCACAGGCACCCCTGCCTGTGGCTTTTTGTATAATTCGAAGCAGCAGCCAGCCTTCAGCCAAAAGCCGACACAGCCAAGAGTGGCTGTGCTACAAATTCTCAAAATTCATCCAACTGTCTCTGATATCCATCATAATTCCTGCGCGTCTCTTCAATCGAATCGCCGCCAAATTTCTCAAGAAGTGCCGCAGCCAAAACAAACGCGACCATCGCCTCCCCAGCAACTCCCCCAGCGGGCACCACGCAAACGTCCGATCGCTCATAGGCAGCCTTCACCCGCTCTTTCGTGACCAAATCCGCGCTAAGCAAGGGCCGCCGCAAAGTAGAAATCGGCTTCAAATAACCGCGCACCACTAAATCTTCGCCGTTCGTGATTCCACCCTCAAGTCCGCCAGCCCGATTGGCGCTACGATGAAATCGCTTCTTCCCGGCATCGTAAGCAATCTCATCCTGAACTTCCGATCCAGGACTGGACGCCGCGGCCACGCCCTCTCCGATCTCCACCGCTTTCACCGCCTGAATCGACATCACTGCCTGCGCCAAACGCCCATCCAATTTCTCATCCCACTGCGCATGCGAGCCAAGTCCGGGCGGAAGTCCCCTCGCTACAACTTCGAAAATTCCGCCGACCGAATCGCCGGCGCGCAAGGCGTGATCCACTTCCGCTTTCATTCTGCCTTCAGTCTCATCATCCACGCAGCGCAAAGGCGATTCCAGATTCTCGCAGACAATCTCGATATCTTCCCATCGAGCCGCCCGCTCGAGCTTCACACGCCCAACGCCAATCGTATGGCTCAGCACGCGCACGCCAAATTCCCGCAAAAGCAATTTCGCCAGGGCCCCAGCCGCCACGCGCCCTGCCGTCTCCCGCGCCGAAGCCCGCTCCAAAACATACCGCGCATCATGAAAATTAAATTTCAGCGCCCCCGCAAGATCAGCATGTCCAGGCCGAGGCGCCGTCAAAGTCTTGCGCGCGTCCTCTGCACCTTCAACATCCTCAATCGGCAGCGCCTTCTCCCAATTCGGCCAATCCCGATTCTCGATTCGTATCGCAATCGGCGCCCCAATCGTCCGCCCATGCCGCACCCCAGCCAGCACGTCGGCCCGATCTTTCTCAATCCGTTGCCGTCCACCGCGTCCAAATCCCAACTGCCGCCGATGCAATTCGCGATCCACAAACGCCAAATCCACCGGCATGCCCGCCGGCAACCCGGACATCCACGCCACCAAGGCCTGCCCGTGTGATTCGCCAGCCGTAAAAAATCGTAGCATCGTCAGTCGGCGCCAAACAGCTCAACACAAACGCGGTATCTTACCGGAGGCTCCCGAAAGCGTAAAGCTCCGGAGGCGTCATCACGGAACGGACGGGGTCCGCCGAGGCGATACCTTGACGCGCCCACCTGCGAACGATACGCTTCTTCCGGCCCGGAATAATTCCCGCACAATTTCGGCGCCGTCCCGGCAAAGCGCCTATCGTGAAGACTCATGCTTGACGCAACCGAGAGCCCGACTGTAACCGGCGTTCTGTCCGAGTCCGTGAAGCGCCAGATCCTCGCGCTGCAGGATTATTGCCTGCTCGTCGCCCGCTCGCTCAGCAATCTCTTCAGCCCGCCCTGGTATTGGACCGACACGCTCGCGCAGATGGACAACATCGGCGTGGGCTCGCTGCCCATCGTGCTGACCACGGGTTTTTTCATCGGCGTAGTTATGGTGCTGCAAACTTCCGCGCAATTCCAAAGATTCGGCGAAACGGCGCTCACCGGCGACGCCGTAGCTCTAGCACTGGTCCGCGAATTGGGGCCAACAATCACCGCGCTGCTAGTAGCGGGCCGAAACGCCTCCGGCATCGCCTCAGAACTAGGCTCGATGGTAGTCACCGAGCAAGTTGACGCCATGCGCGCGCTCGGCACCGATCCCTATCGCAAACTAGTCACCCCGCGCGTGATAGCCACGATCGCGATGCTGCCGCTGCTGACAGCCGTCGCTGATTTCGTGGGACTAGTCGGCGGCTTCCTCGTTTCGTATTTCCAACTGCGCCTGAGCCCCTCAGAATTCTGGCATCGCGCCATCAACGCTCTAGATTTCGGCGATCTAGTGCAGGGTATTTCGAAGCCGGTAGTCTTCGGCCTAATCCTAGCCACAGTCGGCTGCTACCAAGGCCTAAGAGTCCGCGGCGGCACGCAAGGCGTAGGCCGCGCGACAACAACGGCAGTAGTAGTAGCCTCGGTAACGGTAATCGTAGCCGACACCTTCCTCTCCAAAATTTTCCTATTCATCTTCAATTCCTAAGCAGCGCCGGCATGTCCCGTAGCGCTGGCGTCCCGCCGGCTCCTACGAGCAATCAAGTCGGCCACATTCTAAAATCGTGCCTGGCGCGAAGCCTTAAAAAAATATCGAGACTTGATCCGCTAGTCCGCCCGTGAACCTAGCCAATGGCCAGCTTCCGGTCGTAAGAGCCGGCGGGACGCCAGCGCTACAACGGCAAGACTCCTCTTTTCCGCGTTCCGCCTTATAATCATCCGCGTGCAAGCTCCGACTCCTCTATCCTCTGCGCCCAAAGCAAGCGAACCCACTCCAGGCGAACCGGTCGTAATCTTCCAAGACGTGCACCTCGGCTTCGAGGACAAAGAAGTCCTCCGCGGCATTTCCTTCGAAATCGAAGCGCGCGAAACAAAAATCCTGCTGGGCGAGAGCGGCTCCGGAAAAACGCTCATTCTCAAACTAGCCGCCGGCTTGATTCGTCCCGACTCCGGCGAAATCCTGGTGATGGGCCACGACCTCAGCCAAATGAGCGAAGTCGAACTGCTCGATTTTCGCCGCACCATCGGCTTCGTCTTTCAAGAAGGCGCCCTATTTGATTCGCTGGACGTAGACGACAACGTAGCCTTCCGCCTGCGCGAAGAGCACATTCCCGAAGAAGAAATCGATTCGCGTGTCCGCGAAGCTTTGCGCTTCGTCGAGATGGAGCAAGCCATCCATAAATTTCCCGGCGAGCTATCCGGCGGCATGCGCCGCCGCGTCTCTATCGCCCGAGCGTTGGTCGACCGTCCGCCCATCGTCTTCTACGATTCGCCCACGGCCGGCCTCGATCCCGTCACTTCGCAAACCATCATCACGCTAATCCTGCGCCTACGCGACACGCTCGGCGTCACCTCAGTCCTCGCCACGCATCGCCTCCAGGACGCCTTCGGCCTCGCCAATTTCCGCTTCGACCAGAAAGCCAATCGCATCGAGAAGCTTCTGCCCAACGGTGCGCGCGCCGGGATAGCGCCAACGAATGTCCTGGTGCTAAAAGGCGGCGAAATCTATTACCGCGATTCCGCCGACAATCTCTTAAAGTCCACCGATAAGTATTTGAAGCAATTTCTGGCATCGGCAGAATAGAATGACCGTGTTACTGCGCGGCGATATCAGGAGGAGATGATGGCGCAACGAAAGCAATTGTCCTGGACCGAACTTCGCGTGGGCGTTTTCGTGCTCGTCGGCCTGGCGGTCATGGCTCTCGCGATCTTCTATGTCACCGGCGGCGGCACGTTCAGCCCCAAATACCGCCTCACCACGTATCTGCCCGAAGTCGAAGGCTTACAAGTCGGGGCGCCGGTGAGCCTGAGCGGATTGCAGGTGGGCAACGTCGAGTCCATCGCGCTCAACAAGAATCCGGAGGACAAGGTCCACAACATCGCCATCACCATGCGCATCGAAAAGAAGTTCCAGGAAAATATTCGCACTGACTCTATGGCCAGTTTGGTCACCCAGGGGCTGTTAGGCGATCGCTACGTCAGCATTTCGCGCGGGATCACCGGGACTCCTCTGCAAAATGGCTCGACGGTGCCCAGCCAGGAAGAAAAAGCCATCCAGCAGATCGTCGCGCGCGGAATCGAACTCGAGGAAAATCTCGGCACGCTGGCCAATGACGTCAGCGAAATCGTCGCGGATGTGAAAAAGGGTCGCGGCACGCTCGGCAAACTCCTAGTCGACAATCAGCTCTACGATCATCTCAACGCCAGCGCCGCAAAAATCGACGCCATGGCCGGCGATCTGCGCGCCGGGCAAGGAAGTCTCGGCAAGCTAATGACCGACGACGAGCTCTATCAAAAGGCAAACGCAGCAATCGGCAATGCCAACGATGTTCTAGGCGCCGTAAAAGAGCAGCGCGGTACTCTCGGCAAATTCGTCTACGATCCAGCCGTCTACGACAGCGCCCACAAATTCCTAGACAACGGCAACGCGGTCCTCGCCAACGTTCGCGACGGCAAAGGCACTCTAGGCAAACTAGCAAACGACGATGTCCTGTTCAATAATTTGCGCGACGCCTCCGCCAACGTTCGCGACGCCAGCGCAAAACTGAACTCACGGGAAGGGACAACCGGCAAGCTATTCACCGACCCGCAGCTCTACGATAATCTGACGGGTCTGACCGGCGACATGCGCGGCCTTGTCGCCGATTTCAAAAAGGATCCAAAGAAATTTCTGCACGTAAAGTTCTCAATTTTCTAGCGGGTTTCTGGCACACGTCCGCGCGCCAAGCAAACTTCTTTCGATTTGGCCGCATCTGTGGAGAATACTTCGAGGCCAGGCTGTGACCGGCCTTCATTGGGGAGACTGATGCAATTGATGACACGAATTCCGCGCGCAGCGGACGGCGCGGCACGATATCTCGTTGTCGGCGCGCTTTTTGCCGCGTCGCTCGCCGTGTTGCTACGCGCGCCACGCACACACCGCGTCGCGCCGCCGTCCAAAAGCGCCCTGGCCGCTGCGCCGCACGCAATGATTTCGCCAGTACCGAATCTCGCGCTCGCCGCCTACGGCAATTTGCCTTTGCGCTTCGAAGCCAATCAGGGCCAAACCGATCCGCGCGTGAAATTTCTGGCCCGCGGCTCAGGCTCCGAACTATTTCTCGCGAACACCGAAGCCGTGCTGGTCCTCACGAAGCCAGTCGAGACGGATACCGAAACGCCCGAGAATCCCCAACCGATTTCGCGGCTAGCACCAGGCCGAACAAAGCGCCCAGAAAAATTTCAATCCACGGCGCTGCGATTTTCACTCGTCAACGCAAACAAAGGCGCGCAAATTTCCGGCGTCGATCGCCTGCCCGGCACATCCAGCTATTTCATCGGCAATGATCCCAGCCGCTGGGTAACCGGAGCCTCCAATTATTCGCGCGTAGCCTATAAAGGTGTTTATGCAGGCGTCGATCTCCAATACTACGGCTCCGGCCGCAATCTGGAATTCGATTTCGACATCGCCCCGCAAGCCGACGCATCTCAGATCCGACTGAAAATCGAAGGCGCCAATTCGCTCACGGCAACTTCCAGCGGCGATGTAGCAATCGCCACAGCCGACGGCGAAGTCCGCCTGAATCGTCCCGATATTTATCAAGTCAACGGAAATCAACGAGAAAAAGTAGAAGGGAAATACGTCGTAGCCGCCAACAATGAAATCACGCTAAATGCCGGCTCCTACGATCACAATCGCGCCCTAATCTTCGACCCGGTAATTCAATATTCCACTTTTCTGGGCGGCACCACTTCCGACAGCGCCAACGGCATCTTCGTAGACACCAACGGCAACGCCTACATCACCGGCACCACCAGCTCCACTGATTTCCCAACCACTGCAAACACCGTGCAAGCGAATCTGCGCGGCACGCATTCCAACGCCTTCATTTCCAAACTAAGCGCCAACGGCGCGGTCCTCCTCTATTCCACCTATCTAGGCGGCACCGGCGCCACCGGCGACACCGGCACAAGCATCAGCATAGATTCGCAAGGCGACGCCTACGTCACGGGCGCCACATCCTCAGCGGATTTTCCAGTCGTGAATGCATTTCAAGGAACACTTAAGAGCGCCAGCACAAACGCGTTTATTGCGGAACTAAATCCGACCGCGACGGCACTTCTATATTCCACCTACCTCGGTGGCAGCGGCGCAAACGGCGACAGCGCAGCCGGCATCGCCGTCGATTCGTCGGGCTCCGCGTACGTGACCGGCATGACGTCGTCGAAAGATTTCCCCTTGCAAGGCCCCATTGAAAACACGCTGAAGTCTGCCGGCAGCACCGGTTTCGTCACTAAACTAAGCCCCAGCGGTTCCGCACTGGTCTACTCGACCTACCTCGGCGGATCCGGGCTTGGCGATACATCGCTCGCAATTGCCCTGGATTCCGCCGACGATGCGTTCGTCGTCGGCGCCACCGCGTCAGCCGACTTTCCAACGACCACCGGCTCATTTCAGCCAACGAACAATAGTGCTGGCGATAACGCCTTCTTGAGCGAAATAAATCCCAGCGGCTCCGCGCTGATCTATTCCACTTGCCTCGGTGGCTCGAATTTAAATGGTGGAGTTGCAACCAGTGTCGCTCTTGACTCGAACGGCGCCGCCTACTTGACCGGTACAACCGAAGCGTCCGATTTTCCTGTGACGCCTAATTCCGCCGAGCCCACCGCGCCCGGCTCAAATGAACACGCCTTCGTCTCCAAACTTAATCCCGCGGGCCAAGGCTCGAGCGATTTGGTCTATTCCACTTATCTGACGGGCAGCAACGGAACCGATGCCGGCTTGGGCATCGCGGTAGATTCCAGCGGCAGCGCCAATGTAACTGGATTTGCAACTTCCACGGATTTCCCGGCGACGCGCGGCGCCATTCAACCGGCGCCGAAAAGCGCGGGAGGCAACGCCTTTATCACTCGCCTGAATTCCGATGGCAGCGTGTTCCTCTATTCCTCAAGTTTCGGCGGCAGCAACGCTAAGGGCGATGTCGGCGATGGGATTGCCCTCGATTCTTCGGGCAACGCGTACATTGCCGGTCAAACGTTCTCATCCGACTTTCCGACGACCGCTAATTCGCTGCTTCCGAGTTTTCGCGCTTCCAGCGGAAATTCGAACGGCTTCGTCGCCAAACTCGCCGCGAACGCAGCGATCGGCATCTCCCCGGCATCGCTCGATTTCGGCAGCGTCCTGCTGAATATTCCGAGCCAACCGCAACTCGTCACCATCACCAATAATTCCACCGCCACTCTGAATTTCTCTGCCCCGCCGGCTCTCGCAGGTAACAGCGACTCCGAATATGCCATCGCCACCACCTGCGGCTCGTCTCTCGCGCCAAACGCTTCGTGCACCGTAACGGTCAGCTTTCTGCCCACAGTCGAAGGTGTAGCCACGGCCAGCCTCACCTTCCGCGACGATGATCCCAGCAGCCCGCAAACCGTCCCCATCACCGGCATCGGCGGCCTCGATTTCACGCTGACCGGCACGACTTCGACCAGCGTCTCGCGCGGCAACACCATCACCTTCACCGTCACAGTAACCCCAGTCGATAATTCCACGCAGACCGTAAATCTCACCTGCACCGGCGCCCCAGCCGACACCACCTGCTCGCTCTCGCCGTCAAGCATCACGCTAGACGGGCTCGACGCCGTAACGTCCACAGTAACGGTGACCGCCGCGTCGCTAGTCCCCCCAACAACGCACCAGCCCCGTTTCCCCGGAGATTTCATAGGCCGCGTCCCGTTAGTAATCCTAGGTCTCTCGCTGCTAGCAATGTTTGCAGCGATGCGCAAGCGACGCGCCCTGCGCCTAAGCTTCGCCGCCGCCGCGTTAGCGTGCCTGCTATTCGCAGGCTGCGGCGGCGGAGGCGGCGCTCCCACAGGCAAATTCACCCTAGTAATCACAGGGACGCCAACAGACGGCGGTATGGTCCACACCCTGGACGTAGCCCTAAGCGTAGACTAACGGTGTGGAGGGGGGGGGTCATCTCCCGCCCGTTTTGGCTGTGGGTTTTGGTTCCAGGTGGGGCCCCCCACATTCATGTGGGGGGAAGGAGCGCTTCAGCGCTCCGTAAAATCCATTCCAAATTATTGATGCCCTTTAGCGCTGGTCCGTCCGTACTCCACAGCCCGCCGCGAATTCGATTTTCCCAATCGCCGAACTATTCCGTCTTCGAGAACTCCACCGCCTCGTCCTTCACTTTTCTCAAATCCAATTTCCCCGTACCCAAATGCGGAAACTCCTCCACGCGGTAAAACTGATTCGCCCGAGGAATCCAAAGATTCGGCAACCCGGATTGCGGCAGCAGATTCAAAACCGTCTTCAATTCCTCGTCCGTAAGCGAATGCAAAACCACGAGCCGCTCGCCCTTCTTCCCATCCGGCACTCCCGTAACCACAAAGCTCATCTCCGTCTTCCCAGCCAATTCGTGCAATTTCTCCTCAACCTTTATATGCGGCACCATCTCCCCGCCAATCTTGCTAAAACGGCTCAGCCGGTCCGTAATCTTCAAGAATCCATCTTCGTCCAGCGCCGCAATATCTCCAGTCGTATACCAACCATCGTGCAGGACTTCCGCGGTAGTCTTTTCTTTACCCAAATACCCCTGCATCACATTCGGCCCGCGCACGAGCAGCAACCCAGGCTGCCCCAACGGCACCGGCTCGCGCGTCTCCGGATCGACGATGCGCACCGTGATTCCCGGCAAGGGATGCCCGATCGATCCGCGCTTCGCGCCAACTTGCCGGAAACCCGGCGCACGATAATCCAGCATATTCACTGCAACAACCGGCGAACATTCCGTGCAGCCATAGCCTTCGAGCGGCCGGATCCCAAAGCGATCTTCAAACGCTGTCGCCACCCGCTCCGGCAATTTCTCCGCCCCCACAATCACCAATCGCAAACTTCCAAAATCCTCCGGCAAACACTTCCGCAAATACCCCTGCAAAAAGGTGGGCGTAGAAATCAAAAAGGTAACTTTGTATTCGCGAATCAAAGCCCCGATCGCTCCGAAATCCAGCGGGCTGGGATGATAAGCCACGCCAATCCCGATCACCGCAGGAAGCCACAACGTCACAGCAAAACCAAAGGAGTGGAAGAAGGGCAAAACTCCAAGCAAAGTATCGTGCCGGTCCAACTTCACTGCCTGCGCCATCTGCTCCACATTCGAAACAATATTGAAATGCGAGAGCATCACACCCTTCGGCTCGCCCGTACTTCCACTTGAGAAGACAATCGTCGCCAAATCATCGAGCTGCGCTGGCCGCTTCCCGCTGATGGCCCGCTCCAGCCAGCGCGCCGGTAAAAACCAAAGCAGCAGCGCAATGAGTTTTTCTCCCAGCCCGGGATTCGCCGCCGCTTCTTCAAGCAAAATCGTCCGCCCCGGCGGCTTGATCGGCAAACGGTCCAGCAGCATCTTCGTCGTAATCGTAGTCTGCAACTTGCACTGCTCGCCGCAAGAAGCCAGCGTTTCGTTCGACGACGTATAATTCAAATTCACCGGCACTTTTCCAGCCAGCATGGCCGCATAATTCAACATCGCCCCAGGCACCGAAGGCGGCAGCAACACGCCCACCATTTCCTGTCCTTCCCAAGTTTTCCGCAGCCGCCGCGCGAGAAAAATCGAACTCAGCAGCACTGCCCCCCATGTCACCCGGGGCCGCCGCGCATCCCCCATAGCAAATCGAAACGGATGCCGGTGCCCGGTGCGAATTAATGCCGTGGGCAATGTCTTCATTCGCGCCCGGCGATGCTGGAACGCATCAGACTGCATATCCAGCACCGACTGCCGCACCTGAAATGGCGTAGCATCGTGCGGCAAAGCCTTTCCAAATTCCACCGAAACGGGATAGGGAATCTTGCGCGGAAATTTCCAGATGAATCGTCCGCCCTCGTAACTGAAAATGCTGCCCCAAACTCCATCCAGACTCACCGGAATGATCGGCGCGTCCACATCCTGCATGATGCGTTCAAACCCCCGCCGGAAGGGAAGCAACCGCCCGAGCCGCGTAATTTCCCCTTCTGCAAAAATGCAGACAATCTCGCCACTGCGAATCGCGTCGCTAGCCGTCCGCAGCGCGCGAATTAAATCGCGCGGCCGCTGCGTGGACGAGATCGGAATCGCATGCAAAATCGAAGCAAACGGCTTCACCACCGGATAATTGTAAATATCCTCGAAAATCATGAATCGGATCGGCCGGTCGCAAGCCGCAATCAAAAGCAGCGCGTCCACCAGCGATAAATGATTGGCCACAAACAGCGCCCCGCCGCGCTCCGGAATATTTTCGCGCCCATCCACGCGAATCTTGTAAAACGTGTGCGTCACCATCCACAGCAAAAGCCGCAGCAGCGCATCCGGTAGCATCCAGCAAACATAGACGGTCGCGCCCAGCGTCATCACCGAACAAATCAGAAACACCGTGGCAGGATTTGGATGGCCCACAAAAATCATGGCGTACTGCGCGATCGGCTGCGCGGCAATCCCAACGAATGAAAGTAAATTCGCCGCCGCGAGAATCCCGCCCTTCGTAGCAGGGTCCGGCCGGTGCTGGATCAACGCGTTGATGGGCACCGCGAAGAATCCTGCGAAAAATCCCAAGATGCTGAGCAGGATCGCGACGCTGCTATAGGAAAGTCCGTGCCGGTAAAGCAGCGCCGAGTCGATCGTCATTCCGATCATGCCCAGGGGAATCAATCCATATTCGATCTTATTCCCCGAGAGGTAACCCGCCGCGAAGCTGCCGATTCCGATTCCGATCGAAAGAATGCCGAGAAGCAGGCTGGTGCGCCCGTCGCTAGCGTGCAGAACATCTTTGGCGTAAAGCACCACATTGAGCAGCAGCAGCGAGCCGAGAAACCAAAAATAAATATTGCCGATCACGGCCAGCGTGAGCACGCGGTCTTTGCGGATCAATCCAATCTGGTCGAGCAGATCCCCAAGCGGATTCCAGCGGAAGCGGCTCGTAGGCCGCGCTGCGGGCAGCCGCGAAATGCCCAGGCTGGTCAATAGCCCGACGAGCGCCAGCCCGATCAAAATGACGCCCGACCAATATTCCCGCCCGCGAAAAACAGAGGACAGCTCCCCCGCCACCAGCGTCCCAATCAAAATCGCCAGAAACGTCCCCAGTTCCAAAATCCCATTGCCCCAGGAAAGCTTCGCCTCCGGCAGCAACTCCGGCAGCAACCCATACTTCGTCGGACCAAAGAGCGCCCCCTGCGTGCTAATTAAAAACACCGCAGCACATTCGATTGGCAGGCTGTGCAGGGCGAGCCCCACCACAGCCAACATCGCCACGGCAATTTCAAAAAACTTCGTGCCGATGGCCACAGATCGTTTGCTGTAGTGATCGGCGAAGTAGCCGCCGGTCATGGAAAAAAGCAGGAAGGGAATCGAGAACAGCAGCGGAATAATCAGCACGAACAAGCGATCGCGCTGGTCCTGGGGAATCGCCATGTCCAGCACGATGAAGCTGACTACCCACTTCAGCACGTTGTCGCTGAAGGCGGCCTGAAATTGCGTAGCGATCAAACTCCAAAAGCCGCGCTTCCAATCCGCAGGCACGACTTCGTAGGGGCGGGCCTTCAGCCCCGCCCGGTTTTCGGCCCGAATTTCAGAATGGAGTTGCGATGTAGCAGCAGGTTCAGGCGGTGGTGCGTCGTTAGGCGATGACTCGGAGCTTCGAGGCGGCATGAGGGGTCCTCGATTCAGTTCGTGCCAGCGCAGGATCGCGTTTCGGATATTTGGTAGACACATAGTCATCCACCAATTTCCGGAAAGCCTCGTTCAATTCGTCGTAGTTGCCCTTCAGCGTCACAAATTTCTGCCCGTCAATATAAACCGGGCAACTAGGCGCCTCCCCAGTCCCCGGCAAACTAATCCCAATGTTCGCAGCCTTAGATTCCCCCGGCCCATTCACGATGCAGCCCATCACTGCCAGCGTCATAGCCTCGACGCCCTCATACTCGCGCTTCCAATCCGGCATTTTCTCGCGGATGTAACCCTGAATGCGCTCCGCCAATTCCTGAAAAGTAGTGCTGGTAGTACGCCCGCAGCCAGGGCAAGCCGTCACGCTAGGCGCAAACGACCTCAGCCCCAGCGCCTGCAGCAATTCGCAAGAAGCATAAACTTCATCCCGACGATCCCCGCCAGGCCGCGGCGTCAACGAAATCCGAATCGTATCGCCAATCCCTTCGCCCAGCAAAATCCCCATCGCCGCCGAAGACCACACTAACCCTTTGGCGCCCATCCCAGCCTCAGTCAACCCAAGATGCAAAGGTTGATCTGTCTTCGAAGCCAGATCGCGGTAAATCGCCAGCAAATCATTAGGTCGCGAAACTTTGCAGGAAATAATAATCTGGTCCTTGCGCAGGCCATTTTCCAGCGCCAGCTCAGTAGACTGCAGCGCCGAAAGCACCATGCAATCATTAATAATCTCTTCCGAAGTCAGCCCAAGATCGCGATCCGTATTCTCCTGCATCTTTTCCATCACCAGCTCTTGATTCAAAGAGCCGCCATTCACGCCAATGCGCACGGGCTTGCCATGATCGCGCGCCACTTTGCAAATGGTAGAAAACTGCTCATCGCGGCGCTCGCCATGCCCCACATTTCCGGGATTAATCCGGTATTTATCCAGCGCCTCAGCGCAACCAGGGTATTTCGTAAGCAAAACATGCCCGTTGTAATGAAAATCCCCAATCACCGGCACATCGCAACCAGCATCCAGCAAGCGTCGCTTGATCTCCGGCACCGCAGCAGCCGCTTCAGGAATATTCACGGTAATGCGCACAAGCTCAGATCCAGCCTCAGCCAATTCAAGGCACTGTCGCGCGGTAGAAGCAATATCCACCGTATCAGTATTGGTCATAGACTGGACTACGACAGGCGCACCTCCGCCCACCTGGATCTTGCCAACCTTCACGCCAACCGTTTTGTGCCGCCGCGCGCTCAATCCAAAGCCTCCTAAATCGAAACTAGCATGGATTCAACCGAAATGCACATAAGGCCCGCCGTTGACGTTGCCGTCGTAGGGGCGGGCCTTCAGCCCCGCCCGGTTTTCGGCCCGCCGTTGACGTTGCCGCTGCCGTTGTACTCGGTTTTGGCTGCCGCTCGACAAGAACGAACGCACTGTGAAGCAACACTTAACTCGCGTCGTCCCCGCTCCAAGCACGACTCTAATGCAGATTCTTCGCAATCCCCAACATCTCATCAGCCCGCGCCCGCACGCGTAAATCCTCAGTCAAATTAACCCAACGCACCGTCCCGGAGCCATCCACAAGAAACTCAGCCGGCCGCGAAATGTCGTGCCCGTCAGGTCCGCCGCCTGTATGCAGCAGATGATAGCTACGAATGACTTGCGCCTCAGGATCACAAAGAATCGGAAAAGTCAGCCCAGCTTTACCAGCAAATTCGCGCGACACCTCCGGCGGATCAACACTGATCGCCACAGGAACAATCCCAGCAGCCTTGAATTCCGGGAGCCTCCGCTGCACCCCTCGCAACTCGAGGGCGCAATAAGGTCACCAATAACCACGATAAAAAATCAAAAGCACCGCTTTCGGCGCAACCCCCGAAGCAGAATCCACCGAACTTCCAGCAAGCAATTCAGCGAGCGTGACCGGCCGGTTGCCGCTATCCGCCAAAGTAAACGCCGGGACCGTCTGCCCAATCTGCGGCGCATCAGCCGAAGCCGGCACGGCCCTCGCCTTATAAAATCCAAAAGTCCCGCCTGCCGCGAAAATCAACGACACCAGCGCCACAACCGATCCAAAAATCCGCGCCGCAATCCCACGAGGCTGTCCAAAAAGACGCTTCACTCCCAGCCCAAGGAAAACAAACGCAGCCAAAGCCAACGCCAGACTCAACCAAGGAATGGCCGCCTGCGCCGGCGGCCGCAGAAAAAAGAGAAAGTTGCAAGCCACCGCCGCCAATCCAAGCACAAGCGACAGCCAAAGCGAAGAATTCCGGCGAGTTTTCCCAGTCTCGAGCGTCACAATCCAAGTTTATCAGATCGCGCCGCGGAACTTCTCAGCGCGTGACGGCCTCATCCCGCACCGCGATCGCACATTTGCCGCTCGGCGCCGCAAATTCCCGGCAATTCTCCAGCGCCTTTTTCTCGGCGTCCTCAACGGTCCGGCGCCCGTAAGCGAAACCGTGGTGCCCGTTATCCGAGATAGCCAGAGCCTTGTGAGGAGGCAGCAAGAGATATCTCGAAAACTCAGCCCGCAAGTTTGCAGGAAACCAGCTCGGGGCATCAATCTTGGGAGGCTCGAGCGGAGGCAGCAGCGCTTCGCGCAGAGCCAGGTTTTGGCTCTTCAAAAACTCATCAACCATTGGCGTCCAAATCGGAATCCCATCGACGGAAAATAAAGCGTGCCCGTCCTTACGGAAAGGCGGCGCCAAAACGAACGAAGCATTCCCCCCAGCAATCGTGAACGCATGATAAAAGCGCTGCGCCAACTGCGGCCCAAAAAAGTGATCGTTCTGCGAATAAACCCAAAGCATCGGGACGCGCGAGTGCTTCCCAAAAGTGCCAAACGCATCCACCAGCAAATCCGCATTACAAACCACATCCGGCGCCTGCGATCCGCGCCCGCCGGCAAAGCTGATAGCCGAAACCAACCCCGGCGGCGGGTCAGCGCTCAGCGCCACCATCGCCATCCCTCCGGTAGAAACGCCGACGCCAATAATTCGCGACGCAT
Source organism: Acidobacteriota bacterium (assembly GCA_013286465.1). GTDB lineage: Bacteria > Acidobacteriota > Terriglobia > Acidiferrales > UBA7541 > Palsa-147. The sequence goes on along the minus strand of JABDFR010000002.1, from coordinate 73,253 downwards.
CCACCTCCGGCCGCTTCGAAAGATATGCAACCGCGTCGCGCAGTTGCGCGACCGCTTCTTCGGTAGCGCCGACAAAGTCCGCACGCCCGCAAGCATGCGCGTCTTCATCATAGCTGCCGCCCGACTCCCCAAACCCGCGCCGCATCACCACCACCACAGTCCACCCGCGCCGCGCAAATTCAATAGCCTGCGGTTGCAACGCGAACGGAGTCATACCCGCCCGTTCGCTCGCATCCCGCGGCGACCCATGCGTCATCAACACCAGCGGATGTGCCGTCGAATCATTCGGCCGAACCATCAAAGCATCAAGCCCCAGGCTTCCAGCCCCCTTAACAGGAATGCGCAACTGCTCAATCACAACACTCTGCCCGGCCGCGTGGCACGCGCACAAAAAGAGCGCTCCCACTAACGCCGCCAGGCGATAGGCTCTCAAGCTCCAGTTTCGATTTGAATTTTCCACGCGCACGCAATCGGTGAGTTGGTGCCGGAGGAGGGGGTCGAACCCACACGGCCTTGCGGCCACCGGATTTTGAGTCCGGCGCGTCTGCCAGTTCCGCCACTCCGGCGTTCGAATGATGATAGGGAATGTAGCCGTGATTTTCAATTAGGATGCTGGCCCGCGCAGGGGCGGGGGTTTATCTCCCGCCCGCTTTGGCTCTGGGTGTTCGGTCCACTCTCCTAAAGCGGCCCAGTAACCCCGCCGAAACTACGCATCGCAATGTGTCCCTTTCAGAACAGCATCCGCGCCGCTGATCGAATACGATACTCCTCGGATCACCCTCCATCCCTCCGAAGCTCTGATCCAACGATAGGAGAAAAGAATGTCAAATACAAAAGCCGAGAAGTGCGCGCACCCCGTCTGTTCCTGCCTAACCACGTCGGGCAAATACTGCAGCATCGAGTGCGAGGCCATGGAAAAAACGCCGGACATCGATTGTCATTGCGAGCACGTCGGATGCAAAGGCAAGACGTCCTAAGTTTCGAGAGTTCATTCGATCCGCTCCATCCGCCGCGCGGTAAGTGCGCCGGTTGGCGAAAGAAGGGATAGACATGTCATTCGGCCTTTACGGCACTGGATTTGCCATCGTCATCTGCGGATTAGTCTATGGCGCCTACTTGATGCACGTTCCTACGCACTGGATCGTAGTTGGCGCCGTCGTGCTTCTCGGTGTAGGCATTCTCTCCGGCGTAAAAGCCACGCGTCAGAAAGATCCCGCAAGTTAACGCCATTCCGAAAGCATGCGCGGCTGAGCGGCATCGAGCCGCAGGCGCGCGTGATGCCGCGAAGCTCTCACCTTACTGCACCGTTGCGCTCCTAAAGTTGCGGGCCAATTCTGCCGAATGAGTCCGAATAGAGGGGGCCGCGAGGGTTTCAATTGAAATCGTGCGCTATTCAGCTTACCGAGAATGAGCGAACCTTTCCTGAGGACGACGTGATCGTCAGCAAGACGGACCTCAAGGGGAGAATTACGTACGTCAATCAGACATTCATGGATGTTTCCGGCTATACCGAAGAGGAACTGCTGGGTAAGCCGCACAATATTATCCGGCACCCCGAGATGCCGCGATGCGTGTTTAAGCTGATGTGGGATACGCTCGAAGCGCGGCGGGAAATTTTCGCATACGTCAACAATCTTTGTAAGAACGGCGATCATTACTGGGTGTTTGCGCACGTCACGCCGTCGTTCGACGCATCGGGCCGCTCGGTGGGCTACCACTCGAATCGCCGCGTGCCCGAACGGCGGGCGGTGGAATTGTTCGATGGGCTCTACCGCGACCTAAAAAAAGAGGAATTGAAGCATCCGGATCCGAAACGCAGCATGGAAGCCGGTGGGGCGCTTCTGCAGCGGCTGCTGGCCGACAAAAAAACCACGTTTAACGAATTCGTGTTCTCGCTCTGAGCCTACACATGCCCACACTTGCACTCCCGGCCACAGTTCCTAGCCGCTTCCTGAATTCGCTGCGCCGATTCATTCCCTATTGGGGTTACCGGCGCGGTGCCAACGGTCACGCCGCGCGCTCGGAAAGCGGCGCCCCTGCACGCGATGCTTCCCACTCGGCTGCCGGATCGGAATGGGTCACGCGAGCTGCTGACGCTTGCGAAGCGGCGGCCGGTGGTAATTTGGAAGTTCGCATTTTGCGTTGCCACGAGGGAGGCGAGGTCGAACGGTTGGTGCACGCGATTAATGCGCTGCTCGATCGCACGGAGGCGTTTGTTCGCGAAGCAGGGGCGCCGCTGGAGGCTGCCAACGAGCAGCGATTTTACCGGCGGGTCGTGCTGCGCGGGATGCTGGGGAGTTTTCGGCGGACTTCGGAATTGATCAACCGGGCGTGCGAGGACATGGCGCGGGGGCACAATGCATTGTCCGAAGCGGCGGAGAATCGGCGCGGGTTAGCCGATCAATTCGAAGCTAGCGTGCAGAACGTCGTGTCTTCGCTGGTAACTTCGGCGGGCAGTGTGAATGCGGCGGCTCAGGAGCTGGCGAAAGCCGCTGGTTCGTCGGATTCCGCGGCGCTGCCTGGGACACAGGCCGCGCGTGCCGGCGCCTCGATGCAGACGAAAGAGACTTCGCAGACGGAAGCGGCGCACGGGCTGGCGAAGAATGAACGAGGCCAGACGCTGGAGCAAAAACGGGCGTCCGGCTCACGGCCGCGCGAACTGAACGCGGTGGTCGGGGAATTGGTGGAAGCGTCGCAGCGCATTGGCGGGGTGGTGAAACTCATCGCCGAAATTGCGGCGCAGACCAATTTACTGGCTCTGAACGCGACCATTGAAGCGGCGAGGGCCGGAGAAGTGGGCCGCGGCTTCGGAGTGGTAGCCAACGAAGTGAAAAGTCTCTCGCAGCAATCCGCGAAAGCCACCGAACAGATTCGGCGCGAAATTACCGCGGTGCGAGATACGGCGGCTAGTACCGCGGATGTTGTCAAGGCGATGAGCCGGCGCATTGCTGAAATGAACGTAATATCGCTGCACGTTTCCGAGCAAGCGGCGGAGCTGTCAGGGTCGGTCGATAACTTTGTTCGGACCATTCGAGCGTGAGCGCGGGCGATCGCGTCGCGATTGCGTCGCGTTGGCGAGCGGGCTTCGACTACGGTCATCTTGCCCGTCGGTTGGCGGCGATCCGGACTTCTGGCGCGATATTGCACGAAGAGGTCCGGCATAAAGCGCGGGCCCTACGTTCGGAAGGCGCGTGCCGCGCTCTTGCGAAGTCGGCAAAACTTTCCCGCCTCGGGAAAATCTACCCGTTTCGGTCCCGTACTGGTATTCCTCTGCCGCACAGTTCCCTCTGCATCTTCAATGTTTTACGAGGGAATATTCGCTTGAAGTTGGTCACTTCCTTGCCTAAGTACTCATCGTATGGTGGGGGAATAACGAACCTAATGAAACCGGGACTCTTGCAGTTCGGCCTAATCATCGCACTGGGACTGGCAGTGGCAGCACCGCTGGGGGCGCAGACGTTGGCGCAGCCGGCGGCTTCGCAGGATTGCGGGAGTTCGCAATCGTGCACCGCGCATCTTTCGTCTAGTGTGACTGCCGGGAATGCGCTGATTGCGGTGGTGCGCATCGGGCAAGTCACTTCGGTTTCTGGGACTACGATTACCGACTCGATGGCGAATACCTGGATTCTTGACGCGTATCAGGCGCAGGCTACCGACGTGCATTTGCTTGCGGTGTATCGAGTGGTCTCCGCCAAAGCGGGCAAAACGGTGTTCACCGTTTCGAACAATGAGGCGCAGACGATGCGCATCATTTCGCTCGCGGAGGTTTCGGGGCTTTCCGCGGGATCACCGGATTCAACCGCTGCGTCTTCGGGAATGGGCACTGCTGCGCAAGCTGGCGCGCTGAGACCTTCGCAGGCCAGCGACTACGTTTTGGTCACTGCCTCGACTGGGAACAATCAATCCTTCTCGACCACGCAGCCGTTCCTGATGGTGTCGCAAGTCACTAAAGGCGCCTATGCCGAGGCTGTGCCGACGCAGACCGCTGCGATGACTCCTGCAATTTCGTTTGGGGTTGCGGATCAGTGGGCTGCGATTGCCGTGGCTTATAAAGCGAGCGGCTCTTCCAATATCCCGATCAACCTTTCGCTGCAATATGACGATGGCAGCGCGGTGACTGGGAGCGCTGTGTTGTCGAGCCTTTCCGGTGGGACCAAGACTGCGATTCAGAGTTGGACGATTGGGGCTAATGGGGCGGTGACGATTTACTGTCCGAAGGTAAATACGGGCACTTACGAATACGACTTTCTGGATCCTAGCGGTAATCCTCTTCAGAGTTACGTGATCTTGCCTGGGGCTTTTATTTCTTTGATTAGTCCGGCGCATTCGATTCTTGGCAGCATTACGCTTAGCAAGGCGAATCATTCTGTGGTGATTCCGGTTAGTTTTGCGTTTCAGTAGATTTCAACCTTCAAATTCAATTTTTTGATGAATGGTTTTTACTGCGTTGAGGTGTTTTTATTTTCGGATTGGGAAACGGCAACGACGGACACCCAATGCCACATCGGGCGGGAGGTGAACCCCCGCCCCTACAAAAATCGGTGGCTAGTTGAATTCGGCGCGGGCTCTGGCTCTTGCGCGGATTACTTGTACGGCTTGGATTCTGGTGGTAAGGACGCTATTGCCGAATTCCATGCGTAGGCCGGGGGCTGCTACGATGTCGCGCTTGATGGCGCTGCCGCCCCAGGTGCAGCCGTTGATGCTTACTCGTTGCGGGGAGATTTTTTGGCGGTCGAACCAGCCGCCCCAGATCCAGTAGTGGCCGTCGCCGAGGACCCAGATGGTGTAACGGGAATTCACGGTGGTGACTAGCAGGCGATCGCCGACCCGCAGCTCTTCTTTGCGGACTTCGTCGTCGAGGGCGCGGGCCTTCTCGACTACCCGCTCGAGCGTCATGCCGCTGCCGGTCATGCGTGGGCCTCTTCTCGCATCTTGCGCTGGTGGGGCAGGCAAGTCAACGCGTTTCGCGTTGTGTTTCGTAGACTTAATGGTGGCTCCGGGTCTGGGCGGCTGTGCGACATGGCGACGCCTCTTGGCGCGCGAGCCGGTCAACTTGCGGAAGCGCATCCTGCCTATTAGACGCGCCATTAAGGATTCGGGGACCTGGAATTTGGAACTTTCATCCAGCATGTGATCGCTCCGCGATCCTTTGTAGCACAGCCACTCCTGGCTGTGGGTTTTCGTTTGCGCTTGCTCGTTACGCCTTGCGGCTTGCTTACGCCGGACACAGCCAGGAGTGGCTGTGCTACTGGGCTCGGCTTTTCTCTTGCGTTTACTCCTTACAAGTTGCAGTTTGCTTACATCGGACACAGCCAGGAGTGGCTGTGCTACTTAGGCTTCCACATTTCCAACACCTTTTTGAATTCTGGTTCGTCGTGCAGCGAGGCCAAGTCCGGGTCGCGGGAGGCCCATTCGAAATCGCTGAAGCCGGTTTCGGCGGATTTTGCGAGCATCATTAGGGCTTCGGTTTTCATTTGCATCAGGCCGTAGGCGCAGGCGGCGTTGTAGAGCACGTTCGGATCATTTGGGCGCATGGCTACGGCTTTCTCGAGATGTTCGCTGGCTTGGCTGCGCTTGCCGAGAAAGGCGTAGCTGGTGGCTAGCAGAATTCTGGCGCGGACATCCTCGGGCACCAAATCGAGGTGTTGCTCGAGAACCAGGGCCTGCCTTTCGCGCAGAGCTATAGCGCCGGCGGGATCGCCACCTGCGCCTAGTGCGTTGACGTAGGGAATGAACACGTTGTAATCGTCGCCCGCAGCGGCGAGGGCGCGATCCATCAGGCTGATGGCTTCGTCCCACCGGTCGGAGGAAAAAAGCGCGCGGCCGAGAATGTCCCAGGCGCTTTCGCAATCCGATTTCCGCTCGATGGCCATGCGGGCGTATTGGATGGCTTCATCGTATTTCTGCTGGGCGTGGTAGATGCGGGCGCGGGCGGCCAGGGCTTCGGGGAGTTGCGGATCCAGCTCGAAGGCGCGATTGGCGGCGGCCAGGCCTTTTTCGATCCAGCGCGCGTCGCGGCCGTGCAATTCGAATTGCATGCCGCAGACGTTGGCGACCCCGGTATGCGCCAGCGCAAAGTTGGGATCGAGCTTTATGGCGTGTTCGAACATTTGCATGGCGAATTCTAGATTTTCGCGGCGGGTGTAATTGCGGCCGCGCAGGAAATAGTCGTAGGCTTGCAGATTTTCGGTGGGCTTGGTGGCTATGGTTTTTTCTTCTTGCGGCGAAAGAGTGATGCGCAGGGCTTGGGTGATGCTGCGGGCGATGTCGTCCTGGACTTCGAAGACGTCTTTCATTTCGCGATCGTAGCGCTCGGCCCAGACGGAGCGGCCGGTGCGGGCTTCGACGAGTTGCGCGGTGATGCGCAGGCGATTGCCGGCGCGGCGGACGCTGCCGCCGAGAACGTAAGCGGCGTCGAGTTGCTGGCCGACTTCGGGGGCGGTGACGGGCTTATCGCGGAAGGCCACGATGGCGGCGCGTGGGAAGACTTGCAGAGTTTTTACCTTGGCGAGTTCGGTGATGATGTCTTCGGTCATGCCGTCGCGGAAGTATTCGTCTTCTTTGGCGCCGCTAAGATTTTCGAAATAGAGGACGGCGATGGATTTTTCGGTGCTTTTGCCGGTGCGGCCTGCTTGCAGATCGCTTTTTACTCTTTGTAGATCGTTGCGGAGGACGGCGGAACTTTGGTAGCGCGTGTTGCGGTTTTTCTCTAAGGCTTTTTCGATCAGGCGGCCAAGGTCAGGCGGAATTTGCGGATTGACGCGCGAGGCGTCGGCGGGGACGCGATTCAGGATGGCTTCGAAAATTACGGCGGGAGTAGCGCCGGCGAAGGGTTGGCGGCCGGTGGACATTTCATAGAGGACTACGCCGAAGGAAAAAATATCGGAGCGGGCATCGACTTCTTCGCCGCGGGCTTGCTCGGGGGACATGTACGTTACCGTGCCGATGGTGGAGCCTGGGCTGGTGACGTATTCGCTGGCTTCGGCTGAAGTGCGCGTGGCGGAGGCGCCCAGGGCTTCGTTCACTTGATGCGATTTGGGGATTAATTTGGCTAGGCCGAAATCGAGGAGCTTGGCTTGTTTGCGCGGGGTGAGGAAGATATTTGCGGGCTTGATGTCGCGATGAACGATTTCTTTGGCATGGGCGGCTTCGAGGGCGTCGGCGATTTGGATGGCGTAGTCGAGAATTGCTTCGGTGGCGAGGGGCTGGCCGGTCATGGCGTGCTTTAGGGTCTGGCCCTCGAGATGTTCCATGGCGATGAAGTGGCGGCCTTCGAATTCGTCGACTTCATAGATGGTGCAGATATTGGGATGGTTTAGCGCGGAGGCTGCGCGGGCCTCGCGTTTAAAACGCTCGACGGCTTGGCGGTCTTCGCTGGTGTCTTCCGGGAGGAATTTCAGGGCTACGCGGCGGCCTAGCTTGGTGTCTTCGGCCAAGTAGACCACGCCCATTCCGCCGCCGCCGATTTTTTCCACGATGCGATAGTGGGAAATTGTTCGGCCGAGTAGGGGCGGCGGCGTTTCCATGTGGAGCGCCATAATATTCCGCGGGTTGGGGCAAGTCAATCGAGTGGAGAGGGCAGTTGGACAAAGAGTTTGGGATTTGGTGCGGGGATTTGGGGATCTGCGAAGGTTGGTTTCGGGGATTAATCGTGTCCGGCTTTTTTGCGTCGTGCGGATTTGTTGGGGTGATGGCACGGGGAGGGGTCTCCGTTGCGGGGCCGTGATGCTTCAGATGTGCCATTTGCAAAGTGCCGGTTTTGTAGCGATTAGAAATTGGGCTCCGTTCTTTGTTTTGTTTGGGTTACGGCGAATTCTAATGAGTTTGGTGTCGCGATTAGAAATTGCCGGGTTTGGGTTGATTTGAAACTTTTTTACCCCGAATTGGCGCGTTGCGATCATCCGCAGTTTCCCGGAGTTAGATTAGGTCAAATTGTGGATGGGGTACATGGTACCGGGGGCGGAATTACGGATGGGTTGGATTTACGCTGGAGATGAGGCGGTTATTTGGCTGAGCGTTTCTCGGGCGCGTCGATTGCTTTGCCGTCGCAGAGACGATTGATCGGTCGCCCCTAGGAGCGAAAGTCGACTGCGCCGGAAATTTCAAATTTCAGATTTGAGATGGCTTTGTTGACATCGTGGGCATTTACGAAGCCGATGGAACGCGGAGAATGCCGGGTCGCGTTACCTCTGCGCAGGTAGGCCACATTTTTCGCGGGCGTTACACGGGCGGGCGAGGGCAAGCCGTCACCCCTACGCGGAGAAATTCAACGGCTTTGGAGGAAGTCAACAGAGCCATTTCAGATTTCAGATAGGCGAAACGGCGGATGTGAATTAGGCGCACGTCCGAAGCCAAACCGGGCGGGTCGTTGAGGCCCGCCCCTACGGTAGGCCTACCTTGCGGCGTAGGGCGTCGAAGCGGGGGTCTACTCTTAGGACGTCTAGGCGGGCATCCGTTGTCAGATAGTTGGCTACAAAATAGGAGCGATCGGTGTAGGCGGTGTCTAGGTAGGCGAAGGCTTTGTCTTTGTCGCCTAGGCCGGCGTAGATTACTGCTATGGCGTAGGGCGAGACGTAGTTGGTTGCTGACCATTCCTTCAGGTGATCCAGGACTTTTTGGGCTTCGGCTTTTTTGCCGGAGAGGGCGTAGGCGTGGCCCAGGCCGGACCAGATTTCTGTGTTTTCCTTTTCCAGGGTGAGTGCGTGTTGGAATTCTGCGATTGCTTCGGGGAGTCTTCCTTTTTGCTCGTACGCTCGGCCCAGGTAACAGGAATTAAACCAGTAGGAATTATCGAGTTCTTTGGCGCTTTGCAGTTGCTTGATGGCTAGGTCCCATTGGCGGGTGAAGACGGAAACCGAACCGACGATGAAATTGGCTAGCGGGGAGAGTGGATCGGCGTCCAACGAGCGCTTGGCTGCGGCTACGGCTTCGTCGTTGCGCCCCATGGGAGCCAGGAACCAGGAATAGTAGGCGTAGGCTTCGGAACTTTTGGGATTTAGCTCGATGGCGCGCTTGAATTCCTTTTCGGAGGCGGCCCAATCCCATTCGTACCACTGCAGCTCGATGGCGAGGGAGAGGTGGGCGTCGGCGTCGGCGTCGTCGATGGCTAGGGCTTTTTCGGCGGCTGCTTTTGCTTTGGGGCCTGCTTCGCGGGCTGGTAGGAACCAGCCGTCTTGATTGATGTAGTTGTAGGCCAGGCCGTTGTAGGCCAGGCCGTAGTTCGGATCCAGGGCTATGGCTTGGTTGAAATAGTCGAGGCCTTTGGCGAATCCTTCTTTGGTGAATTCGTTGGTGTAGTGCTTGCCTTTTAGATAGAGACTGTAGGCTTCGGGATTATTTGTCGAGCCTTTGGTGAGTTTTTGCTGATCTTCGGTGGAGAGTTGCGAGCGGAGGCGTTGGGAGACTTCGCGGGCGATTTCGTTTTGAACCGATAAGAGATCGGTGGACTTGCGATTGTATTGCTCGCCCCAGAGTTGTTTGCCGTCGCGGACGTCGTCGAGTTCTACGTCGATGGTGACATTATCGCCTTGATGGGCGACTTGGCCCGCGAGGACGGAGCGCACGCCGAGGTCCTCGCCGATTTTTTGTACGTCGATGGGCTTGCCTTTGTAATGGAAGGCGACGCTGTGCGGGACTACGCGGAGACCGGGGAGACGGGCTAGGCTGTTGTTGACGCTTTCCATGATGCCGTCGGAGATGTAGTCGGCGGCGGGATCGTTGGTGCGATTTTCTAGCGGTAGGACGACTATGGAATCGATTTGGGCGGACTTGCGGGATTTTAGATAGAAGCTTGCAGCGGCGATTGCGACTGCGACCAGAGCGGCCGCAGCTAACGCGATACCGATGGCGCGTTTGCTGATTTTGGAGCTCGCGCGCGTGGATGCGGCTTCGAGAGCTATGCGGAGATCGGTGGCGGATTGGAATCGCTGGTCGGGTGATTTTGCCAAGCACTTGTTAACGATCGCTGCGATGGCTGGCGGGGATTTGAGTGGTTCCGGATTTACGTGAACGATGGCGCCGATTACTGCGGCGGCGGAATTTCCGGGGAAGGCGCGGCGACCGGCTAGCATTTCGTAGAGGACCGCGCCGAAGGAGAAAATATCGGAGCGGGCGTCGGCCGGGCGGCCTTCGGCTTGTTCGGGGGACATGTAGGCTGGTGTGCCCATGATGGTGCCGGGTTGCGTGGTGCCGAGGGATTGCGTTTCTTCGGCGCTGGTGCCGGCGATGCTTTGCTTGGCCAGGCCGAAATCCAGGAGTTTTACTGTGCCGTTTTTGGTGGCGAGGATGTTGGCTGGTTTCAGATCGCGGTGAATGATGCCTTTGGCGTGGGCGGCTTCGAGGGCCGAGGCCATCTGAATGGCGAGGCGCAGAGCTTCGGCTGGCGGAAGCGGCTGTTCGAAGGCGTCGTGCGTGACGATCGGGCTGCCGTCGATGCACTCCATCACTATGTAGTTTGGGCCGATGTCGTAAATCTGGCAGATGTTGGGATGATTTAGGGCGGCGATGGATTTGGCTTCGCGCTCGAAGCGCTCGCTGAATTGTGCGGTGGAAACTTTGATGGCTACATTGCGATTCAGGCGGGAGTCGCGGGCGCGATAGACTGCGCCCATGCCGCCTGCGCCGATGGGGGCGAGGATTTCGTAGGGGCCGAGTTTTTCGCCGGGGGTTAGCGGCATGGCGGAATCGCGGTAAGTCTACTTGATTATCTGGTGAAGAGGGAACGTATTGCGGGGACGAGAGAGGACTAGCTGCGGGCGCTCGGGTTGCTCTGCTGCTGCAGAGGCGTTTGACCGGGGGCGCCTTCGACCGAAAGGCGACGGCGACGGAAATTTCAAATTTCAGATTTGAGATTTCAGATTGAAGAAACGGCGAATGCAGCGAGGCGCACACTCGAGGGCAAACCGGGCTGGTCGTAAAGGAACGCTTTCAAATGATCGAGGAACTAGCGGGTGGTAAACCTTGAAAACATTGCGCCGAGGGATTTTGCTTCCGGCAACTTCACTGCAAAAGTGACGCCGAGATAAACTAGGCCGTAGGGGATTAACACTACCAGGGCCATCAGAATTGGCCGATGCGCACCCGCGACCCAGCGGACAGCCCACGCTACCCCGGCTGCGGCGGTGGCGATCCCCCAGATCGTTGACGAAAAACTTAGCGGCAATCCAGTCTTTCCAATTCTACGATTCAAGTAATGACGCAGCAGGAGGAATTCTACCCAGCCCGAGATGCCGGCGGAAATCGTCAGCCCGGCTACGCCCCAGCGCTGATCGATCCCGAGCAGATGCGGCAGCGGCACTGCGGACAGATAGCCGAGGATGGTGGTCAAGGCGACGCGAATTACCGCAAAACGCAGCGGAGTTCGCGTGTCGCGCAGCGCGTAGTAAGTCGACGAATACAAGCGGCCTAGCGTGGAAGCCAATAATCCTACCGTCGAGCCGGCAAGAATGCCCCAAACGTACAGCGCATCGGCGTGAGTGAATTTTCCTGACTGGTAAATCGCGGAAACTATGATGTCGCCGAGAGCGAGAAACGCTACCACCGAGGGCACCACAAAATAGGCGATCTGCCGCAAGCCGGCGTCCAGGCGGGTTCGCAACGCGCGCGCGACTTCATCCTCGCTGCCTAGCTGGCCCGACATCACCGGCAATTCGGCGGCAGAAACGGCCATGCCGAACAAACTTACGGGCAGCGTATATAAAGTCTGCGCGTAAGAAAGCGCGGCGACCGCGCCGGTGCCCACCAGGCTTGCCAGCACCGAATCCACATAAGCGCTGATCTGCACTACACCGCGGCTGATGAACACGGGAATAAAATTGCGGACTACCGTGCGAATGTTGTCCGCGCGCGCGTGGAGCGTCAGGCGGAATCGCCCGAGCAGATGCATGACCACCGGCCATTGCACGCCGACTTGCAGCGCGCTGCCGATTACTGCGCCCCACGAAAGAGCGGCAGCGAGAGGGAATTGCGTCATGCGCGCGCCGAAGAAAATCAGCGTGGCAATCATCGCGGCGTTCCAAATCACCGGGGCCGTGTAGGAGAGGAAAAATTTGCGATGGCTGTTCAGGATTCCCAGGCACCAGGCGGACAGAACGAGAAGACCCGCGCCGGGAAAGAGAATGCGGACGAGATGAATGGTGAGCTGGCGCTTTTCGCCGCCAAATCCCGGGGCAATAATTTCAATCAGCCAGGGAGTGGTGAGGACGCCGAGCAAGACGAGCAGGGAAGCGGTGAGCGCGAGCAGGGCGAAAATTCCGCCGGCGACGCGATCGGCTTCCTCGCGGTCGTCGCGGGCCAGAAGGGCGGCATAGACCGGGATAAACGACGCGGAAAGGACTCCCTCGCCGAATAAATTCTGCAGGAAATTGGGAATGCGGATGGCCGCTTTGAAGGCGTCGGCGGCGTCGGAATTTCCGAAGTAGTGGGCAAAGAAGCGATCGCGAATCAGCCCGGATATGCGGCTGAGGAATATTCCCGCGGCGACGAGAAAGGCTGAGCGTGAAGTGCCGAATCGGCGCGGCGCGGCGGATTTCTGACTGCTTGCTGCTGGATTATTTTCGATGGGCGCGGCGGGATTCAGCGGCGTGTCCGGCGATTTCGTTTGCACCATTGCGAATTGAAAGGAGCCGCGGTCGGATTCGAAATTCAGCGGCGCGCTGATTTCATTAAACGGGCTGCATGGGCCGAAAGTCAATTCCCAAGGCCGTTGCAGTTCCCAAGAACACGTTTGACCTGTGCGGAAGGACGGGTTGCGAGTTTGACACAAGCGTTCGCCACGAACATGGCGCTTTGATCGTGGATCAGTTATTTCTAGTGAAGTCCTAGAAGGGGCGATGTCCGAAACAACCGTACAAACCGAGAGCACCGTCGCGGCTGTTGACCGCATCGAACAGCGCGTTACGCCTACCGCCGACAGAGTGGTGGAAGGCGCCGCGGCTATCGAAGCGAACCTGCGGAAGCTGGACCGCCGTCAGTGGTGGATGTGGTGCAGCGCGTCGGCGGTGATGTTGCTCCTGACCGTCTGCGTCGCCTCGTTCGAATTCCCGGGGTTACTCAAATTTGATCCCGGCACCTACAACTTCGCCAAAGGGCAATCCATCCGCGGCCTGATCGGCTTGGTGCTGGTCTTTAATATTTACACGCTCTATCAGCAACTCCTTATCAATCGCATCCGGACGCAAATGGCGCGTCAGATTCAGGCGCTGGCGAAAGTGGAATCGCTGGCTACGGAAGTTTATAAGCTGGCCGCGCTCGATCAGCTTACCGGGTTGTATAACCGGCGGTCTGCCGAGCAGAGGCTTGAAGAGGAAATGTCGCGGGCGATCCGCCATTCGCGGCCATTGACTTTGCTGCTGCTGGATTTGAATAGCTTGAAGCGCGTGAACGATACGCTGGGCCACGCGGCCGGCGATCTGGTGCTCGGCACTTTCGCGGAGCGCCTGAAACGGGCCATCCGCGGCTCCGATTTGGCGGCGCGCATGGGCGGCGATGAATTTATGGTGATTTTGCCGGAATGCCGGCCGGATGAAGTTCGCCACGTGATGGGGCGCCTTGATGGGCTGGTGGTGGAGTATGACGGGAACAAGATGCCAGTGACTTTCGCCGCGGGGTGGAAAGACTATACCATCGGTGAAACTGCGCAAGAATTCATGAAGCGAGTGGACGACGCCCTGTACATCGATAAGCGTTCCGTCCACGCCTAAATGGCGTCGGCGTCCTTGCCTGCATCCAACGACCTCGATTTTCAGCACATTCCAAACTCCCGATCGGCGCTTCCGCGTTTGCTGGTCCCGACCTCGCCCGTCGCTCTGTGAGAATTTACTTGCGTGTCCTAGCACTGGATGCTTAAGATACCGTCGATACTCGGAGGCCGTCCCCGGTGCCGAAAGAGAAACCTAAAGTAAATATCGGCGAAGTGATTCGGTCGTATCGTAGCGATCGAGGGTTGTCGCAAGGGGATATCGAGCGGCGTACTGGTTTGCTGCGCTGCTACCTTTCGCGCGTGGAAAATGGGCACACTGTGCCATCGCTTGAAACGTTGGCAAAAATCGCCGAGGCTATGGAAATCAATCTGGCCGACTTTTTCCCTGGGAGCGATACGGCTGGCGATCGCGAGACACGCAAGATGCTGGGCGAGCTTTCTGAGGAAGAAATCCGCTTTTTGGCTGAGATCAAGCGGTATAGCACTACGCTTTCGGATGATGATAAAAAGTTAGTCCTCGCTATGATCCGCAAGATGGCGACGATCACTCCGCCGGTGCAACGCAAGGTCGCGCCGCGCCGCGCCGAATATTAGAATTCCCCGAGTCGACGCGTCTCTCTCGAAAATAATTCAGCGCGCCATGCGGCGATGAAACGTAGCGCTGGCGTACCGCCGGCTCCTGCGAGCAAATAGAACGCCACGGGGATAATCGCGCGCGGACTAAAAAACACGATGATGAAAATTATCCGTTCGCCCAAACTTCGTGGATGTAGCGTGTGAGAGGTCGTAAGAGCCGGCGGGACGCCAGCGCTACTTACGGACGGAGCGCGTCAGGAACTGCCGCGGGCGTCCGCGCGAGTCTGGAAGGAGCGAGGCTCAACGATTGCGCGCAATACTTTTCCGCGCCCAATTACGTGCGTCCCCGATCGAGCTTCAACTTCAAAAGTAAGGAAGCGCCCGTCCTGCGCAATTAGTCTTGCTGTAACTTCGACCGCCGCTCCTGTCGTGACGGCCTTCACGTGGTCTACCTCGATGCGCGTGCCCACGGTGATCATGCCGGGCGACAAGTGCGGCTTTGCCGCGGTGGCGGCCACCGATTCCATCATGCCGATCATTGCGGGAGTGGAAAGCACTGGGGGCAATTCGGGATCGAATGCTGCTAGAGTCCAATTTGCCGGGACATTTTTCTCGAGTTTGGAATGGATTCCGAGCGGCAGAGCGGGATACGGGGTTTTATGTTCGGCGGTCAACGCGCGGGCTCCGTTCCATCGACGGGCGAGGAAGCGTCGCCGCAAGAATTCGGATCGATGAAACTGCGGGTAAGCTCGGCCAGCGTGATACCGAGTTGCGCCCATAGCCGGCGCTTAAGGCTGCGGTAATCCTGAGAGCCGCTGAAAACATCGCGAATCAGATCGCGGAAAGTGGCGCTGTGATTCAACATCTGCACCATGCGCGTGGTAATCGCGCCGCCCAGAAAATTTCCGCAGAAGACTTTGCGGGCGATGCGTGCTGCGATTTCAAGATCCGCCACCAATTCCGAGCGCATGCGAGCCGGATAGGCTTCCGGCTGCCCGGCGATCAATGCCTCGGCGAGCAAATCGCCGGAGCGCATGGCGTAGAAAAGCCCTTCGCCGGTGATCGGATCGACGCACGCCGCGGCATCTCCTGCCATGGCCCAATTTTTGCCCACGATGCGACGGCGGCGGAGAGTATGTAGCTGCGGCGAAGGCAAGACATGGCTGTAAATGCGTGCGCCTTCGAGTGAAATTTTCTCGTCGCGCACGAAATCATCCAGATGGCGCCGCAATCCCTGGCTGGAATTCTGCGTCATCTTGCCGCAGATGCCCACGGAAACATGATCGGCACGCGGAAACGACCAAATGTATCCTTCAAATTCCTTCAGAAATTTCACTTTGATCAACTGCTCGTCGGTAGGCACGAAATAGCCGAGGGTCATTTCCAGATCGGCCGCCTTCAAAGGCGTCGTATCCGGCAGCAACTGATTGCGCGCCCCGCCGGCGATCACTACGAAATCGGCGGAAGTTTCCTCGCCGCCTGCGGTGAGCCTTACGCGGCCATTCGATGGCGTCATTTGCGTGACGCGCGACTGCACGTTGCGGCAGCCAGCCGCCGAGGCCCGATCCAGCAGCAAACCATTCAGCACGGTCCGAGAGTAAATCACAATCGGATGATTCATCTTGAAACGCGCGCGATGTCCGCCGCTGGAAATCAATTCCGCGGTGCTGACGATTTTCTTGGGATGAGGGCTATCGAGAAGAAAGGGATAAGTGGAGATGGCTTTGTGAGTTAAGCCGCCGCCGCAAGGTTTTTCCCAGGCCAAATGCTCGTCAAACAAAGTGACGGCGAACCCGGCCGAAGCCAGCCGTTCGCCGCACATGGCCCCAGCGGGGCCGCCTCCTACAATGGCAATTTCTTTCATCGAATTTTGCTTCCGCTGGGGACCGGCAGCGTCAAGCTGAGCGGCAGTATAGCATCAAAATGAAAAGCACACGGCGGACCCAAAATTAGGGTAATCGTTTGAAGCAATAGCCCGGTGGGGGCGAGTCCGCCGAGGCGGACGCGGAAACCCATTTCACTTCAAATCCCGGATCACGCGCGGAAGGATCGATTTCGGCGCTTCAGATTTATTGCGATGCTCCAAACGTATTGCATCCCGCGACCGTTCCGCCATTCAACCCTGCATTAAACCACTGCGTCCTCTGCGCGGAAGTCCCGTGTGTAAACGACTCCGGGCTAACATGTCCGGTGGACATCTTCTGCAAACGATCGTCGCCGACGGCAGCCGCGGCCCCGAGCGCGGATTCCACATCGCCTTTTTCCAAAAGGCCGCGCTGCTGCGTGGTGTGGGCCCAAACGCCGGCAAAACAGTCGGCCTGCAATTCCAGTTTTACGGAAAGCGGATTGGCTTCGCGCGAATTGCTTTCCTGCAACTGATGAACCTTGCCCTCAATGCCCAGGAGTTTCTGCACGTGGTGGCCTAGCTCATGCGCCAACACATAAGCCTGCGCAAATTGCCCAGGCGCTCCAAAGCGCCGGCTCAATTCATCAAAAAATCCGAGATCGATATAAACTTTCTCATCCTCCGGGCAGTAAAACGGTCCCGTCGCAGAAGCTGCGTTGCCGCAACCAGAGAGCGTGGAATCGCGAAACAGCACCAACTTAGCGTGATGATATTGCGTCCCAGTCTGCGCCGGCAAAAGCGTCGTCCAGGTGGTCTGCACATCATCCAGCACAAAGGAAATAAATTGAACGGTAGGCTTCTCAGCAGCATCCTGCGCCGGATTCGGCTGGCTCGATTGCGTCTGCGGCGCGCCAGTGCCTCCGCCAAGCAGAGTAAAAAGATTCACTTTGAACACGAAGCTAAGGATCAGCAAAATAATCGCGCCGCCAATCCCAATATGAAATCCGCCAAACTGAAATCCGCCGCCACCGCCGCCCTGATCGCGGCGATCTTCGATATCGGAGCTTTCACCACCTGGAGTCCATCGCATAAAGGCACTCTCCTCAGAGTGAGCAAAACCTAGCACGCCAACAAGTGGGGAGCAATACGCAGCAGACAGTATCCGGGAGAAAGGCGGCACCCTCACACAAAGCCGGCTCACCCGCGCGTGATAGAATTTACACTGCGACAAACATCAACGGACCCGGAGACTCTCGATTGGGGCAGATCGTCACGCGCGTGGAACTGAAGCGGCTCATCGATGCGATGAAACACGGGCATAAGCGCGTAGTGTTCACCAACGGTTGCTTCGATATCCTGCATCCCGGCCACATCCGCATGCTGGAGAAAGCCCGTTCGCTGGGGGACGCACTGATCGTGGGCATCAATTCCGATCCGAGCGTGCAGGAAATCAAAGGCCCGCAACGGCCGTTAATCCCGGAATCCGAGCGTGCGGAAGTTCTCGCAGCTCTTGAATCGGTGGATTTTGTGACTGTGTTTGGGGAAACCACGCCGCGCGAGCTAATTGCCGAAATTCTTCCCGCGATCCTGGTGAAGGGCAGCGACTGGGGACCCGATGAAATCATCGGGCGCGAAGAAGTGGAAGCGGCCGGCGGCCAGGTGATTTCCATTCCATTGGAAGCGGGCTATTCGACGACAAAATTAATCGAAAGAATCCGGCGTCTGCCCGCATGATTCTCCCGCTGGTGGCCGAACTATTGTCGCGGGTGGGACGCCATCCGTCGGTGGAAGCGTCGCTCGACGATTTGCGCCGCGGCTCTGGCGAATCTTCGTTGGCGGGACTCACCGATCCGGCCAAAGCGCTGATTGCCGCGATTTGTGCTTCGTCGCTGGCGCGACCTGTCTTTCTGTTAGTGAGCTCGAACCGCCGGGGCGAAGAATTACTTGAGCCGATTCGCTATTTCTACGAAGCCCTCACGCGCAAGGCGCGCACTCGCGTGGCGATTCTTCCCGCGCATGATGTTCTGCCGTATGAAAGCCGCTCGCCGCACCCTGAAATTTCCGAAGAGCGAGCGTTCGCGCTGTGGAGTCTGGTAGCAGGCGAAGCGGATATTGTGGTGACGCCGGTGAGCGCAGCCCTGCAACGCATGCGCGATGCGGAGTTTTACGCCGGGTTGGCATCGCGACTGGAACGGGATGTGGATTTTCCGCAAGCGGCGCTCATCGCGCACTTAGCCAGCGTGGGCTACGAGAAGCAGGAAACGGTGGAAGCGCCGGGGCAGTTCGCCGTTCGTGGCGGCATTGTGGACGTCTTCTCGCCGGAAACCGCGGCTCCGGTGCGGCTTGAATTTTTCGGGGACACGCTTGAATCTCTGCGCGAGTTCGATGCCAACACGCAGCGCTCGCTGCGGCCGCTCGACCGCCTCACGCTACTTCCGCTCACCGATTATCCGCGCCGCGCCGAGCTGCTGGAGCGCCTGCAAACGACGAACGCGACGGGAAGGGAAGACGAAGGCGTCCCCGCAGCTTTCTACCCGGGCTGGGAATTTCATCCGGTTTTGCTCGGCGACGCAAAATCAAATTTATTCGAGCTTGCGTCCGAAGCAGTGATTCTCGAAGACGAACCCGAAGAATTGCGGCGCGCTAGCGAAGAATACCGCGCGCGCCTGGAAGCGGCTCGCGAACTGGCGGCTGGCGCACTGAGCGAAGTTCCGGCCGAGCGTTATGTGCTCAGCGAATCGGAATGGACCGCGGAACTCGGGCGCCGCCCGTGTTTGCGACTGGAGCATCTAGCGCTCGAGCGCGATTCGCTTGTCCGCGCGATGTTGACGCAGCCCACCACGCGCTATCACGGCAACGTAGCGGCTTTCATGAACGAGGTGCGCGGCCGAGTGCAAGCCGGGGCGCAAGTGATGGTTTCCGCCGCGAGCACCGGCGAAATGGAGCGGCTCGCGGATCTCTGCCACGAAAATGAATTGCCGTATCGCCTAGGCGAACTTGACGACACCGCTACCGGCGTGCGCCTGGCCGAAGAAAGCAGCGGCGGATCGATCCCCGCGCTGATTCTCTGCAAAGCACCGCTAACGGAAGGCGTGGCATTTCCCGAATCGCGCCTCGCCATTTACGGTCCGGCAGATTTATTTGAATCGCTGCCGGCACCCACGAAAGCTCGCGGCGGGCGCGGCACGAGCGCTTCGTTCTTCAGCGATCTATCGGATTTAAAAGCCGGTGATTATGTGGTGCACGTCGATCACGGCATCGGCCAGTTCGACGGGCTGCGGCAAATCGCGGTAGAAGGGACCACCGGCGAATTCATGCTGCTGCGTTATGCCGAAGATGCCCGCCTCTACGTTCCGCTAGCGCGCGTCGACTTGATCCAGAAATATCAATCGCTCGGCGCCGTCACGCCGCAACTCGATCGCCTGGGCACAAATCTCTGGGAAACGCGCAAGGCCCGGGTTAAAAAATCGGTGGGCGACATGGCCAAGCAGCTCCTGGCGCTCTATGCCGAGCGGAAGCTCGCCACCGGGCATACATTCCCCGAAGACACCAACTGGCAAAAGGAATTCGAAGACGCTTTTGAATTTCAGGAAACGCCGGATCAAGAAAAAGCTGTGAACGACGTGAAGAAAGATTTGGAATCCGCGCAGCCGATGGACCGCTTGCTGTGCGGCGACGTCGGCTATGGGAAAACTGAAGTGGCCATGCGGGCTGCGTTCAAAGCGGTGGGCGATTCGATGCAAGCGGCAGTTCTGGCGCCCACCACCGTGCTGGCGTTCCAGCATTACGAAACTTTCCGCCGGCGCTTCGCAGCGTTCCCGGTAAAAATTGAAATGCTTAGCCGCTTCCGCACGGCTCGCGAGCAAAAAAAGATTCTTGCCGAGGTGGAAACCGGCAAAGTGGACATCGTAATCGGCACGCACCGCCTGCTATCGAAAGACGTGAAATTCCAGAATCTGGGCCTGCTGGTGGTCGATGAAGAGCAGCGCTTCGGCGTGGCCCACAAAGAGCGCATCAAGGAAATGCGCAAGAATGTGGATGTGCTGACGATGTCGGCTACGCCGATTCCACGCACCTTGCACATGTCGCTGGTGGGGTTGCGCGATATGTCGGTGATCGAGACGCCGCCGAAAGATCGCCTGGCGATTCAAACGACGGTCGCGCCATTCTCGGAATCCATCATCAAGCGCGCCATCGAGGAAGAACTGTCGCGCGAGGGCCAAGTTTTCTTTGTCCACAATCGCGTCGAATCCATCGCGTCAGTCAACCAGCTCATCAAGCGGCTGGTGCCCAAGGCCAGAGTGATCGTCGGCCACGGGCAAATGGCCGAAGCGGAACTCGAAAAAGTGATGCTGAAGTTTATTCGCGGCGAAGCGGACGTACTGGTGTGCACCACCATCATCGAAAATGGGCTCGATATTCCGCGCGCGAACACCATCATCATCAATCGCGCCGATCGCTTCGGCCTGGCGGAGCTTTATCAATTGCGCGGGCGGGTGGGCCGCTCCAATCAACGCGCTTACGCTTATTTGCTGGTGCCGCCATCGGGCGCTCTCTCGACGCTCGCTCGCCATCGTCTGGCCGCACTAAAAGAATTTAGCGATTTGGGCGCGGGGTTTCGCATTGCGGCGCTTGATCTTGAGCTGCGCGGGGCCGGCAATCTACTTGGCCGCGAGCAGCACGGGCAAATCGCGGCCGTAGGTTTCGATCTTTACTGCCGCATGATGGAGCGCGCTGTCGCCGAGCGCAAAGGCGAAGCTGTCGTCCCGGAGCGCCGCGTCACGCTAAATCTTGGCCAGGACATTCGCATCCCTCGCGAATACATAGAAAGCGAAAATCTTCGTTTGCGCATCTATAAACGTATCGCCGAAGTTTCGAACGAGGAGCAGCGCGAAGAAGTGCGCAAGGAACTGGAAGATCGCTTTGGTGCGACGCCGCCGGCGGTCGTCAATTTGCTGGATTACGCAGTGCTGAAGGCGCTCGCGGAAAGATTGCTGGTGGCATCGATCGAAAGGCGCGGCGATCAAGTGGCCATTAAATTTCATGACGAAACGCCCATTAAGCCGGAGAAATTGGTGCGCGTGATCCGCGGGCGGCGGGGAATGCGCCTCGATCCCAGCGGCGTGCTATGGTTTGACTGGAAGAATGAAAAGGGCGGAGTGGCGTTGGCCACCCAAAAGCTGTTGCTGCAACTACAATCGTAGGGCTAAAATTCAATCGTTGGGACAATGCGAATGAAAAGGCAAGGAACTCGAATGAGCAAGAGCACCAAAAATTTCGCGGTCGGAGCGCTAATCGCCGCAGCGATGTCGTGTGCCGCGCCGCAAGCGGTTCGCGCCCAAACCAAGCCGCAAGGCAACGGGAAGGTCGTCGAAGAAATCATCGCGCGGGTGAACAACGAAATCATCACGCTATCGGACTACGAAAAAGCCCAGACCCAACTCCACGAAGAAGTCCAACACGATTGCCAGGGATGTCCCCCGGAGCGCATGGAAGCGATGTACGCCGAGCGGCAGAAAAATCTTCTGCGCGATGAAATCGATCAGCAGCTCCTGGTGCAGCGCGGCAAGGACATGGGCATCAGCGTGGAAGCCGACGTGATCAAGCAACTCGATTCCGTGCGGCAGCAAAATAATCTGGCGAGCATGGAAGAACTGCAGAAAGCGGTAGAAGCCCAGGGGCTCTCCTGGGACGAATACAAGACCGGCATCCGCAATAATCTGCTCACCCAGGAAGTAATCCGCAAAGATGCGGGCTCGCGCGTGGATATCGGCCACGAGGACGTGAAGAAATATTACGACGATCACAAGCAGGAATTCGTCAGGCCCGAATCCGTGCTGCTGGCGGACATCTTCTTGAACTCGGATGGCAAGACGCCTGAAGAAGTGGCGGTGATCCAGAAGAAAGCCACCGATATTTTGGCGCGCCTGAAGAAGGGCGAAGATTTCGCCGAGCTGGCCAAGCGCAATTCTGAGGGCCCCACGGCAAAAAGCGGCGGCGACCTGGGCGCCTTCGAGCGCGGGCAGCTATCGAAGCAAATCGAAGACACCGTTTTCGCGATGAAGAAGAATGATCTGAGCGACGTGATTCAGACCAAGACCGGCTTCGAGATCATCGAAGTGCTGGACCACTACGAAGCCGGCCAGCAGCCTCTCGAAAAAGTGGAAGGCGAAATCATGAATCACATTTACGCGGAGAAAATGTCCACGCTCTTCCGCGGCTACCTCGCCGAGTTGCGCGAGCAGAGCTACGTGATCGTGAAGCCGGGATATGTGGACACGGCCGCCGTGGCGAGCAATACTTCCATCAAGGAAGTGACGCCGACGCCCGACGCGCCGGACAAGAAACTTTCCAAGAAGGCGAAAAAAGCCGCTGGAGCGCAGTGAAAACGCTGTTCATCTCCGATCTCCGCGACGGACAGCAGGTGGCTGCGACTTTTCTGGTGCGCTCCAAAGAAATTCGCACCTCGCCGCGCACCAGCCGCTCGTGGTTGCAACTCGATCTCGCCGATCGCTCCGGCACCATCTCCGGAAAAATGTGGGATGGCTACGAGTCCATGGTCACGCTGTTCGAGCGCGATGACGTGGTCAAAATCCGCGCGCGCGCCAAGCTGTATAACGACCAGCTGGAGCTAACCGTCGAGCACATCGCCCCCTGCTCGGAGCACGAGTACGAGCTCGCCGATTTTCTACCGCACACCAAGCAGGATGTCGAAAAACTTTACGCGCACCTGAACGAAGCGGTCCACGCGGTGGAAAATCCGTGGATCAAAACTTTGCTGGTGAGCGTGGTCGAGGATGCCTCCATCGCGCCGAAAATGAAACGTGCCCCTGCTGCGATGACCATGCATCACGCTTACATCGGCGGGCTGCTCGAACACGTGGTGAGCCTGATCGACTTGATGCGCTTGGTGTCGTCGCATTATCCGGAACTGAATCGCGATATTTTGCTGGCCGGCGTGGTGCTGCATGATATCGGCAAAATCGAGGAATTAAGTTGCGCGCGCGGGTTCGGCTATACGACTGAGGGGCAACTCCTCGGGCATATCGCGCTGGGCCAAGCCATCGTGCGGCGCAAGATCGACGCCATATCCGAATTTCCGCGTCCGCTGGCGACAGTGATCGAGCATTTGATTCTCAGCCATCACGGCCAGCTCGAATTCGGCTCGCCGAAGCTTCCGCTCACCCGCGAAGCTGTGGCGCTGAATTTTCTCGATGATCTCGATTCCAAAATGGCGGCGATCGAAACGACAATGGCCTCCGATGCCGGCAGCGGCGATTGGACCGAACGAAATCCGGCGCTGCGCCGCAATCTTTTGCGCACCACGGAATATTTGGACGAGCCGCTGGTGGAGACGCGAGCGAACCCCGCAAGCTCCGCCGCGTCGGCATCCGCCGCAAAGGGCGATGGTTCCAAGGGATGAGCGCTCCGCACGTGAACGGCGAAAAGAAATCCGGGAACGGCGCCACTGATCCGCGCCGCCGCTCGCTGCTCGATCTCGCCCCGCTCGAGCTCGATTGCATGAATACGCTCTGGCCCATCGGGGAAGGCACCGTCCGCGAAATTCGCGACCAGCTCGCCCCGCGCCGGCCTCGCGCGTACACCACGATCATGACCATCATGGATCGCCTGGCGCGAAAGGGAATCGTCGAGCGCCGCAAAAAAGGCCGCGCCTATATTTATCGCCCGACGCTAAGCGTGGAAGATGCGCGCAGCCACGCGCTTGGCCAAATCGTAGAAAGCTTTTTCGGTGGCTCCCGCGAAATCGCCGCCGCTTACCTTCGCGACGGAAATTCGCAAGCCGCAGATGGCGGTGCACGTCCCGCGCTGGCCTTCGCCGCGGCCGCCTCCGCTTTGGCGACCACGGCGCGTGCGGCGATCACCGCAATCTCCGCAACAAATTTGCCGTCCGGCACAACGGACGGCGCCGCCGCGACATCGGCGGCAAATCCGGCGGAGCAATCCGTTGCAACGAATCCCGCAGCCGCCCCGGACCCGCCGCAAAAGTCACGCACGCGCAATTCCGATGACGACGGGCCGCCCTTCGACGCTACACTTCTCTAGATGACCGCCATGTTCCCCGCCGAACTTAAAATTCGCGACCGCTCGATTCGCCCCGCGACGATTCTTGCGCCGATGGCGGGCGTCACGGACACGGTCTTCCGCCGGGTAATCCGCGAACTGGGCGGCTGCGGCTTGATCATGACTGAATTCACCAGCGCCGAGGGGCTGACCCGCAACGAAGCGCGCATGATGCATTATTTTTACTACGAGCCGGACGAGCACCCCATCGCCGCGCAAATTTTCGGCGCCGATCCCAAAGTAATGGCGCAAGCCGCCACGCTCGCGGAAGACCTGGGCTTCGATCAACTGGACATCAATCTAGGCTGCCCGGCAAAAAAAGTGGTGAAGTGCGGCGGCTCGGGCCTGCTGCGCGATTTGCCGTTGCTGGAAGAAATATTTGGCGCCGTGCGCGGCGCGATCAAAATTCCGCTGACCATCAAGATCCGCTCTGGTTGGGATGAAAATAATATCGTGGCCGTGGACGTAGCGCGCATGGCCGAGGACTGCGGCATAGAAGCCATCGCGGTGCATCCGCGCACGCGCTCGCAAGGCTACAGCGGCGACGCCGATTGGAGCGTGATCCGCGCAGTGAAAGAAGCGGTGAAATTCCCAGTAATTGGCAATGGCGACGTACGCACGCCGGAAGATGCCGTCCGCATAATCGCAGAAACGAATTGCGATGCCGTAATGATTGGCCGCGCCGCCGCCGGCAATCCCTGGATCTTCCGGCAAATCGAGCAGTACGTAGCCACAGGCACCTACGAAATCCCCAACGACGAAGACCGCCACGCCCTAATCACAGATTATTTCCAGCGCCTGGCAAGAAGCGAAATGAAGGACGCCATAGGCAAGATGAAACAATTCGCGTGTTCCTTCACCCACGGCGTAAAAAACGGCAGCGATCTACGCCAAGCAGTCCACACCTCAAAAACAACGCAGGAAGTCCTGGAAAGGGTAGAAATTTTCTTCGAAGCCCTGGTTTCGTAGCGGCGCCCTTAAGGGCGGCATCTTACGCTAAATCTCCAGCGTGCCTTGGAGATAAAGCCGCGCCCTTCCGGCAATCTTCACGCGATCTCCAGCAATCGCACTGCGCATGGAGCCCCCGCGCGCACTAAGTTGCTGCGCCCGAAAGCTATCCTTACCCAACCGCCCCGCCCAATAAGGAGCCAATATGCAATGGATTGAGCCAGTAGCCGGATCCTCATCAATCCCAATCGCGGGCGCGAAAAATCGGCAAACGTAATCCACGTCGCCTTCGCCAGGCGCAGTAACAAGCGCCCCACTAGTCCCGATATCCAATTTGGCCAGCGCAACAAAATCGGGCGAAAGCGCCCGCACCTGCTCCGCCCGCTCCACCACCACGAGATACTCCCGCGATTTCATCACCAGCGCCGCCTCCAAACCCAAAGCCGGCAAGAGCCCCACAGGTGTCTCACATGCGCGGGCGGGCATAGCAGGAAAGTCCATCACAAAGTGCTCGCCGTCCTGCGCCACGGTCAAAACGCCGCTGCGCGTATGAAATCGAACCGGCCAATCGGCCTGCTTGCGCAACGCCAGCACAAAAGCGGAAGCCAAAGTCGCATGCCCGCAAAGATCGTCCTCAAGCTTGCGAGTAAACCAGCGCAAGTCAAAATCACCATCCGCCCGCGCGACAACATACGCCGTGTTGCTGTGCCGGTTCTCAACAGCAATTTTCAGCAGAATGTCGTCTGCGAGAAACGCGGGAAGAATACACACCCCCGCCGGATTACCAGCAAAGAGCTCGCCCGTGAATGCATCAACGTGGTAATACGGAATTCCCATGCGGTCTCTTTCTATGCCGGGGGCCCATGCGCCGTAGCTGCGCATGGAAGCGACCATTGGGGCGCAAGCGAGAGCTCAATCGTCCCGATGGATTAAAAGCTGCTTATAAGCCTCGCGCTTAGAAAGGCCGCGCTCGCGCGCCGCCAATTTTAGAGCCGCCTTGCGATCCAGGTGTTCCTTCTCCATCAATTCGTCTACGCGTTGCCCCAATGACATTTCTCCAAGCGCGGCATCCCCGGAAGCAGGCAAATGCGATTCCTCGTCGGAAGGTCCAAAAATAACGGTGATCTCCCCCCGCGGGGGCGCTTCCCGAAATCCAGCAATCAATTCCGCGATGCGACCGCGGCGGAATTCCTCATGCAGCTTGGTAACTTCGCGCGCCACCACGGCCAGCCGATTCCCAAGAATTCCAAGCGCGTCCTCCAACATTTCAAGAATCCGATGCGGCGCCTCATAAAACACCAGCGTCGTGGGAATCGCGGCGATCCCGCGCATGGCCTTGCGTCTCTCGCTAGGCCGCGAAGGCAAAAATCCCGCGAATAAAAATTGCTCGGTAGGCATCCCCGACGCCGCCAGCGCCGCCACCAACGCCGATGCCCCCGGCACCGGGACGACAGGAATTCCATGCCGCAAGCAAAGCGTGACCAAGCGATGCCCAGGATCGGAAACCAAAGGAGTCCCGGCATCGCTAACCAGCGCGACTTTGGCACCCTGCTCCAACACAATCACCAATTCCGGCGCGCGAGTGAGCTCGTTATGCTGGTGATAGCTCTCGAGGCGAGTGTGAATATCGTAGCGATTCAGTAGCTTGCGAGTCTCGCGGGTATCCTCGCAAGCAATCACGTCCGCCTCTTTCATAAGGCGCAGAGCCCGCAAGGAAATATCCTCAAGATTCCCGATCGGCGTAGCGATCAAATAAAGACAACCCTGCCCAGGCGTACGCGCAACAATCGCAGGCGCAGCAGCCTCGGAATATTCCCGCGCCAAAGAAACGGCCGCGGTGTCAGAGCGAGATTTCTGCTTTCGCATCAGATAGAACCCACCGGCCCGGCAGTCTAACATGGCGTCCCCAGCAGGGGATGGTGCTTTAGCCCTCCCGCTTGTCGGCCCCGCTCATAGGCCCGGCGCCGCTCTCATCACAACCGGGTCAAGATCGCCGCCAAGCGAATCCCGCACCTGCAACGCACTCGTGGTAATATTTTGATTCACAGGCGACTCAGGAGGGAAAAGTAGTGCCTCTTTACGAGTACAAGTGCGAAAAGTGCGGCCATAAATTCGAGAAGATCGAAAAATACTCCGCCCCGGAAACCAGAAAATGCCCCAAGTGCGGCGCCAAAGCGCACCGCGAAATTTCCTCGTCCGCCATCCAATTTAAAGGCACGGGCTGGTACGTGACGGATTATGCCGGCAAAAATGCCGCGGCGAAATCGAGCGACGGCGAATCGAAAGCTTCCACATCCAAAGAAGATTCGTCCTCAAAGAAGTCCGATTCCACAAAAGAATCGAAATCAAAGGAATCGAGTTCGAAGGAATCGAGCTCGAAAGACTCTGGGTCGAAAGAGAAATCTAAGAAGAGTTGATGCTGGATTGACGAGCGAGATTACTGGGCCGAACACCCAGTGCTAAACCGGGTGGGAGATGAACCCCCACCCCTACTTGCTAGAGCGTCAGACTCTTTAGATATTTCCGAAAGGAAGACCCGAGATCCACATTCTTTAGCGCTAGCTCGACCGTGGCTTCCAGGAAGCCTAGTTTGTCGCCGGCGTCGTAGGTCTTGCCGTCGTAGATATACCCCCACAGCCCATGTTCCTTTGCCAGCAAACGCATGGCATCTGTTAACTGAATCTCGCCGCCGCTGCCCGGTTTAATGCGCGAAAGACAATCAAAAATCTCCGGCGGAAAAACGTAACGGCCAGTGACCGCCAAATTTGATGGGGCCTCTTCGCGCTTGGGCTTCTCAATTACGTCATTAATCCGCATTAAGCGGTCGCCGAATCCGAGATCAGGGGCTGGCCGGGCGTCGGCGATTCCATAGAGATGGACGCGTTCCCGCGGCACTTCTTCCACGATGATCGCGCCCTGTCCGGTTTGCGCGTAGACATCGATCAACGATTTAGTTCCAGGCTCTGGGCCATCCAAAATCACATCGCCAAGTAACACCGCAAAAGGCTCGTCTCCCACCAGTTCGCGCGCCAACAAAACCGCATGCCCCAGGCCCAGTGCCTCACTCTGGCGCGTATACGAAAAATGAATGCCGCCACTGATGCGCCGCACCATGTCGGCCTGACCCGGCTTGCCGTGTTCCTCGAGAAAATGCTCCAGCTCGGGCGCCGAATCGAAATGATCCTCGATGGCATTCTTCCGCCGGCCGGTAATAATGATGACGTTCTCAATGCCCGAAGCGATGCATTCCTCGACGGCATATTGAATCAGCGGCTTGTCCACCACCGGCAGCATTTCCTTGGGCTGCGCCTTGGTGGCGGGTAAAAAACGCGTCCCCAGCCCAGCGGCCGGCAAGACGGCCTTACGAACCTTTCGAATCGGTGGATTCATATCGCTCCGGCGATTTTTTCAGCGCTCCGCACGATACAGTTCGATGCAGCGCGCTGTCAAATGGAGACGCTCGAAGCTGCGTTCGAATTAAATCGGGGCCCTTGCCGCTATCGTTTCTTGGGTTTTCCCCAGCCGCCGCCTCCTGGCGACTCGATTCTTAGGATATTTCCTTTTTTTAGGCGGGCATGGCCTTTTGCCAGGATCTGCTGCATGTGCGGCCCGGATTTCACTGCATTGCGGCCTGGTTTTCCTGGGGAGCCGCCGGCTAGGCCGTAGGGGCCTCGCTTGCGGCGATCGCTTAGCTGGCCTACTTCCATTTCCGTCAGCATTTCGAATTCGCGGATTATGCCGTCGCCGCCGCGAAACTTTCCTTTGCCGCCGGAGTTTTTGCGCACCGAATATTGGCGCATGCGAATTGGCAGCGTGTGTTCGAGGACTTCGATTGGGGTGTTTAGGGAGTTGGTCATGTGCGTGTGGATTGCGCTTACGCCGTCGCGGTCGGGTCTTGCGCCCATGCCTCCGGCGATTGTTTCGTAGTAGGCGAACGGTTTGTCGCCGCGGCCGGGCCTGGTGTCTGTACCGCCGAAGGTTACGTTGTTCATTGTGCCTTGGCTGGCGGCGGGAATTTTTTGTGGGACGGCTTTCGAAAGGGCTTTCAGCAACGCGTCTACGATTCGCTGGGAGGTTTCCACGTTGCCGCCGGCTACGGCTCTTGGCGGACGGGCGTTTACGATTGTTCCTTCTGGGGTGATTACTTTGAAGGGGCGCATTAGGCCGGAGGTGGCTGGGATTTGATCGTTTAGGAGGCAGCGGAAGACGTAGAAGACGGCGGATTCGGCGATGGCGCGGACGGCGTTTACGCTGCCTGCGCATTCTGGCGACGAGCCGGTGAAGTCGACTACTGCGCGGTCGCCGCCGATTTCGATTTTTGCTGCTATGCGTAGCGGGGTTTCGGTGATGCCGTCGTTGTCCAGGAAATCTTCGGCGCGATAGGTGCCGTTTGGCAGACTGCGAATTACCGTCCGCATCATGGCTTCGGAATAGTTGAGTAGTTCTTGCGCGTAGTGGCTTAGTTCCTTCCATCCGTATTTTGTGAGCATGGATTGGAGGCGGCGCTCGCCTATCCGGCAGGCGGCGATTTGCGCGGTTAGATCGCCTTCGCGTTCTTTGGGGGTGCGCACATTTGCGAGCAGCATGTTCAGGACGTCGCGATTCACGCGGCCTTGCTCCAGGATTTTTACTGGCGGAATGCGTAGGCCTTCTTGAAAAATTTCGCGGGAGAGACCCATGGAGCCGGCTTGCGCGCCGCCGATGTCGGCGTGATGGGCGCGGTTGGCTACGTAGAAGAGTGGCTTGCCGCGTTTTGTTTGGGCCGGAAAAACCGGCATTACTAGAGTGAGATCGGGTAGGTGGGTGCCGCCGGCGTACGGGTCGTTCAGCAGGACGGCGTCGCCTGGTTGCAGATTGAAGGCGTTTGTTGCTGCGATTACGGAGGCTGGCATGGAGCCTAGGTGGACGGGCATGTGATCGCCCATGGCTAGGACATTTCGTTGGGCGTCGAAGACGGCGCAGCTGTAGTCGCGGCGCTCGGTGATGTTTGGGGAGAAGGCGGAGCGGCGTAGGCCTGCGCCCATTTCTTCGGCTACCGAGTGGAAGAGGCTTTTGAAGATTTCCAGCCTTATAGGGTGAAAGTGTCGCGGCATCAGTGTTCGCGCCTCAGTTCTTCCTTCTCGTCAAAATTATGTTCTGGTACGCATCCACGTTCGCATGCCAACCCGGTAACACCACCGACGTCGAGCTGTAATCTGTGACGATTGCTGGACCGGAGAATTGATTACCCGCTTGCAGTTGGCTTCGCGCGTACATCGGCGAGGCGGTCCATTTCCCGTGAAAATAAACCTTGCCTTGGGAAACGATTGCCGGCCGCGCGTCGCGTCGATGGGAGCGTGAGCGCGGTCGTGACGGCTTCGGCGTTCGGCCGATCAGGCGGACGCAGATGTTTACAATTTCGATTTCGCGCGTGGGGTCGGCGTAGCCGTAACGCTGCTCGTGTTCTTTGTGGAAGGCTTTTTGAAAATCTTTTGAGGCTGGGATTTTTAGGGTGGTGGATTGGCCGGTGTAGCGGAGGTCTAGAGATCGGAAGGCGCGGATTTGGCTTGAGGTGTGGTCCGTCGGGGAGGGTTGCCTTTGGGTGGAGTTTTCTTCGTAAGATGCCGGCGGGGACGCCGGCGC
The DNA here is from genome assembly GCA_013286465.1 of Acidobacteriota bacterium. Classification (GTDB taxonomy): domain Bacteria; phylum Acidobacteriota; class Terriglobia; order Acidiferrales; family UBA7541; genus Palsa-147. The sequence goes on along the minus strand of JABDFR010000002.1, from coordinate 42,480 downwards.
TACTTGGGATTCTGCGCGCATTTGATCTCGGCTGTGCGATTCGAGATTTTTGAATGCGTCTTGCAACAAGCGAAATGCCGGCGGGGTTGTTGGCGCGCGCAACAGGACGGTTTGCGAAAAATCTTTGACTATGTCGGCGCGCAGGATGCCTAAGGCTGATAGTGCGCCGGGGATTTGCGGGATTAGGACGCGCGGCATTTCTAGGGCGGCGGCTAGGGCGCAGGCATGTAGTCCGCCGGCGCCGCCGAAGGCTACTAGCGCGTAGTCGCGGGGATCGTGGCCCCGCTCTACTGAGATTACGCGGATGGCGCGCTCCATGGTGGCTTCGATTACGTCGATCGTGCCTTGGGCGAATTGCTCGGGGCTGCGCAACGAGGGCGATTTTTTTCTGGCGCGATCGAGGATTTGGCGGGCTCGCGCGGCGTCGAGTTGAAATTCGCCGCCTAGCAATGCTGCGCCGCCCAATCTTCCGAGAATTAGGTGCGCGTCGGTGACTGTGGGTTGATTGCCTTTGCCGTAGGCGGCGGGGCCTGGATCGGCGCCGGCGCTTTCGGGGCCTACTCGCAGGGCGCCGCCTTGATCGATTCTTGCTATCGAGCCGCCGCCTGCGCCTACTGTGTGGATGTCCAGCATCGGGACGCTTACCGGCAAATCATCGACGACGGATTCGTTGGTGGTGCCTGCGCCGCCTTCGAGCAGAGCGACATCCGTGGACGTTCCGCCCATATCGAAGCTGATGATTTTTTCGTAGCCTGCGAGATTGGCTACATATTCGGCGCCGAGGATTCCGCCCGCTGGGCCAGAGAGAATTGTGCGGACTGGTTCGGAGGCTGCGGAGCGGGCGAAGACGATTCCGCCGTTGGATTGCATGACGCGAACTTGGCTTTGAGCGTTGCGCTGCCTGCGGTCGGGCTTTGGTACGGGCGCGCTGCGGACCACCCGTTGGGCGATTTCCTCGATCGCAGCTAGATAGCCGCTCATCACGGGGATCAGATAGGCATTCACCACAGTTGTGCAGGTGCGCTCGAATTCGCGGATTTCTGGGAAGACTTCGTGCGAGGCGGTTACTACGTGGCCTGCGGCGCGTAGGGCTTTGGCGATTTGTTTTTCGTGTATGGGATTGACGAAGGAAAATAAAAAGCAAATGGCGACGGCGTCGGGCTTTGCGTGGCGGACTTGGCGAATTAGGGTGCGAATTTCTTTTTGCGCCGGCTGGGCGAGGATTTCTCCTTCGCTGCCGATGCGCTCACGTAGGCCTAGACGCCGTTCGCGCGGAACGAGTGGGGCGGGCCGGCCGCCGAAGAAATCGTAGAGCTTCGGGCGCGCCTGGCGGCCGATTTCGAGAACGTCTTCGAATCCGGCGGTGGTGATTAGGACTACTCGGCCGCCGCGGCGTTGCAGCAGCGCATTCGTACCGACTGTGGTGCCGCAAACAAGATCGAGCGGGGCGATGGATTGTGGAGCTACGCGGCGGGAAATTGCCATTAGCGCGCTCGCAATTGCTTGAGCGGGATTGTGTGGCGTCGACGGAACTTTCAGAATTTCGATGCGCCCGTTGTGCGCGTAAACGCAGTCCGTAAAAGTTCCGCCGGTATCGATGGCGATGCGCAATTCGCTGGGCGCCTATTTTTTCTTGGGGGCCAGGATGGCTACCATCTGGCTGAGATGATTGAGGTCGTGGCCGGCCATCATTTGCGCGAGGCGCTCGACGCTTTCTTCGCCGCGCTCGGAGTGGATGCCGAAGTGCTTCCATTGTTCCGGCTTCAGCGATTTCAGCAGGCGCAGATTGGCTTCGCGCAGGGTGCGATAGACTTCCAGCGATTTGTGCGGATCTTGCTTGGCGTAATTTTCGGCGTCGGCCCATTTGTCTTGATCGAAAGCCGGGATCGGGCCGCCTGGATTGCCGAGGATAGAACGCGTGCGGTAGCCTGCCACGATTTCGGTGTCGGCGATGTGCGCAAGGATTTCTACTACCGACCACTTGCCTGGGGCCGGGCGTTTGGTCAGGCGTGACTTGGGGACGCCTTTAATTAGTTTTTCGATTTGCTTCGCGGTGGTGGCTTGGACTTTGAGCGGGTCTTTGCCGGCTAGGTGGCCTATGATTCTTTGTTTGTATTGCTCGACGGTCTCTTGCATTACGCTTGGCTCCTCTTCGTGTGGCCGGGTCGCCTTGGCGCGCCGGCTTCCGCCCCGCGCCATTGTATAAAATTCGCTTCGGCGCACAAAACGGGAGTACGCGTGGAACCATCGATGCCGATGTTTACCGCGCGAATTTGCAGGGCGGGCCAGCATCGGCGCGGACAATCAAAAACGCCGGCTGGCAGCCCTTCGATATTACTCAGGGTAAACCTGCGCTACGCGGCGCGCTTTTGCGCTCTCAATTTTGGAAACAAATTTGGCCTGGATCAGGCAAAATTGGCTTGGGCAAAATAAACTATTAGTGCCGGGTGTTTCCCGCAGAAGATGGATTTTCTTGATGCCGAACCAGTCTGACATTCAGATTACACGTCCTGAGGATCGCGAGCTGGAGACCAAGCGCGGCGAATTGGCTGCGCTCGAGGCTAATCTCGCGGAGCGGGAGTTGCAGCTGGCTAGCTTGCGGGCGGAGCTTTCTTCTTTTGAGCGGAAATATTTGGCTGAGGTGGGGTTACGTTATGCGGAGCTTGATGAGTTGAAGGCGCAGTTGGCGGAACGGCTGGCGGCTGAACATCCTGGGGATTTGCGTTTGCAGGAATCGGCGCGGCAGGCGCGGGCTCGTGCGGATGAGACGCGTACGACGGCGGCCACCGATGGCGACCGCGAGCATAAAATATTTTCGCCTACGCCGGAATTGAAACGGCTTTATCGCGAAGTGGCCAAGCGGATTCATCCGGATTTGACTTCCGATGATGCGGATCGCGTGAAGCGGCAGGAATTGATGGCTGAGGCGAATCGGGCTTACGAGTTGGGCGATGAGGCGGCGCTATCGCGGGTGTTTGCCGCTTATGAATGTTCGCCGGAATCGGTGTCTGGGCAGGGGACGCCGGCGGAATTGATCCGCACCATTCGACGGATTAGCCAGGCGCGGCACCGGCTTACGGAGATCGACGCGGAATCCAAAAAATTATTGCATTCGGATTCGCATCAGTTGCGCATGCGTTTTGATGAAGTGGCGCGGTCGGGGCACGATCTTTTTTCGCAGTTAGCGGCGCGGATTGAATTTGAGATTGCGCGGGCGAAGCAGAATTTGGCGCGACGGGTGGTGGAGAGTTCGAGCCGATGACCACGCCGCTTCCTAACGCCGAAATTGTCACCCGCAAGACGCAATCGCTGGCGGTGCGTACAGCGGCTCTTGTGCGTCGCGGATTACGCGATCTGACCGTCGAGACGCATTGGCGCGTGCGCAAAGTGGTTTCGGCGCGGCATGGGAGCGTGGCGGTTTCGCCGTTTGGAAAGATTGCGGCGCTGGAGACACCCGTGGGTGGTAGAGCAGTTTCGCTCACCGTGGAAGACATGGAGGCGGAGACGGCGCCGGAGGATTTGCCACTCGCGCCGGAGAGTGTGTTGGCTGCGGGATTGGGGATCAGTTCGGTGCGCTGGTCGCCGGATGGGCGATATATTTTGGCGGCTTCGCCGGATTGGAATCCGGAGGCGCATCTTTTTGATGCGGAATCGCTGAGTCTTTTACGGACTTATCCTATTCCTAGTTTGGATGATTCGTTTGCGTGGTCGCCGGACGGAAATCTTTTTGGTTTGGCTTCGGCGGCGGATTGTACCGTGAATATTTGGATTTGCCGCCGGGCAGCGCCGGATTTGGATGAAGTGCCGCATGGGTCGCTCGATCCTAGTTTGGCGATTCGCACGGATTCGGCGGAGGCTGAGCCTGGGGATGTTACCGTGTTGGCTGGATTTGGGCCGATGGCTTTTAGCACCGCAAGCGGATTGATTGCGGTGGCGCTGCGATTTCCGGATGAATGGGCCGACGATCATATTCTTTTGGCTGGGGCGCCGGGGCTTTCTACCGGGACGATTGTGCCGATTCAGGGGAATGCTACCGATATGAGCTGGGACGCGCGCGGGGAGAATTTGATTTATTGCGCGGGGGGGAAAGTTTTTGCGGCGAATTTGGCTTCGCGGGCGATTGCGCCGCTTCCTTTTAATGCGGAGATTTGCCGGTGCCATCCGATTTTGCCGATTTGCGCTTGTTATTCATCCTGGTTGAAAGACTCGGCGAATGGGCGGTTGTTTATTACCGAGATGCGGACTGGGCGGACTTTGGATGAATGCGATGCTGAGGGGGTTTTGGATCTTTGTTGGAGTGTGGACGGGGAACGCGTGTATGCCGCCACGCGCGATGGACTCGCTTACATTTACGATCATTCGCTTGGGTAGATGTCGGTTGGGTGAATCGCCGGCGGTGCGAAGACCCAGAGCCACACCGGGCCGGTAGTGAACCCCGGCCCCTGCGAACGCTGACCCCACCGGCTCCAGAATTACGCTAGTGGGAGATTGGCTTCGGCGTTTAGGGTTACGTCGGCGGCTTCGCCATTTCGGAATTTTGGGTAAGCGGCGGCTGCGATCATGGCGGCGTTGTCGGTCGAGAGTGCGCGGCTTGGAAAATAAATGCTGCGTTTGGCCTGAGCGCCGGCGTCATCGAATGCGACTCGCAGTGCCCGATTCGCAGCCACCCCGCCCGAAACCAAAATCGCCCGCGCCTTAAATTCCTCCGCCGCGCCCATGGTGCGCCGCACCAGATCTTCCACGACCGAACGCTGAAAGCTGGCTACCAGATCGAGCGTAAACTTCGAGCAGAGCGGGCGGATTGCTTCTACGCTGCGTTCTCCGCGCGCCAAAGCGGCAATGCGCGTATCAATTTCAGGTTGCAGCTCGGGATGCTTGCGCAGGAGATAGAAGACGGCGGTTTTGATTCCGCTGAAACTGAAATCGTAGGCGTTGCCGCGGATTTTCGTGGGCGCAAAGCGAACGGCGTTGGAATCTCCGAAAGGCGCGAGTTGATCAACGATTGGGCCGCCTGGATAACCGAGCGCCAGCATTTTGGCGACTTTGTCGTAGGCTTCGCCGGCGGCGTCGTCGCGGGTGCCGCCGATGCGGCCGTAGTGCAGCGGGTCGCCGTCACCGCGCACGATGCTTCCGTTTCCGCGTTCGGCGGCTCCGGTGTGGATTACGCGATAGAGAATGGTGTGGCCGCCCGAAACGATCAAGCAAACGGCAGGGAACTCGGGCGCGCGATTTGCCAGGTGGGCTTCTAGAAGGACGGCGTGGACGTGGCCTTCCAGGTGATTTACCGGGATGAGCGGCTTGTTGAGCGACATCGCCAGGGCTTTGCCGTAGGTGACGCCCACGATTAGAGAGCCGACTAATCCGGGCCCGCGGGTTACCGCTATGGCGTCGACATCGCGCAGATTCATATTTGCTTGGGTGGCTGCTTCGCGGACTACGGGAACTATGCGGCGTAGATGTTCGCGCGAGGCTAGCTCGGGGACTACGCCGCCGTACTTGCGGTGGATTTCGATCTGCGAGGCCACCACGTTCGAGAGAATGGTTTGGCCGTTGGCTACGATTGCTGCGGCGGTCTCGTCGCAGGAGGATTCGATGCCCAGGATTCGGGCGGTGTGATTTGGCTCTTGCAAGGTCGATCCTTATATCCCGGTAGCATCCTAACATGAGGCGTGAGGTGAGTTGCGGATGGGCAGAACGAGACTGCGTTCGGCGCCGCAGAACTGGGGAAATAAAAAAGGCCCGCCTCAGTGCGCGGGCCTCCTAACAGGCGCACAAATAGCGCCCAATATTCGACTTCAGAGAATTACCAGAGCTAGTCCGGAAGCTTTGCAGCTTCGGGCATCTGTAGGTGAGCCTTCGCCAAGGCCCGAACCAAGCTGGTCTCCACGATCTGCTCGGAAGTATTGCGCACAGTAGCCAGCTCGCTGACGAGCAGGTACTTGGCGCGTTCCAGCATCTTCTTCTCGCGGAAAGAAAGCGGCTTGGTACGGCTGAGAGAGACGAGGCCCTTCAGAACCGCCGCCACTTCCATCAAGGAACCGGTACGCATCCGCTCGGAATTCTCCTTAAAGCGGTGCTTCCAGTCATGATGGCTAGCCGATCGGCCCTTTTCGAGGTAGGCAATCACGTCCCCGGCCTGGGTGGTGCGGATGACAGGACGCAGCCCAACGTTATCCACGTTGGTCTGGGGCACCATCACTTTGAGTCCGCTGGAGACGATCTTGAGCATGTAATACCGCTCAGATCTGCCATTAAGGTAACCAAAACTGATTTGTTCGATAACTCCTACACCGTGGTTCGGATAGACAACCTTCTCGCCTAGCTTGAATTCCATAGGACGGAGTCCCCTCCCCGAACTGCAATTTGTATGTTGTGATATTAGACACACCCCTCAGCCCGAGTCAAGCAATTCCGCGCTATTTCGTCTGATTTTAGAGAGATAGAAGCTAGTACTCGCTGCATTTTCTAAGCGGTTTGGAAGAAAAATTGCCCTATAATCGGGCACATGCTAGTACTAGCGGTCGACACCTCCGGAATCACCGGGAGCCTAGCCATCGCAAAAGACGCCGACATACTGGGCGTCGTATCCACCACCTCCGACGAGGCCTATTCCTCGCGCATGTTCCGCCAATTAGAGTTCCTACTAGCAGAGTTAAAGGTAGGCCTACCCGAATTCGATCTCTTCGCCGTAACCGCCGGCCCAGGCTCTTTCACGGGATTGCGCGTAGGCCTAGCCGCAGTAAAAGGCTGGGCGGAAGTGTACGAAAAGCCAATCGCGGCAGTCGGAGTCCTAGAGGCAGTAGCGGTTCAATCGCTGGCGAAGGAAGGAATGGTAGCCGCAATCCTGGACGGCCGCCGCGGCCAAATCTTTGGCGCCTTATACGCTGCCGATGCTGGACGGCTGCGAGAGATCATCGCGGCCTGCGTCCTAAATGCCGAAGAATTTCTAGCCGCGGTGGAAGCCCAAGTCGGAAACGAACGCCTCACGATCGCCACAACAAAACCAGCCCTCTTCGAAGCCGCCCAAGCAAAATCCGGTCTAGCTGCAAGGGTAGTTCGCGTCTCGCCAGTGCTAGCGCCATCGGTAGCACAACTCGGAATCGAGCGCGCCATCCGCGGCGAACTAACCAACTCCCTCGAGCTCGACGCCAATTACATTCGCCGCTCCGACGCGGAAGTCCTGTGGAAAGCCCAATAACGATCCGCCGCCTCGAGCGTGCCGACGCCGCCTCGATCGTTGCCATTCAATCGAGCTGCCCGGAATTAGCGCAGTGGTCGCAGCACGATTACGAAGCAATGGCCGCAGGAAATCCGATCGGCTGGGTCGCCCGGCGATCCGTCAACGCGACCGTGGCGGATCCCAATCCATCACCAATCATCGGCTTCATAACCGCAAGAATCGCCGCCGACGAGATGGAAATCCTCAATTTGGCGGTCACCTCGGACAAACGCCGGCTTGGCGCAGCCAGCGCGCTCCTACAAGCCGCAATGGCGTGGGGAATCGCAAACGAAGCCCGCCGCGCATTTCTAGAAGTCCGCGCCTCGAATCTAGTAGCGATCCGCTTCTACTCGAAGGCCGGCTTCAACCAAGTAGGCCGCCGCGCCAACTACTACACTTCGCCGCCAGAAGATGCCCTGCAACTCGCAGCAGAAATCCGCTAACCTCATTTTCAACAGCCAGCAACATCCTCGTCACAATACTTGTTGGCTCGGCGACACCGAGTGTGTTAATTTCCGTTCATGAAGCAGTCTCTCCTACATCACAGGAGGTACGGATGCCCCATACGGCGCGGGATATTCGGGAAACACTGATTTCAAGTGACGCAGAATTCCGGAAGCTAGCCAACGAACACTCCAAGTACGAAGCGCAATTAGAACAACTGCAAAACGAAACCTACGTAAACTCCGAAGACCTCACCCTAGAAATCACGCTAAAGAAGATGAAGTTAAGAATCAAAGACCAAATGGAGCAGATGGTCGCACGCTATCTCTCCGAACCCACATATCACTGAACGGCCCATCAAAGCGCACTCGCGTGTCGTACAATATCCGTGTATTCTGACGCACCGCATCGCGAAGCCGCGGCCGGCATTGTCAGGGCACGACTTTAGTCGTGCCGAAAACGCCGGAAATTGAATTCGGCTTTAGCCGCTGAGGTTCTGTTTTTCAAATTCTGACGAACTCGACTTCGCGCCATCGATTTCTCGCGCCAACCAAAAGCTGCTAAATGGTCAAAGAAGGATACAAATTCGGATTACCGCCGCTAATCCTGGCGTTGGCGCTGCTATGCCTCGCCAAATTCGGAGGCATCGGCGGATTCTGGCCCGGCTTTGCGGCCGGCGTGTTTGGAGTGCTCGCGATCTTTATCTTCTTCTTCTTCCGCGATCCGGACCGAACCATCCCCACCGATCCCGACGCGGTAGTCTCCCCAGGCGATGGCCACATCCTGGAAGTCCTGGATGAGCCGATGGGCACGGAACCCGGCCAGCGCATCACCATCTTCCTCTCCGTTTTCGATGTCCACGTAAACCGCTCGCCCATCGCGGGCAAAATCGCCAGCGTCGAATATCGCCCCGGCAAGTTCTACGCCGCCATGCGCAAGCGCGCCTCGGAACAAAATGAAATGAATGTAATTACAGTAGCCACCCCGCGCGGTAACATCGTCTTCAAACAGATTGCGGGAGCAATTGCACGACGCGTGTTATGCTGGAAGGGCGTTGGGGACAGGGTAGGCTTGGGTGAACGCGTAGGCATGATCCGCTTCGGCTCGCGCGTCGATCTCTGGCTTCCAAAAGACGCTGAAATTCTCGTGCGGCGTGGACAAAAGGTCGCCGGCGGGTCGAGCATTCTAGCGAAATGGAAATCAACGGTTTAGATTCCCACGACAGCACCGCCCCCCCGCGCAAGTCGGCGAAGCGCGGAGCCTATCTCCTGCCAGGCGCGTTCACCGTCGCGAACCTGCTCTGCGGCTATTACGCCATTCTGGCCACTCTCGAAGGCAGCAACTCCGATTTCGAAAATGCCTCGCGCGCTATCGGTTTCGCTATCCTCTTCGATGCGCTCGATGGCCGCATCGCCCGCGCCCTGGGCGCCAACAGCGAATTCGGCAAGCAATTCGATTCGCTCGCCGACGTAGTCAGCTTCGGCGTTGCCCCGGCGTTTCTCGCCTATGCCTGGGGAGTGCGCAATCTGCCCTTCAGCGAATCCGGCCAAGCGGTTCACATCTATCAGCTTGGATGGCTGGTAAGCTTTATCTTCGTAGTCTGCTGCGCTTGGCGCCTGGCCCGCTTCAATGTCCACGGCATGGCCCCCGGCGGTTCAGGCTATTTCGTGGGAATGCCCACGCCAGCCGCCGCGGGAATGATCGCGGCGACAGTCCATGGAATCACCACGCCGATCCAAAGCGTAAAAATGTCGCTGCTGTGGCTGCTGCTGATCCTCGCGCTGGGTGCGCTGATGTCGAGCACCGTACGGCACTGGAGCGGTAAAAATATCCGCTGGGACCGCCGGCAGTCTTCGCGCCTGCTCGTTCCCATCGCGTTGCTCTTCGCCGCGGTGGTGTTTTACTCAGGTCCCACTCTCCTGGCGATTGCCTCGGCCTATGCGGCCCACGGCGTCGTTCTCGAAATCGCGCGATTGGTGCGCCATCGTTTCGTTTCTCGCCCTGCCTAGCTCATGCCCGCTCGGCCTGGATCCTCCCAACGCGTAGCCATCGTCGGCGCTTCCTCGCTGCTCGGCAAGGAACTCAAACTAGTACTGGAAGACCGCAATTTTCCGGCGACAGATTTTGTGCTGCTGGATGAAAGCAGCGTGGCCGGCACCCTGACCGAAGCCGCCGGTGAAGCTACGTTCATTCAACCGCTCGATGCCGATAGCCTCGAAGGCGCCCGCTTTGCCTTCTTCGCCGGAAATCCCGAGACAGCCGCGAAGAATTGGGAAGCGGGAATTCGCGCCGGCGCTTCAGTGATCGATTTAACCGGAGGCGTGCCCGCCGAAAGCGGCGCCTTCACGTGGATCCCAGCGCTTGATGCAACGCTCCCAGCTCCGTCAGCGGTTTTGCCAAAGTCGGACGCGAGGTCCGGCTCGAAGCCTGCAAAGCGCGACGAAAAGCGCCCCCTCTATCGCTCGCCGGGCACCGGCCTAATCATTGCCGCCACGCTCTCCGCCGCCCTGCGCGAACTCGAGCCAACGCGCGTTGTGCTCACATTTTTTCCACCGGTCTCTGAAGCCGGCCAGGAAGGCGTCGACGAACTCGAAACGCAGACTACAAACCTGCTGACCTTCCACGGCATCGAGCGCCGAATTTTCGACGCCCAAGTAGCCTTCAACTTGCTCACCGCCTACGGCCCCGAATCCCGCCGCAATTTGCGCGACATCCGCAAAAAATTAGCCCACGATTTGGCCGCGTATCTCGAAGGCCGCGCGCGAACACCCGCCATAGAATTCGTGCAAGCCCCAGTCTTCTACGGCTACGCCTTCTCCGCCTACGCAGAATTCGCAGCCGCCCCGGAAACAACCAAGTTAGAAGCTGCTCTGGCAGCCGCCGGAATGAAAGTCGCAAAAAAAGGCGAGGGCCCGCCCGACAACGTAATCGCCGCCGGCGAAAGCGAAATTCAAATCGGCCTCGCCGACCGCGACCCGAGCATCACAAACGCCTGCTGGCTCTGGGGCGTAGCCGACAATCTGCGCCTAGCCGCCACCAACGCAGTAAGAATCGCCGAGGAACTACGTGTCATCCCCGCGTAGCAAAGCGTTCGGCTCTGCTTTCGTAGCCGTGGGCTTCAGCCCAGCAGCCTTAGCGCGCAAATCGTCGCATCAAAGCCAGTCACTGCCAGGCATCGCGCTAGTTCTCGCGGCCATGCTCTTAACCAGCTGCGGCTACCACGTAGTAGGCCGCACCTCCGCGCTACCATCCGGCTGGAAAACTATCGCAGTCGCAGCCTTCACCAACCGCACCACGCACTACCGCATCGAGCAACGTTTCACCGCCGCAGTGATCCGCGAGTTTCTAGCCCGTACCTCCTACAAAATCGTGCAAAATGAGGAAGCCGCCGATGGCATTCTGCACGGCGAGGTCTTGACGATCGAGACGAGCCCAATTCTCTTCGACGCCACAACCGGCCAAGTAACAACAATGCTGGTAACCGTCCACGCGAAAGTCTCGCTGGTAAGCCGCAGCGATGAAAAAGTAATATTCAAAAATGACGACTTAGTCTTTCGCGAGGAGTATCAAATCTCCGGCGACGTAACCAGCTTCTTCGAAGAGCAAAATCCAGCTCTCGATCGCATGTCCCGCGAATTCGCCGCCCGCGTCGTAGGCGACGTGGTAGAGGGTTTCTAATGGCCGCCCCAAAATCAGGAGAACTTTCCCCACAAGATTTAGTCGCGAGAATTTCCGGCGGCAAAATGATACCGGCGGTCCTGCTGCTAGGCTCGGATTCCTATCTCCGCGAAATGTGCCGCAACGCGCTCATCGACACCTACGTCCCGGCAGCCACGCGCGATTGGGCGCTAGGCCGCCTATCCGCCCGAGGCGGCGGCTGGTTCGAAGCCTTCGAGCGCGCGCAAACGCTACCGATGATGTCGCCCCGGCAAGTCTTAATCGTAGAAGAAGTAGAAGCCCTCGAGGATTTGGGCGACGAGTCCCGCGATGCCGCCGTCGCGGCGCTCGACAAATATCTCGCCGATCCCGCGCCGTTTACGGTCCTGGTATTCGAAGCCGGCGCGCTCGACAAACGCTTGCGTCTATTCAAAGCCCTTAGCAAGAATTCCAAATCGGTCTTAATCGTCGAACTCACCATGGACCCGCAACAGGCGGTCGCGTTCGCTATATCCTCGGCGAAGGAATTAGGAATGGCCATGGATCGCGAAGCTGCCACTCTGCTGGCCGAAGCAGCCAACAGCGAGGCCGCTAGAATCCGCGTGGAAGTCGAGAAGCTCTCGCTCTATGCGCAAGCGGCAAAAAAGATCACGGCGCGCGACGTAGAAAACCTCGTCGTCGACGCCCGAAAGCACACCATCTGGGAACTAGCAGATATGCTGGCGGACTCGCGCCGCGACGACGCCCTAAAATTTCTCGACAGCCTCATCCGCGAAGGAGAAAAACCGCCGGCGCTGGTAGGCGCGATAGCCTTCCGCTTCCGCCAACTGATCGAAAACGAATCCCGGCCAGCCAGAAAAGAGCAGCTCGTAAAATCCCTGGCCGCCCTGGCCGAAGCCGACAGCGCGCTCAAATCCGGAGTGAAGGACCAACGGGCAATCCTGGAGTTTCTTTTTTCGCGGCTGACGGCGAAATCGCGCGCGGCTTAAAGTAGCGACGGCGTCCCTGCCGGCAGCTTACGACTGCGAGTTTCAGCTACGGCCACAATTGTGGACGGCGCAATCCGTAAATTACGGAACCAATTTGATTAATTAATTCGTCCGTCCGTGACTGTTGCCCGTGGCGGGAATTTGCTCGAAAGAGCCGGCGGGACGCCGGCGCTACGAAACCTATCGATGTCTCGGCGGTCCGGCCGCAGCTTTAGGCCTTGGCTAGATTTGTGGTCGCAAGATGCCGGCAGGGACGCCGGCGCTACTTTTTCTTCGCGCGGAGCGCGTTTAGCGCGATGGTCAGGCGCGACTTGTAGCGATTGGCGGTATTTTCCGGGAGGATATTTTTCCGGATCGAGCGATCCACTTCCGAAAATGTTGGGCCTACGAGCTTCTGTGCCGCATCGACGTCCCCGGCGGCCAGCGCGGCGCGCAAGCGGCGAATGGCAGAGCGCACTCGCGTGCGATTCACCCGATTCATGATCGTGCGCGTCTCCGTCTGGCGGATATTCTTCAGTACGGACTTGCTCTTCTTCTTGTGCTTGATCGGCGTGCCCTGCGGCATTCAAACGCTCCTTAGTCGAATAGTCGAATGAACTAAATTACCGGACGCCACCATCATTGTCAATTTCGCGCGCGCCCGCACGCCGCGTCGAAACCTCATCAGATGCCATCCGTGGCTCCTACAAGGGTCGGGGTCTGCACCGGTAGTAGGGGCCGGTCCGCCGCGGCGGAGGCCCGGTTTGGCCGTGGGTTTTCGGTGGGAGCCCCCACATTTATGTGGGGGAGGAGCGCGTCAGCGCGACGAACAAGCATCGCGTTCAAGAATGCGCTTTAGCGCTGGGGACCACGCACCAATCGAATAAATCCAATTCAAAAACGACGCCATCAACGTAAATCAAAAAATCTTCGCCGCAGAACAAACTGCGCCCGCACCCATCCCAAAAAACTAGAACAACCCCAATCCAGCCCGCACGACCACACTAACCGTCGTAGTCTGCGTCAAGCTACCCGACTTCCCGGTAATCGTGATGGGAAATGTTCCCGTAGTCGCCGTACTGCTCGCAGTAAACGTCAGCACACTAGTCCCCGTCGCGGGATTCGTGCCAAACGCAGCCGTCGTGCCCGCCCCCATTCCCGCAGCCGAGAGCGTCACCGCGCCGGTAAATCCACCAGTCGGATGAATCGTGACCGTCGTAGCTCCATGCGATCCCTTGGCGATGCTCACGCTAGCCGGCGAAGCCGTCAGAGTGAAATTGGGACTCGAAGACACGCTTACTGTCAGGCTGACCGTGGCCGTATGCACCAAAGTGCCGGATGTTCCGGTGAGCGTCACCGTGGATGTACCGGTAGTCGCGCTCGAACTCGCCGTCAATGTGAGCGTACTCGTCGCAGTGGCCGGATTCGGGCTGAAGACCGCGGTGACGCCGGCCGGCAATCCCGAGGCGGACATCGTCACGCTGCCGCTAAATCCATTCAGCTTCGTAATCGTGACGGTGCTGGTCCCGCCCGCTCCGCCTTGCGTAATCGCCACGCTGCTCGGCGATGCCGCTAACGAGAAATTCGCCGCCGCTCCCGTCGTCACCGTCAGGCTGACCGTCGTCGTGTGCGACAGAGTGCCCGAAGTTCCAGTGATGGTCACCGTCGAACTGCTGGCCCCGGCGAAAGCGCTCGCCTTCATGGTTAACGTGCTGGAAGTTGTCCCTGGATTCGGGCTGAAGGCCGCCGACACACCGGTAGGCAAACCGGAAGCCGCAAATGTCACACTGCCGGCAAAACCATTCTGCGGTGTGATGGTAATGGTACTCGCGCCGCTAGAGTTGCGCGCGATCGTCAAACTGTTCGGTGAAGCAGAGAGCGCGAAGTTCGGCGTCGCATTCACGGTCAGGCTCACTGTCGTCGTATGCGTCAAACTGCCGGAAGTTCCCGTAATCGTCACGGTAGCGGTGCCGGTCGTCGCAGTAGCGCTGGCCGTTAAAGTCAGCTTGCTGGTAGTGGTCCCCGGATTCGGGCTGAAAGCCGCGGTCACGCCACTGGGCAATCCTGACGCAGACATCGTCACGCTGCCGCTGAATCCATTCAGCTTCGTGATTGTGATCGTGCTCGTGCCGCCCGCTCCGCCCTGCGTAATCGTTACGCTCGTAGGCGACGCAGCCAGCGAGAAATTCGGCGCCGCGTTCACCGTGAGGCTCACCGTTGCCGTATGCGTCAGGCTTCCCGACGTGCCGGTGATGGTCACGGTTGCCGCGCCGGTTGTGGCTGCGCCGCTCGCCGTGAGCGTGAGTGTGCTCGTGCTGGTGGCTGGATTGGGGCTGAAGGCTGCCGTTACGCCGCTGGGCAATCCGCTGGCGGACATGGTGACGCTGCCCGTAAAGCCATTCTGCGGAGTGACGGTAATCGTGCTCGTGCCGCCTGCGCCGCCTTGCGTGATCGTCACGCTAGTTGGTAAAGCGGCGAGTGTAAAGTTGGGATTCGCCGAGGCGTTTACGGTCAGACTCACCGACGTCGTGTGCGTGAGGCTTCCCGAGGTGCCGGTGATCGTGACGGTCGCCGCGCCGGTAGTTGCGGATGCGCTGGCGGTCAAAGTAAGCGTCGTGGAGCTAGTAGAAGGATTTGGGTTGAACGCGGCGGTCACTCCACTCGGCAGACCCGACGCCGAAAAAGTAACGCTGCCACTAAACCCATTCGTAGGCGCAATCGAAATCGTGCTCGTGCCGCCCGCGCCGCCCTGAGTAATCGTCACGCTTGAAGGAGAAGAAGAAAGCGAAAAATTCGGCGTACCCGACCCCGGCCATGCGTTCACCAAGTTGGCCACGTTTAGCGTGCCGATGCCGGTGGCAAAATCCCAACCGGTAGTCGTGCCGTATGCCGGATCGTAAGCAGTATTCGAAGTGGAAAGCACGCCGTACGTTCCCGAAGGCTTGTAGCAGTTATGCGTCCCCGTGCAATTCACATCCATATCGCCCTGTGTCACGTCATAAAAAATGCAGGTGCTCGCCACGCCGTTGCCCAGTGTCGAATTGCAAGAAGCGTCTCCGCTCGCGCCGAATTCGGTAGCAGCCAGGCTGTAATAAGTAGGATTCGGATTCCCCTGCCGCGATCCCGTCTTCTGATTAACTAAGGCCTGAAATCCGGCAATAATCGGCGAAGCAAACGAAGTCCCGCCGGCCCCCGACCATCCACTAGGCGCTCCGGTACACGGTGCGCCGCCGGCCCCGCTGGCGGGATCGGAATAGCAGAACACGTAATAATGTCCCCACACTCCGTTCGCCGAGAAGAGGGATACGTCCGGCATATCGCGCACTCCATCGCCAGGCACGCCCACCAACGTCTGCCACGAAGGCTTGGCCCAGCCAGCGCAAGTGCCGCTCACAACGCCGCCGGTACTCGCCGCTCCGGTAGCGCAACCGCTCGGCCCGCCGCTCCCCGATGCCGTAGTGCGAAAAGACGCCCCGGTAGTGCTATTGCAGAATCCCGCCGTGCCGTAAGGCGTATCAAATCCTTCCAGGCTGGAGAGCAGCGCCCCCGCGCAGGAATCATTCCAAGGAATTTCCGGAACATAAGATTTCGCCGAACCAAACGTAGCCGTGTTCGTCGAATTCCAATAAGTGCTGTTGGTCCCAGCGAATGAATCCCCAAAATCAGTGCCACCTACCGCGACGTTATAAGGTGTCGAAGCGAATCCGCTCACTCCGATTCCATGCGTAGAATTCGTTTGATCGGCGTCGCAGCTAGCCGCGCCCTCGTCGCCCGCCGAAACGAAAATCGAGACGCCCTCCGTTACCCCCTGCTGATAAACAGAACTAAAAGAAGCATTCGCCGCCAACCCATTCACCGCTTCACATTCGCCATAACTAATACTGACAACCGCAGGCGGCGTCGCGCTCTCATTCAGCAAATTCTGCAGCGCGATCAGTCCGCCGAATGTGGAGGTATCGGTGCACGATGCGAGCTCAATCGCTGCGCTCGGCGCCGCAGCGCTGGCGTACTCCGCATCCAAAATCGCCTCGCCATCGTTTCCGACGAGAACGCCCGGATTGCCGCAATTGTTGCTGCCGGTAGGCGGCGCCGGATGCACCTGCGTGAACGATCCCGCAGTAAATCCGGAAAGCCCAAACGTGCTGCGGAACGTAGTCCAGTCCGCGGTGCTGTACACGTTGGTATCTTCAATCACCACCACCGTCTGGCCCTGCCCGGAAATCCCGGAGTTGAACACCGGAGTCAAGTTGTAAATCGTGGCCAGATCGGCCGGCACGACCGCCTGCGAATCCGAGGAAAGCGTATAAGCCGGCGCGCTGCGCATTTTGTGCATCGTATGCGGCGAGAAATCGTGCAGGGAAACGATACCCACCACCGCGGGCGCCAGTGCCGCAGGGATCTTCGGATCGCTGAAGTTCGCGAAATGCCTCACACCGTTCACTTCCAGGCTATGAATCTCGGTGCCGAAAGCTTCGCGGACCTGTCCGGCCTTGCCGGAAAAATCGATCATCATGCCGCTGGGATAAACCACATTGATCACGAAGCCGTGGGTCTCGAGCCAGCCGGTAATGGCAGCCAGGTCCTGTGGTGCCAGGCCGAATCGCTGGCCGAATTCTTGGGCGCTGATCCAGTTGTGATAATTCGGGGAGCCGGGCGTGTGCAGTTCATCGATAAACTTGTCCAACGCTTGTTCCTGTTCGGGGGAGCGCTTCAGTTGCAGCAGCATGTGCTCCATAGGCGCATCCCAGGCGAGCATGCCGAGATCGTTTGCGGCAGTGGCTTCGGGGCGCGTATTGCCGGCGAGCGTAACGAGCTTCGCGTCGCTCACTTTCTCGGTGATCAAGGGCCGCGCGGAATTCGCGACCTGTGCCTGTGCGGCGCCTGGGAAGCTCAAGATCAGGAGAATAGTTACAGCGGCGAGCGCGGCGTATCCCAAGACGAATCTTCGGTGCATGGTGCTCCTTTGAGCGAGAGAAAGTGGGCTGTTACGCGGGCGCGGCTTCGGCCGCAGCGTCCCAAGCTAAATTACGTCGTGTGAAGCCCCTGACGGTGCGAATGATGTTATTTGCCTCTGCGTCCCAGGTCTACCTCCAAGTCTATCGAAAGCAAGTTGTGAAGCGGATAGTACGAAGGGCCAGATTTTGGGCCTGTACGGAAACAGCGACCCTGGAATTTGCGCGGAAGCAGTCGACGGCCTAGAATCTGAGGCGCATGCGCTCACTTCGTATCGTTGTGATTCTTTTGGGTGTGCTGCTTGTCGGCGCGCAGCAGCCTTCAAAGACGCTCAAACTTTCTCCGCAAGGCTACGTAAACGATTTTGCCGGCGTTCTCAATCTCGAAACCAAGCAAAAGATCGAAACGCTCTGCGGGGAGATCGACCAAAAGGCCCACGCGCAAATCGCCATCGTCACCGTCAATTCACTCAACGGGGAGACGGTGGATCAGTTCTCGATCGATCTGGCCATGGGCTGGGGAATTGGACCAAAGGGGAACAAGCGCGGCGTGCTAATTCTCTTGGCGCCCTCGGAGCGCAAATATCGAATCGAGGTCGGCTACGGACTCGAAGCAATTCTGCCCGACGGCAAAGTAGGCTCGATCGGCCGCGAGGCGGTGCCGCTACTGCGCGATGGCAATTACAACGGCGCGGTAATGCTGATGACCCAACGAGTAGCCGAAACCATAGCCGCCGATCAAAAAATCACGCTGGCAACGCCGTCGGAAGTTCCCGCCAGCGCACCCGCGCAAAAAAGTTCGCGAGGGATAAACCCAACGGCCATAGTCTGGGGCATTGTTATTCTGTTCTGGATTGTAGGAATGATCCTCCGGGTACGCAGGAACGCTCGTGGCGGTCGGCGCGGAGGTGGCTTCGTAGGCCCGTGGTTCTTCGGCGGCGGAGGATTCGGCGGTGGCGGCTTCAGCAGCGGCGGCTCCTGGGGCGGCGGCGGAGGAGGCGGTGGCGGAGGCTTTGGCGGTTTCGGCGGAGGCTCCTTCGGCGGCGGCGGCGCCAGCGGCAGCTGGTAGCACTTGCAGGGGAGGGTGCTTTCCTGTCCGCCGGCTGTTTGGCGGAAGCCCTTCCGCAGTTCGGCCCGCATTTGATGTGGTATTTTGCACCAGTCAAATTTCAAGGAAAAAATCGAGCGCCCGACTACTGCAATCAAAGAGCCCCGAATGGAAAAAGTATTCGTAGACCTAATCGACCAATTGAAAAGCGCAGCCGGCCCGAATCTAAAATCAGTAGTGCTCTACGGGTCCGCGGTGACGGGCGAATTCGCCGCCGGCCGCTCCGATCTAAATATCCTCTGCCTGGTCGAACACACCGGCGCGACCGATCTAGAAGCCCTACGCCCAGCCGTAGCCTGGTGGCTGAAACAAAATCAAGCCCCGCCTCTGGTCTTCACCATCGACGAACTGCATCGCAGCGCCGATATTTTCGCCATCGAGCTGCTGGATATCGTAGGCAATCACCGCACTCTCTACGGCGACGATCCCTTCGTCAATTTCGAAGTGCCCACCTGGCTGCATCGCCTGCAAGTGGAACGCGAGCTGCGCACTAACTGGGTGCGCCTGCGCCGCGCGATTTTATCCGCACCCGAAAAGAAACGCGATTCGCTGGCATTAATGACCGGCTCGATCTCTTCTTTCGCCACTCTTTTTCGCCACGCCCTGCTCGGTATCGGCGAACCTCCGCCGAAAACCACGCGCGAAGCCATCGAAGGCGCCGCGCATCTGGTAGGCGGCGATCCAGCTCCGTTCCTAACCGTCCTCGATATCCGCGATAACAAAAAGAAAGAATCCGAAATCGACGTAGAAGCCACTCTCCACGGCTATCTAGAACTAGTCCAACTAATCACCGACGAAGTAGACCGCCGCTTCCAACCGCGCCGCTGATGGCCTGCAGCAGAATTGTGTTACCGTATCGCCCCAGACGCCCGGAGGAAACGGCATGAAAAAATCGGTCATCGTTCTAATCGTTCTGGTGCTGATCGTAGTGCTGCTCGGCGGAATGTACGCCGGCCGCCGCAATCAGATGGTGCGCAAAACCGAGACCATCCATTCCGCCTGGGCCCAGGTAGACAATGTCCTGCAACGCCGCGCCGACCTGATCCCCAATCTAGTCGCTACGGTAAAGGGCATCGCCGCGCAAGAACAAACCGTCTTCCACGATGTGGACGCCGCCCGCGCCGCATTACTCGGCGCAAAATCCCCAGAAGATCGCATCGCCGCCAACGGCCAACTCGACGGCGCACTAGGCCGCCTCCTAGTAATCGTAGAAAATTATCCGCAACTAAAATCCAACGAAAGCTTCCTGAAGCTGCAAGACGAACTAGCCGGTACCGAAAATCGCATAGCCGTGGAACGCCAGCGTTACAACGACGCCATCCAGGACTACAACACCTACATAGGCCTCTTCCCCAACAACATAGTGGCCAGCATAGCCGGCTTCAAACGCAACGACGCCTATTTCAAAGCCACTGAAGCCTCCCGCGAAGTCCCCAAAGTAGATTTTCCGCCGCCGAACCGTTAGGCAGCTGACCTGGCACTTTTTCGTGGGGGAGGGCCGGTTTCAGCCCTCCCGCGACGCCCGGTGTTGGCGTCCCTACGCGTCGGGTCATTTCAAATCAACCGGGACGTACATTCGCGCATCTCCAAAATCGCGCGATAAGCGCTTTCCCGCTTTCGATCCACCGGAGACGTCGCCATCGCGTGCGGTGAATTTTCGTTACGCGACTGCCTTTAACTCGATCAAGGCTCGTCGGCACCATGCGCTTACCCCGGCGCGTGGCGGGGAGCGGCTGAGAGGCGCCGCTCGCGGGAGGGCTGAAACCGGCCCTCCCCTACGGAAAAGTGCCAAGTCAACGGCGTACGAAAACCGGGCGGCGCGCGTTCTTGACCCTCCCGCGCCCCTGCGCTACGCTGAATGAAGTACTTTTTCCAGTTGCCAACCCCCAAGGAGTTCGGCCGCCAACCTAGATGAAACAGACTGTTCGATTGCTGGGAGACGCTTCCGAGTTTTGCGGGACCCTCGACGAGAACCTGAAACTCTTCGAATCCGCGTTGCAAGTGACCGCCAATTTGCGCGATGAAAAAATCGAACTGGTGGGCGAAAGCGCGCGCGTGCAGGAAGCGGCGCGCTTGATCAAGGAATACAACAACCTGGTGCGCGACCGAAAGGCGCCGAGCAGCGACGAAATACAATCGTTAATCCGCATGGCTGCCGACGAGCCCGAAGCGCCTTTGCGCGGGACTTTTTCGCCGGTGCGCGGGCCGCGGGCCATCGGCCGCAAGCAGATCACGCCGAAGGGATTGAATCAGCGCCGTTACATGGAAGCGCTCGAATCTTTCGACATGGTGTTCGCGGTCGGACCGGGCGGCACGGGAAAAACTTATCTTGCCGTGGCGATGGCGGTTTCGGCGCTGCTTTCGAAGCAAGTGAATCGCATCATTTTGGCGCGGCCTGCCGTAGAAGCCGGCGAGCGGCTGGGATTTCTTCCCGGCACGCTGCAGGAAAAAGTCGATCCGTACATGCGCCCGCTCTATGACGCGCTCTACGATCTGCTCGATACCGACAAGCTCGAGCGATTCCTCGAGAAGGGCATCATCGAAGTAGCGCCGCTCGCTTTTATGCGCGGGCGAACGCTGAATGATTCCTTCGTGATTCTCGACGAAGCGCAGAACACTACCAGCGAACAAATGAAAATGTTCCTGACGCGGCTAGGCTTCAATTCCAAAGCGGTGATCACCGGCGACATCACGCAGATCGACCTACCCAACGACCGCCGCTCCGGATTGATCGAAGCGATCGAGATCGTCGGGAAAATCGATGGCATCTCTTTCGTTTATTTTGATGAGCGCGACGTGGTGCGCCACAGCTTGGTGCAGCGCATCATCAAAGCTTACGACGAATACGGCGCCTCCCAACCCTATACGCCCGGCCGCGGCAACGCAGGGGCAGCGCGCGAAATCCTGCCGCGCATTCCGCGACCCTAAAAATCCGCCCATGGTACTCAATCGCCAGAGACGTGTACGTGTTCCCGTTGCGCCGCTTGAGCGCTTCCTGGAAAGCGTTCTGCGGCACTTCCACTTGCCCGCGGATAGCGTCACGGTTTGCATCGCTGCGGATGGTGATGTAGCGCGATGGAATCGCACCTATCGCGCCAAGCACGGCTCGACGGATGTGCTCTCGTTTCCAGCAAGCAGCAATGGCGCCGGCGCAAAGATTTTGCGGCGGTTGAAGAAACGCGGTACACGCGCGCGCGCGGCGAAGTCCGAATCCGTCGATTACATGGGCGATATCGCCATCTCGCCGGTTGTCGCGCGGCGAAATGCCGAGCGCCTGGGCCGCTCGCTTTCTCTCGAATTGCGGATTTTGATTTTGCACGGCGTGCTGCATTTGCTCGGCTACGATCACGAAACCGACAGCGGCGAAATGGAGCGCTACGAACTCCAACTGCGCTCGCGCTTCAAGCTGGCCTGAACATGCCCATCTTTCTCTATACACTCGGCGTACTCGGTCTCACCGCGGGCCTCGTAGTGTTCTCCTATCTCGATCGCGTCTATCGCGAGATGGGCCGGGTGACCACGCGGCGCATTCACGATCATCTGGATGTCTTCGAATCAGATGTCGAGCCGCGGTTGCATCTGGAGCGGCATCGCGCGGCCACTGCGTTCAGTTTGCTCAGCCGGCTGTGGCTGGTGATCGTCGCGGTCGAAACGGCTCGCGGCATTCTGTTCTTCGTCCCCGGCTCCTGGGAGTCGGCGGTCCAGCTCGTTTGTTTTCTTGGCATCGAAGTGGTTCTGGCGATGCAATTCATTCCGTACGTGCTGGTGGCTCGCGCGTCGGGGCGCTGGTGCGCGCCGCTAGTGCCGGCGATTCGAATTTTTGTTTGGGCGATCTGGCCGGTATATGCGGTTCTCGAGCTGGTTGTGTCGTTTCTGAATGTGACCGACGAAGACACCGAGCACGGCGCGCCGGAGCCGGAGCAGCAGGCCATTGAAGCGCTTGTGGAGGCGGCTACCGAAGAGGGAATTCTGGAGCAGGACGAAGCGCGCATGATCGAGCAGGTGGTGGAATTTAGTGATAAGCGCGTGCGCGAAGTGATGACGCCGCGGCCCGACGTGATCGCCATTTCGGCTGCTTCGACGCTCGAGCAATTGCGGAATCTTTTCGTGGAATCGAAATTTTCGCGCATTCCGGTGTTTGAGAAAAATCTGGACGATATGGCGGGGATTGTTTTTGCGCGCGACATTTTAAAAGTGCCGGAGCGCGAGGCGCCGAACCGCACCGTGCGCGAATTGATGCGCCGGCCGATGTTTGTGCCGGATACGAAGCTCGGATCCGATCTATTGAAGGAAATGCGGCGGAAGAGCGAGCAGTTGGCGATCGTGATTGATGAGTATGGGTTGGTCGCTGGGATCGTGACCGTTGAGGATTTGGTCGAGGAAATTATCGGCGAGATCGAAGACGGCGACCGCGCGCCGGCTCCCGACGTGGTGCGCGAGCCTTCGGGGAGTTTGGTTTTGCGCGGGAGCGTTTCGGTGGAGAAACTGGAGGAGCTATTTGGAATTGAAATTGAGGAGACGCTGCAGAATGCCGGGGCGGCTACGCTTTCGGGGCTTTTGAATAGCGTGGTGGGGCACGTGCCTTCTACGGGCGAGAAGATAGATTACGATGGGTTGCAATTTGAGGTGCTGGAAGCGAATCAGAGGAAGGTACTGCGGTTGAGGGCGCGGCGGACGGCTGGGGCCGCGCAATCGAGGATGGTTTAGAGCATCGTGGATTGTTGTGCGGGGAACGC
The DNA here is from genome assembly GCA_013286465.1 of Acidobacteriota bacterium. Taxonomy (GTDB): domain Bacteria; phylum Acidobacteriota; class Terriglobia; order Acidiferrales; family UBA7541; genus Palsa-147. Next base: position 19,396 of record JABDFR010000002.1, on the reverse strand, counting down.
GTTACGTGGTGGATGTGGTTGCACGTTTCATGAAGAGGCCCGGCATAAAGCGCGGGCCCTACAAAAAGACGGAGATGAGGGCTCGTGGCTTTTAAATCTGGATTCATTGCCATAGTGGGCCGGCCGAACGCCGGGAAATCTACGTTGGTGAATTCGCTGGTCGGCCGCAAAGTCGCCATCGTTTCGACTAAGCCGCAGACGACGCGCAATCGCATTCAAGGCATCGTGAACCGCGACGACGCGCAAATCGTGCTCATCGACACGCCCGGAATCCATCGCGCGGGCAACGCCTTGAGCCAGCAGATGATGAGCGAGGCGAAGCAGGCCATTGATGAAATCGACGTGCTCTCGCTGATCGTCGACGCGGTAGTCGATTTCGGCGCGAACGATCGCTCGACGCTCGAATGGATCGCGCAATTCCACGGCCCGGTATTTCTGCTGCTGAATAAGGTGGATCGCATCGCCAAAGAAAAGCTGCTGCCGCTGATCGATCGCTATCGCGAGCTGCGCGATTTCGCCGAAATCGTGCCGATCTCCGCCTTGACCGGCGACGGCCTGCCGGACTTGGTGAAAACGTGGATTAATTATCTGCCGGAGCATCCGGCGTATTTCCCGGCCGACCAATTCACCGATCAGCCCGAAAGATTCCTGGCCAGCGAATTCATTCGCGAGAAGCTAATCGGCGCGACTCACGAAGAACTCCCGGCATCGGTTGCCGTCGCCATCGACACATTCGAGGAATCGCCCAAGCTGGTGCGCATTCGCGCGACGATCTACGTCGAGCGCGAAGGGCAGAAGGGAATCGTAATCGGCAAGCGCGGCGAAATGCTGAAGAAGGTGGGCACGGAAGCCCGCGTGGAAATCGAAGGACTGCTGGGTACGAAAGTTTTCTTGGAGCTATTCGTTAAGGTCCAACCCAACTGGCGGCAAAAGCCGAACATGGTCCGCCAACTAGATTGGCACCAGCAACTCGATCAACTGGGCGGCGAAGAGGAAAAGTAGCGCCGGCGTCCCCGCCGGCATCTTACGACCGGGATTTCGCTGAGGGCAGCACTCGCGGGCGCAGCAGACATTTGAATTTGTGGTTCGCGGCGCAAACGCCGCTGGTCATCCCCAGCGCTAAAGCGCATTTTTGCGCGCGCGCTTTTTCGGAGCGCTGAAGCGCTCCTCCCCTGCATGAATGCAGGGGCTCCCACCTGAAATACATTTCCGCTGCGGCTGACGCGAGACGGCGAGATCGATTGCGACGGATACGTTCGGGGCATTTAGTCGCCAGTGATGTGCGCTGGTTGGGTCCGCCCGTGGGTGTTGCCTTTGGTTACATTTCGGTCGTAGGAGCCGGCGGGACGCCAGCGCTACGGGGTGGCTGGCGGCGCCTTCGCTGCGATATTAGTTCGTCCGTTCGGGGCGTTCTGCGGGGACTCCTGCTATTCCTAGGGATTTCATTTTGCGGTAGAGATGGCTGCGCTCCAGGCCTAGGGCTGCGGCGGCGCGGGTCATGTTCCAGCGATTTTCTTCGAGCTTGCGGAGGACGAATTCGCGCTCGTAGGCGCTGCGGGCTTCTTGCAGGCTGGCATAGGGGCGCTGCGGGCTGCTGGAGGCGCCGCGGAAAATCTCTGGCGGCAAATGATGCGGCTCGATGCGCAGGCCAGGGCTCATGATTACCAGGCGCTCGATCAGATTCTTCAGCTCGCGCACGTTTCCCGGCCACGTGTATTGCAAAAGCACTTCGAGCGCCGCTGCGGTCAATTCCTTGGGTTTCTTGCCGTATGAACGGCAAAATTCTGAAAGGAAATGCGCGGCTAGAATTGGGATATCTTCGGCGCGCTCGCGCAAAGCGGGCACGGTGAAGGGAATCACGTTGAGCCGGTAAAAAAGATCCTCGCGAAACGCGTTGCGCGCAATTTCTTCTTCCAGCTTTTTGTTTGTGGCTGCAATCACGCGCACATCGACGCGCACCATGGTGTTCGAACCGATCGATTCGACGCGTTGTTCTTCGAGAGCTCGCAAGACCTTCGATTGCGTCTTGAGGCTCATGTCGCCGACTTCATCGAGGAACAACGTGCCACCATCGGCGCTTTGGAATTTGCCGAGCTTGTCTTCGCTGGCGCCGGTGAAACTGCCTTTGCGGTGGCCGAATAATTCGGATTCGATCAACTCTTCGGGAATCGCTGCGCAATTCACTTCTACGAATTGATGGGAGGAGCGGGCGCTTTGGGCGTGAAGCGCGCGGGCTACCAGTTCTTTCCCTGTTCCGCTCTCGCCATAGATCAGAACGCGGCCATTTGTCGGCGCCGTGAGTGCGATCTGCTGGCGCAACGCTTTCATCGGTACGCTGTTGCCTAGGATTTGATGGCGCTGTTCTAGTTCGGCGCGCAGGCGGCGGTTTTCGGATTCGAGGCGCAGAAAATCGAGCGCATTGCGAATCGCAAGAACGGTCTTCTCGAGCGATAGCGGCTTCTCGAGGAAGTCGAACGCGCCAAGCTTCGTTGCGCGCACTGCCGTTTCGATATTGGCGTGGCCGGAAATCATCACGACCATTGGCGGGGAATCTAGCTCGTTGATTTTTTCGAGCGTTTGCAGGCCGTCCATTTTCTCGAGCCAGACGTCTAGAATTACCAGATCGAAGCGGCGTTCTTCGAGCATGCGCAGACATTCTTCGCCTGACGGCGCGGATTCGACTTCGTACTCTTCATCGCGCAGCAGTGCGCTCAGCGATTCGCGGATTCCGATTTCGTCATCGACGATTAGGATGGAGGCTGGCATTTACGGTGCTAGTTTCCTTTTGCTGCTAGGTTGCTGATTGCTTTTCGTTACATTCTGCACAGCCAGGAGTGGCTGTGCTACATGGCTGCTTAATCCGATGTGCCATCGCCTGAGAAATCCTCGATTGAGGAGGACTTGGCCGCGGGCGCGCCGGTGGCGGAAACAGTGGCTGGCTCGATCGCCGGAAAGCGAATGATGAAGCGCGAGCCTACCGGCTCGTTGTCCTCCACTCGTAGAGAGCCATTGTGTTCGGCGATGATGCGGCTGGCGATCGCGAGGCCTAAGCCGGTGCCGCGCTCTTTGGTCGAGAAGTGCGGCAGGAATAGGCGTTCTTTATCTTCGGGGGAGATTCCGTGGCCGGTGTCGGCGATTTCGATTTCTACCGCATCCCCTTCTTCGCGTAGGCGTGTGACTACAGAGAGACGGCGCAGCTTGGAGTCTTCCATGGCTTCGGCGGCGTTGTCGATTAAGTTTGTGAGCACGCGACGCAGGAGTTCTTCATCCACTTTCACCGCTGGCAGATGGGGAGTGAGTTCCGTGGATAATTGAATTCCATCGAGGCGGCCTTGAAAGAGCGCGAGGGCGCCGCTGACGATTTGATTGATGTCGGAGGGCGCGAGGCGGGCGGACGGGAAGCGGGCGAATTGCGAGAATTCATCGACTAGCGATTCGAGGGCGTGGACTTCGCGCTCGATCAGGCCCGCGCACTCGGCCACTAACGCGCCCATCTCGGTCTTCGCCACCGCAGGCGCTGAGCGTTCCAGGAATCGCTTCAGGCGCTGCGAGGAAAGCATGATCGGGGTGAGCGGATTCTTGATTTCGTGGGCGATGCGTTGGGCGACTTCTTGCCAGGCGGCGGCTTTCTGCGCGCGCAGGAGCTCGGAGAGATCGTCGATGACGACTACGAAGCCGGGATTGGAGCGGCGCGTGCCGAGTGAGCTGACTGTGACTGCGGCGCGGACTAGGCGGCCGCCGGCGGCGATTTCGATTTCGCGCGAGGCGACACCCATGCGCAACGAGCGGCGTACCAGTGCGAGGACGGGGCGCGAGGCTTCGTCGCCGAAGAGATCGCTGAGCGTGCGGGCTTCGCGGGCATGTTCGCCTACGATTGCGACGACCGCGGAATTTACGCGCGAGATTCCGCCGTCGGCATCGAGTGAAAGGACGCCGGTGGGAATATTTTCTAGGATGGCTTCCATTAGTTTGCGGCGGCGGTCGCGCTCTTCGAAGGCTTGTTGCAGGTTGGTGGTGAATTCGTTGATTTGGCGGCGGCCTTCGCCGAGCTGTGCGGTCATTTCGTTGAACGAGGTGACCAGCGTCCCCAGTTCGTCCTGTGCTTGAATCGCTACGCGGTGATCGAAATTCCCGTGGGCTACTTCCTGCGTGGCTTCGGCCATCGCTTGAATCGGCACGCTTACTTGCTTCGAAAGGAAGAGCGCGACCCAGGTGGACGAAAAGAGCAACAAGACGGTAACCAGTGAAAGCGCGAGTAGAATCTGGTTTTTGTAAACACGAATTTGCTGGCGCTGCTGCTCGTATTCGTGCGTCTGCGTCTCGATGGTGCTGATGCTGGAGAGAAATCCGGGGCCGAGTTTGCGGCCGACGTATAGACGCCCGCCCGATACCGGCGCGGCGCCAGTAATGAAGGCATCTTCGTCGGTCTGCCAGACTTCTACGCCCGAAGGCAAGGTGCGCGCAAATCGCAAATGTCCGGCGGCTAGCGCAGACGGCGCGGCCTGCGGGATGCCATTGGTGCGGTCGACGATCCAGATGGCGTCGAGCGGAATCGAAGTGCCGATTTGCGATTGATCGAGAATCGCGCCTACGCCGCGATCATCCAGCGTCGGCGCTACCCGCGCCGCTTTCAAATTCAGGCGCTCGTGGACCTCGCGCGAATATTCGTCCAGGAGCTTCTGGCTTTCCGCGTTTGCAATTTCGAGCGGCTTCGGGAACCACAAATTCAGCGTGCGGTTCAGCAGCGAGTAGCTGAAGAGGAAAAGAAAAACCAGCGGCAGCAGCGAGACGCCCATGGCGCCGAAAACCATCTTGGTTTTGAAGCGCGAGCCGAGCAGGCCGGCTTTGCGTTCGTTCCATAGGCGCAGAAGGCTGCGCAGTAACACCAATCCGAAAACCAGGAACGCGACGAAGATAAATGTGGAGAGCGCGAATAGAATGACCAGCGAATTGCCCTGTTCGGGATGAACGGGCGCGCGCAGCGATCCTAGCGTAAAGATCGTAGCGGCCAGCAGGACGACGGAGAGTCCGCCGACCGCCATCCAAAGTTTTCGGGTCCAGGAGCGCTGCTTCAACGGCTCTCCTTTAGAAATCGCTCAAGCGGGCATTGCGCGCAAAGGGCCTCGCGCCCGCGGCACCAATTCTTTCCCGCCTGCACGAATAAGGCGTGCAGTTCATTGTAATGCGCAGCCTCGCCGGGAAAATCTGCCAGCACCAACTGCTGCACCTCATCGTAACTCGCCTTCTCGCTCACCCAGCCGTGCCGCTGCAAGATCCGCTTCGTGTAAGTATCCACCACAAAGACTGGATGCTTTCCGGCATAGAGCAAAATCGAGTCAGCAGTTTCCGGTCCGATACCAAAGACGCCCAGTAATTTCTCGCGCAGCTCAGCGGTGGGCGTCCGGAACATACGCGTTAGCGATCCACCATACTCCGCCGACAGAAATTTACAGAAGGCCTTGAGCTTCTTCGCTTTCTGCCGAAAGTATCCAGAAGGACGGATGAGCCGGGCCAACCGGGGTGTGGAAGCCTTCAGCATCGCGAGCGGGAAGAGCATTCGTGCTGAGCGCAAATTGGCAATGGCCTGCTCGACGTTCGTCCAGGAAGTATTCTGCGTGAGGATGGCCCCGACAACAATCTCAAATTGAGTCTGCGCCGGCCACCAATTTTGGGGGCCGAGCGCTGTGGAGAGTTGGTTATAGTACTCGGACATTGGAGGCAAACCGGGAGCCAAAGTTTGTCGCTCGGGTGCCGATTTATGTCGGGAGGTCACCTGCGGGCTACTTTCAACAACGTGCAACGCATGGTGCTGCATTTAGAAGCGAAGATAGCGATGCGTGGCGGGCAAGTCAAGCCGGGTGACTGTACTAACGGACATACCTGTCCTTTCGTACAGGGGGTTGCCTGTTACATGACGATGGGCAGAAGCGATTCCCATTCTGACTCATTGCGCATGCTAGCCTTTTGAAACCGGCGAAGTATGCCGTTGGGGTGGTGGCGTGTCTTCCAGGCTCGGCGACATTCTAGTTAAAGACAGCCTGATCTCTGCAGATCAGTTGAAGCAGGCCCTCGACTATCAGAAGAAAAACGGGGGCAGGCTAGGAACTTGTCTGGTGAAGATGGGGCTGGTCAGCGATGAGGACATCACCGCCGTCCTGTCCCGGCAGTATGGCGTCCCCTCCATCAACCTACGGTTTTATGAAGTAGACCCCTCGGTGATCAAGTTGGTGCCCCAGGAGACGGCTGTTCGGTATCAGATTGTGCCGCTCTCGCGGGTGGGCTCGACTCTGACCATCGCGATGACCGATCCCACCAACGTGTTCGCCATGGACGATATCAAGTTCATGACCGGCTTCAATGTCGAGCCGGTGGTGGCTTCTGAGACGGCGATTACCGAGGCCATTGGCAAGTTCTACGGGTCGGTGGAGGCTGGCGAAGAGCTGGACAAGGTCATGAAGGACCTGGCCGGCGAAGAAACCGAGATGGAATTGGCGGCCGAAGAGGCCGAGATGGACCTGGCGGCCCTCGAAAGAGCCGCCGACGAAGCGCCCATCATTAAATTGGTGAACCTGGTGCTGACCGACGCCGTGAAGAGAGGCGCCAGCGACATTCATATTGAGCCTTACGAGAAGGAATACCTCGTCCGGTTCCGCATTGACGGCATTTTGCAGAACGTCATGGCGCCGCCGCTGAAATTGAAGGATGCCATCACTTCGCGCGTGAAGATCATGGCCAAGCTGGACATCAGCGAAAAGCGGCTGCCGCAAGACGGCCGCATCATGATCAAGTACGTCCGCGACGGCAAGAAGAAGGAACTCGATTTCCGCGTTTCGACCGTTCCGACTCTTTTCGGCGAAAAAGTCGTCATGCGGTTGTTGGACAAAGAAAACCTTCGCCTGGACATGACCAAGCTCGGCTTCGAGCAAGAGTCCCTGTCGAAATTCGAACACGCCATTCTGAAGCCCTACGGAATGGTGCTGGTCACTGGCCCGACCGGTTCCGGAAAAACCAACACGCTCTATTCCTCGGTCGCCAGATTGAACACACCCGAAACCAACATCATGACCGCCGAGGATCCAGTCGAATTCCAATTGGCCGGAATTAACCAGGTGCAGATGAAGGAGCAGATTGGATTGAACTTCGCATCCGCGCTGCGCGCCTTCCTTCGTCAAGACCCCAACATCATTCTGGTCGGCGAAATCCGCGACTTCGAAACGGCGGAAATCGCGGTGAAAGCCGCGCTCACCGGCCACTTGGTGCTTTCCACGCTGCACACCAATGATGCTCCTTCGACCGTCAGCCGCTTGATGAACATGGGTATTGAACCGTTTCTCGTGGCCACTTCGGTCAACCTGATTTGCGCGCAGCGCCTGGTTCGCCGCATCTGCGTGGCGTGCAAAGAACCGCTGCCGGTGCCCGAACAGACTCTTACCGACGCGGGCTACAGGCCCGACGAAGTTAAGACTACCCAAGTCTTCCATGGCCGCGGCTGCACCACCTGCAACAACACTGGCTATAAGGGCCGCGTCGGATTGTACGAAGTAATGGAAATCAACGACGACTTGCGCGAATTGATTTTGGTGGGCGCGTCTTCTTTGGAATTGAAGAAGAAAGCGCTGGAGATGGGCATGATCACCTTGCGCCGCAGTGGCTTGGTGAAGATGGCTTCCGGACAGACCACGATGGAAGAAGTATTACGCGAAACTGTGTTCTAAGAAGAGAGGACCGCCATGGCTGGAATCACATTAAGCGAATTGCTGAAAAAAATGATCGAGATGGGGGGCAGCGACTTGCACCTGTCGACCAACAGTCCACCGCGCATTCGCGTACACGGGAAGCTGCGCCCTCTCGACATGCCGCCTCTCACCGCGGCGGACACGAAGGCGCTGGCCTATTCCGTGCTCACCGACGCGCAGAAGCACCGGCTCGAAGAAAGCCTCGAGCTCGACTTCTCGTTCGGGTTGAAGAGCCTGGCGCGCTTCCGCGGCAACATTTTCCACCAGCGCGGCGCCGTGGCTGCAGTGTTCCGTACGATTCCTTGGGAGATCAAGGGGTTCGAAGCGCTCGGCCTGCCGCAGGTGGTGAAAGTTCTCTGCGACAAGCCTCGCGGACTCGTGCTCGTCACCGGTCCGACCGGTTCGGGCAAGTCCACCACGCTCGCCGCCATGCTCGACAAGATTAATAGCGAGCGCGACGAGCACATGATCACCATCGAAGACCCTATCGAATTCCTGCACAACCACAAAAAGTGCCTGGTCAACCAGCGCGAAATCCACTCGGACACGCACTCGTTCGCCAATTCACTGCGCGCTGCATTGCGCGAAGATCCGGACGTGGTGCTGATCGGCGAAATGCGCGACCTCGAGACGATTGAGTCCGCGTTGCGTATCGCTGAAACCGGCCACTTGACCTTTGCAACTCTGCACACGAACTCCGCCGTGTCGACCATCAACCGTATCGTCGACGTTTTCCCGGCGCACCAGCAACCGCAAGTTCGCGCGCAGCTCTCCATGGTGCTCGAAGGCATCCTTTGCCAATCGTTGCTGCCACGCGTCGATGGACGCGGCCGCGTCATGGTCATGGAAATCCTCGTGCCCACTGCCGCCATCCGCAACCTGATCCGCGAAGATAAAATTCACCAGATTTATTCCGCCATGCAAACCGGAACCGGCGCATCGGGCATGCAAACGTTTAACCAGAGCCTGGCGAACATGTATTTCCAGAAGCTCATCACTCTCGAAGTGGCATTGATGCGCTCGTCGAATCCGGACGAGTTGCAAGATTTGATCAACCGGGGAGTGACTTCGCCGAATCAAGGCGGAATTCGCACACCGGTCCGACGCTAATAGCGCGGCAGGGAATCAAGGAGGAAGGAAATGCCAGTCTATACGTTTCGGGGTACCAACCGCTCCGGGGCAGTAGTTTCCGGCGAGCGAACCGCGGCGAATAAGAACGAACTCGCGGCCATGCTGCGGCGGGAACAGGTCAACGTGTCGAAGATGTCGGAGAAAGGCCGGGAATTCAATATCCCGACCTTTGGCACCGGCGTTGACGCCAAAGAACTGGCCGTGTTCACGCGACAGTTCTCGGTGATGATCGATGCGGGTCTTCCGCTGGTGCAGTGCCTGGAAATTCTGGCTAACCAGCAGGAGAACAAAACCTTTCAAAAGGTTTTGACTGGCGTGCGCGCGTCGGTGGAAGGCGGCGCAACGCTTTCCGCCTCGCTCAAGATATACGACAAAGTCTTCGACGCCCTGTACTACAACATGGTGGACGCCGGCGAAACGGGCGGTATTCTCGACACCATTCTCCAGCGCCTGGCGACTTACATTGAAAAGAACGTGCGCTTGAAGCGGGCCGTCCGATCGGCTTTGATTTATCCGGTGGCGGTTATCGGCATCGCGGTTTTGGTTATCACTCTCTTGTTGTGGAAGGTCGTGCCGATTTTCGTCACGTTGTTCAACGGCCTCGGCGCCGAATTGCCGCTGCCCACCCGCGTGGTCATCGGTCTGAGCACGTTTATCGGCAGCTGGTACGGCTTCATCATTTTCCTGGCGATTGCCGGATCGATCGGAGCGCTGGCTTGGTGGTACAAGACGCCGCAAGGGCGCCTCACCATCGACACCGTGGTTCTGAAACTTCCCGTGCTGGGCATGCTGATGCGCAAAATTGCCGTGGCGCGATTTACTCGCACACTTGGTACCTTGATTTCGAGCGGCGTTCCCATTCTTGAAGGCCTCGATATCACCGCGCGCACCGCAGGCAACGCGGTCATCGAACGAGCCATCATTGCTACACGTAAGGCCGTCGAGGCTGGCCGTTCGCTGGTCGATCCGCTGAAGGAAAGCGACGTGTTCCCCGGCATGGTGACGCAGATGATCGGCGTCGGCGAGCAGACCGGCGCGATGGACGCCATGCTGCAGAAAATCGCGGACTTCTACGAAGACGAAGTAGACGTCGCCGTGAAGGACATGCTCACTCTTCTCGAACCGATGATGATTCTGTTCCTCGGCGTGGTCGTCGGCGGCATCGTCGTTTCGTTGTACTTGCCGCTGTTCTCCCTGATTTCCAAGTTGGCTGGATAAGGGAGCAGGGAATCGTTCCAGGTTCGGGGAATCCGCACCGCGCGGATTCCCCGGCCAGACTCACTAGTTGGGGGTAAGCGGCGCCGGGCTGGCGGGAATGAAACCGGGTTCTTTGCGGCCAGGGCCTCGCCCGTGGGAAACGCATGGAACTCTCTTACAATACGGGCGATTGGCTTCCGTGGCTGGGGCGCGTTCGCTTCCTGATTATCACTTCGCTCGTGGCGCTGGTGCTTTTCGTCCGCGACGTTACGCATCTCGCATTACCGACCAAGTTTTTTGCTCCCACCATAGTCCTGTGGTATTCGCTCGCTATCCTATTCGTAATTCTGCTGCGTTGGATGCCGCGCGCGCTGTGGCATGCCCCTCTGCAGGTGGCCTGCGATTCCATCATGATTTCCGCGGTAGTCTATGCCACCGGCGCGCACGATAGCTATTTCACTTCGCTCTATCTCTTGATCGTGCTGATGGGGGCGATTTTGTTTTCGCGGCGCGGCGCCATGCTTACCGCCGCCGGCAGCTTTATTCTGCTCTGTTCGGTGGTCGAGCTGGCCTATTACAACGTGATTCCGCGCAATTCTTCTTCCGTGCTCAGCCCGCGCGGCTTGGAATTTTGGCTGGCCACTAACCTCTTCGCCTTTTTCGGTGTGGGCTATCTCGGCTCGATTCTGTCCGCGTCGCTGCGCCACAAAGGCTTCGAACTGGAAGAAAAGCGCGAAGAGATACGCGATTTGCAAGCCTTCAATGAAGACATCATCCGCTCCATGCGCGGCGGTTTGCTTACCATAGATCTTGAAGGAAAAATTGTGCTGATGAACCGCGCGGGCTCGGATATCACCGGCCGCGGCGACGGCCCCAATCGCGCCACGCACGTGCGCGATATTTTTCCCGGATTCTGGCCCATTGAAATTGACGACCGCGGCACTCCTCTCGCGCTCCGGAAAGAAGTTGAATGCCGCACTCCCTACGGCGTCGTTCGTTTTCTGGGCGTTTCCATTTCTCCGTTGCGCACCGGACAAAACCAGCTCAGCGGCTACGTCATCAACTTTCAGGATTTGACGGAACTGAAGCGCCTGGAGCACGAAGTCGCCGTACAGGATCGCATGGCCGCTCTTGGGCGCCTCTCCGCCGCCATCGCTCACGAAATTCGCCAGCCGCTTTCGGCGATGACCGGAGCGCTCAAAGCACTGGCTCGTCTCGCTCCACTCGATGACGACGATCAGCGGCTGGTGCAGATTGTTTCGCGCGAATCGCAGCGGCTGAATCAGATCATTACCGACTTCCTGGAATATTCGCGCGAGAAAAATTACGAATTCAGCGATCAGAATGTGCTGGCGCTGCTAGAAGAAACACTGATGCTTGTCGAGCACCAGCCCGATTTCGCCGGGAAATATCAGATCGAGCGGAAATTTACATCGGCCGTGGTGCGCGCCCGCGTCGATCGCAATCGCCTCAAGCAAGTTTTCTGGAATTTGCTGAACAACGCCATGCGCGCCATGCCCGATGGCGGTGTCATCACCATCAATCTCGAAGCCGAAGCCGTGTGGCTGAAAATTTCGATCCGCGATACGGGAGTCGGTATCGATCCGTCGGAGGCCGCGCGAATCTTCGAGCCTTTCCAATCCAATTTCGTGGAAGGCACGGGCCTCGGCCTGGCTATCGTCTATCAAATCGTTCAGGCGCACGGTGGGCGGATTCTGCTGAATTCCGAAAAGGGCCAAGGGGCCGAATTCATAATTGAATTACCGAAAATGGGCAAAGGCCGCCGCAAGGCCGCTGGGACGTCGCCGCAAGCGGAATCCGAGCCGGCCATCGAAGCCGTGAGGCAGGTCTAAGCCATGGCTCACGTGCTGGTGGTCGACGACGAGCGCTCCATCTGCGAACTTCTCGAAATTACTTTTCGTAAGGATGGTCACCGCGTCGAGCTGGCTTCGAGCGGCGAACAGGCCAAGCGGCGGCTCGAGACACAGCTTTTTGACATCATCGTCTCCGACATCAATATGCGCGACATGAGTGGTGTCGATCTGCTGCAATACGCGCGCGAAATTTCGCCTGAGACCGTGTTCATCCTGATCACCGGCGTGCCTACGCTTTCCACCGCGATCGACGCCGTGAATTTTGGAGCGGACCGTTACGTCATTAAGGGCGACTCGCTCATCGATGAGCTGCGGCAAGCCGTCGCCAAAATAGCCGAGAGCATCGAGCTGAAGAAAGAAACCGGCATCCTCCGCCGAGAACTCCGCCGTCTTACGGGCCTCGACCACATCATCGGCACAAGTCCGAAGATGCGAGAAATTTTCGAGCTGATTCAAACCATCGCCCCGCAATCGAGCCGGGTGCTGATTACCGGCGAAAGCGGCACTGGAAAAGAATTGGTGGCGCGCGCCATCCATGAAAATAGCGCGCGCTCGAAAAAGCCGTTCATCACCATTAACTGCGGCGCATTCCCGGAGACACTGCTCGAATCCGAGCTGTTCGGCTACATGAAAGGCGCCTTCACTGGCGCTGGCGAAAATCGCCACGGACTTTTCAAAGCGGCACACGGTGGAACGTTGTTCATGGATGAGATCGGCAACATGAGTCTCACCATGCAGGTGAAGCTCTATCGCGTGTTGCAGGAAGGGAAGGTCCGGCCGCTCGGCAGCACGGTGGAAGAAGACGTCGACGTGCGAGTAATCGCGGCCACCAACAAAGACTTCGAAAAAGAAATCGCCGAAGGCCGTTTCCGCGAGGACCTTTACTACCGGCTGAGCGTGATCCCCATCCATTTGCCGCCTTTGCGCGAGCGCCGCGAAGATATCGCGCTGCTGGCCCGCTCTTTCCTGGAGCGCTACCGCAAATCCATGTCCAAGGCCGTCGAGGCCATCGAGCCAAAGGCCATGGAGCGTCTCGAAGCCTACGACTGGCCGGGAAACGTACGCGAACTGGAGAACACAATCGAGCGCGCCGTAGCTCTCGAAACCGGCCGTTGGATCACCATGGAAGGCCTTCCGGAGCGCATCACGCGCTACTACCAGGAGCATCGACCCGATCTCCAGTCCAACAATCACGACCACCTGGTTCCCGAAGGCGGGCTGGACCTCGAGCAAAAGATCGGGGAAATCGAACGCGCCTACCTGCTGGCGGCCCTGGAATGCACTGGGGGCGTCCGCGTGCGGGCGTCCGAACTCCTTAAGATGAGCTACCGCTCGTTCCGCCACTACGCCAAGAAACACGGCGTCTAGGCACGAACCGATTCCCTCATGCGTTTCCCCATCGAGCCGATGCAAGTTCGTGATTGTTTCTCGCGTCCCGTCGACGGGCGCCAATATCCACGATTTCCAGTTCAATGATCGACGAAAACAGTCCGATGCAAGGGCAACTTGCCGTCTGGGGGCATTTCACAGTGACGGAAAATGTCGATTTCCGGGCACCCCAGCCCATTCCGGGAAGCAGCGGGACACAATTCAGATCGATTCCCTGGATAAGTATATGAATCTACGTACGTTACGAATGGTCGGTGTGGTACTGGAACTAGGCCCCATTGTGGCAGTAGAGTTGCACTTAGTAGCCGCGGCACCCCCGCCAGGGAGCCCGAAGAGTTCTTTGTAACGCTGTCCAAATCTCAAGGAGAGAAGATGAAAAGGAATCAGAAGGGTTTCTCACTCATCGAATTGCTGATCGTCGTGGCCATCATTTTGATCATCGCGGCGATTGCTATTCCGAACCTCTTGAAGGCCCGCATCGCGGCCAACGAGTCTTCGGCGGTCGGCACGCTGCGCACGATTAACACCGCAGCGGTCACCTATCAGTCGACGTACAACAACGGCTTCCCCCAGACCTTCGCCATTTTCGGCGGCGCACCTCCGGGAAACTGCGGCGCAGCGAACCTGCTCGATACGACTTTGACGACCACCGGGCAGAAGAGCGGCTACACCTTGACCTACACGCAAGTGACGGCTTTGACTGCGGCAGCGACGGGCTGCGGCGCTCCTGGTTCGGCGACTTACGTAACGGGTGCAGTACCACTGAGCGTGAACGCGACGGGTAACCGCACGTTCTGCAGCGACGAATCCGGCGTGATCCACGTGGATCCGACGGGCGGCGCAGCGCCGGCCACAGACGTGGCTTGCGAAGCTCTCTCGGCACTCCAGTAACCAACTGCAATTCTGCGAATGGGGAGGAAGCCTTGGCTTCCTCCCCGTTTCGCTTTTCTAGGCTCGTCCGATTTAGCCGCGTGTTTGAACGGTTTTAGAAGGATTGCTGGGGGGATGCACCAGGCAACCGTAGTTTCGCAGCCGCCATCCTGCTTGTGAAGCAAGCTCCCGACTGTCATAATAAACGAGGTAGGCTTGATGTCACGATTGCTACACCATCTCTTTAACTCGTTTGTTACTGTTGTTCCGCGTAAGCATCTCCAAGCCTATTCTGCCTATTCTGCGGCTTCCCAGACGGTCCCTAATCCTCGACAGGCCGATTCCACGCAGCCGTTCGGCCTGGCCGGGCGACAAGGACCCGCGGGCGGCGCCAGCGGATATGTGGCAATTCCGGTCGACATAAAATGTCAGTTTCGAGAGGGAGCCAATCTGGGAAGTAATCACGAAGTCACTTTGCCGTTTTGGTTGACTCGCAAGTAGTTGCAGCATCTAGAGTTGTAGATTTGGACCGCAGCTAAGCAGCGGAGCTCGCGGCTGGCAGCCCAGTTGCACTAGTCACTGTATGACGCCAGCGCGTCGGCCCCTTCGGCACGAAAGCTGTGTGTTCAAGTTGGGAATTCAAGGAGAGAAGATGAAAAGGAATCAGAAGGGTTTCTCGCTAATCGAACTGCTGATCGTCGTGGCGATCATTTTGATCATCGCGGCCATCGCAATTCCGAACCTCCTAAAGGCCCGCATTGCGGCTAACGAGGCTTCGGCAGTCGGCACGCTGCGCACCATTAACACGGCAGCGGTGACCTATCAATCGACGTTTAACAACGGCTTCCCGCAAACATTTGCGATCTTCGGTGGCGCACCTCCAGGCAATTGCGGCGCAGCAAACTTGCTCGATACGACCTTGACCACCACCGGTCAGAAGAGCGGCTACACCTTGACCTACACGCAGGTGAAGGCCCTGACTGCGGCAGCCACCGGCTGCGGCGCTCCGGGTTCGGCAACCTACGTTACCGGCGCGGTACCTCTGAGCGTGAACGCGACCGGCAACCGCACGTTCTGCAGCGACGAATCCGGCGTGATCCACGTGGATCCGACGGGCGGCGCAGCGCCGGCAACAGATACGGCCTGCGAAGCACTCGCTTCCTTGCAGTAAACGCAGAACCGGAACAATCACCTCGCAACAGGGAGAGGGCTTCGGCTCTCTCCTTTGTTGCATAAAACAGGCGGAGGCAACGGAGATACGGAATGCGCGCTCAAGTCCAAATCGGCCAAGGGAAACTGCGGCAAACCGGCACGTCCGGTTTTTCACTCATCGAGCTGCTCATCGTGGTAGCTATCATTCTGATCATCGCCGCCATCGCCATCCCCAATCTGTTGAAGGCACGCATGTCCGCCAACGAAGCGTCTGCGGCGGAGAACCTCCGCACCATCACCACTGCGGCAGTCGTCTATAATTCGACTTGGAACAACGGCTTTCCCCCGACTTTTGCAACCTTCGGCGGTCCAGGCGGCAATTCTTCCACCTGCGATTTCGCGCAGCTCGTCGATAACACTCTCGTCAACGCTCCCAATCAGAAGAGCGGGTATCAATTTGCGTATACAGTCTCCGGCCCGACCGTAGCGGTGGCTCCGACCTGCTCAGCCCCGGGCTTCTTTCAATACGTAGTCTCGGCCACGCCGTTAACAGTAGGTTTCACCGGCAATCGCAGCTTCTGCAGCGATCAACCCGGCATCATCCATTTCGACGCTACCGGCGCAACAACAGCCACCCCGGCAGCCTGCGAAGCGCTACCAGCCCTGCAGTAATCCGCACTGTACCAATGCCCGCGCAGCGCTGGCAGCCTGCCGGCGTTTTTGTGCGGCGATGCGTACGTCTACCATGGCCGCGGGCCGCTCGATGATTCCCATCCGCGCTGCCGCCTTCCGGCCCAGCAAGCATCCTGCTAAACTCGACCCGTGAATGTGCTGCGCATGGCATTTTTGCTCACGTGGTTTCTTCCCCCGGCAACTCAAACCGCCCCGGAAATCGTGCACGCGGTAGAAGCCCGCTACGCCAAAGCCCACACGCTCCAAGCCAAGTTCTACGAGCGTTACCGCGCTTCCGGTCAACCAGGCCAATCGGAATCCGGCGTCGTCTATTTCTCAAAGCCGGGCCGCATGCGCTGGGAATACGAATCCCCGTCCACGAAACTTTTCCTGGTAGATGGCACGAACGTGTGGCTCTACGTCCCAGCCGATCGCACCGCCAGCCGCGCCAAACTAAAAGAAAGCGACGATTGGCGCACGCCGCTCGCATTGCTCACCGGCAAGATCCATCTCGATCGTCTCTGCGGCAAAATCGAGCTGATCACTTCCGGCGCGAATGGTGGCGCGTCAAGCGATGCTGCACTTGACCCGCGCAACGTTGTACTGAATTGCTTGCCACGGCCGTCGCCCCCGGGAGACGAAAACAACTCGACATTCCGGCAAATCCTCTTCGAAGTCGATCCCGAGTATCACCTCACGCGTGTTGTGGTACGCGAACCCGGCGACATCGAAACCGAATTTCGCTTCGGCGACTGGCGCGAAAATGTCGCGGCCCCCGAGGCGATGTTCCACTTCGAGCCGCCGCCCGGCGTAAGCATCGTGAACGCGGAAGATCTCGCCCGCGGCATCCACTAGCGCCTCAATGGCGCAGGCTCCAGGCGGCGCGTCAAGTAACTGGTTGTGTACGAAAAACGCGGCGGTGAGGCAAAGATTTTGCTGCGAACGGCATCTTTACAAGGGTGCCCGAAGTTCCTGAAAGGCTTGCCGCCGCCCCCCCGACCCCCGGTTACACGCTATTACGATAATGGCGGCAGAGCGCGCCGTCGCGGCATGGGCTTTGGCGCGGTTGTGCTAGACTTTAAGCCTGTGGAAAAAATCAGCGTCAGGGAAGCGTTCGCTTAATGGCTGAGTACGTTTGCAAAATCGCAGATTCCACCGGTAAGGTTTTCGAGCAAGTGGAGACTGCGCTTTCTGAGAATGAAGCGCGCCACCGGCTGTCAGAGCGCGGCTTCTACGTCTATTCGATTAATCGGAATTTGGGCCTGGCCAGCCGCTTCCGGCGATCCGGGTCGAGCCGGCTGGTTCGCGGGCAGGACTTCCTGATTTTCAATCAGCAGTTCAATACGCTGATCAAGGCCGGTTTGCCGATTTTGACGGCGCTCGATTTGCTGGCTGAGCGCGCTGCCGCGCCGCGCTTACGGCCGCTGCTGGCTGACGTGCGCGAACGAGTGCGGACTGGAGCGCTGCTTTCGGAAGCGCTGGTGGCGCAGGCGGTGTTTCCGCCGGTGTATACGACTTCGGTGATGGCCGGTGAGAAGAGCGGCAGCCTGAGCACCGTTCTCGATCAATATATTGCGTACCAGAAGACCACGAGTTCGTTTTTCAGCCGGCTGAAGAACGTGCTGATTTATCCGAGTATTTTGATTGTGATGGTCGTGATCGTGCTGTCCTACCTGGTGACCTTTGCGGTGCCGCGGTTTGCGGAATTGTATAAAGAGTTGAACGTGCAGTTGCCGACGATTACGCGCATCGTGCTGGCGATCTCGTTGCCGTTGCGCGAGTACATCTTTTTCGTGCTGGCCGGGTTGGGCATCGTGGGGACGCTGCTGTTTTTGTGGGCGCGCAGCGAGGCTGGGGCGCTGGTGATCGACCGCTTCAAGCCGCGCATTCCGGTGATCGGCAACATCTGGCTGAAAGCGCAGATCGCGCAATTTGTGCGCACACTTTCTACTTTGCTGGCGGGCGGATCGCCGCTGGTGAATGCCCTCGACACTTCCGCCGATGCCATGGGCAGCAAACTGATTTCGACTTCGGTGCGCAAGGCGGTGGCGCAAGTGCGCGAAGGTACGCCGCTGCACACGGCGCTGCTCGAAACGCACGTGATGCCGGACCTGGCTCTTGAAATGATTGAAGTCGGCGAAGCGTCTGGCGCGCTGGCGCCCATGCTTACCAGCGTGGCGGAATTTTACGAACAGGAAGTGGATTTGAAACTCACGGCGATTCTTGCGTGGGTGGAACCGGCAATCTTGGTGATCATGGCCGCCGTGATCGCCTTCATTTTGATTGCACTCTACCTGCCCATGTTCTCTTTGACCGCCGGGACAGTTCAGGGGTAACTCCGAATGAGTGCTACCACAAATCGCAGCCCCGCCCCTCCCGCGCAACCCGATCCGCAGGCTGAAGCGGAACGGAGCAAGCTGCTGGCCCAGCGCTATCGCTGTTCGTTTATTGATCTGCGCGATCAGCGCATCGATCCGGAACTTTTCCGCAGCATCCCGGCCGAGCTGATGTTCCGTTACAACTTCGTGCCGCTGGAAGCGCACGATCACTCACTGGCCATCGCTGTGTCCGATCCCAGCCAGGTGCTGGTGAACGACGAGCTTTCTTTGCTTCTCGGGAAGAAGCTGCAGATCAAAGTCGCCACTGCCACGCAGATTGGCGAGATCCTCAAGCGTACCGAACAATCGCAGCGCGTGTTGGATCAGGCCACTGAGGGCTTCACGCTGCAGGTAGTGGACGTCGACGAGGAGAGCGAAGAGAACATTACGATGGAGAAGTTGACGCGCGATACTGGCGTCAGCCCCGTCGTTCGCTTGGTCGATACGGTCATCTTCACCGCTCTCGAGCGTCGCGCTTCGGATATTCACATCGAAACCGGGAACACGGAAGTAGTGGTGAAGTACCGCATTGACGGCGTCCTGCAACATGCCATGGCTCCGCTCGCCAAAGAATGGCACGCCACGATTCTTTCACGTATCAAGGTCATGAGTGAACTGGATATCGCCGAGCGTCGCGTCCCGCAGGACGGCCGCTTCCGTGTGCGCTACAAGGGCCGCTTCATCGACTTCCGCGTCTCCATCATGCCTTCGATTCACGGCGAAGACGCCGTACTGCGCGTCCTCGACAAAGAAACGCTGAGCGAAAAGTTCCGCAATTTGACGCTCGACGTGGTGGGGTTCTCGCCGGAAGAGCTGAAGCATCTGCGCCGGTATATTCGCGAGCCGTACGGCATGGTGCTCGTTACCGGGCCGACCGGCTCGGGCAAGACGACCACGCTTTACGCCGCCATCAACGAAATCAAGAGCGATGAAGACAAATTCATCACCATTGAAGACCCGGTCGAATATCAATTGCGCGGGATCACCCAGATTCCGG
>JABDFR010000001.1 GCA_013286465.1 Acidobacteriota bacterium | reverse complement strand
AATTCCCCGGGGCATTCGGGATCTGACCGTTCAGTTTCGCTACAACAATATCGAGAGCCTGCAATCTCTTTTCGCCCAGCATCCAGGAAAAATTGCCTGTGTAATTTTGGAAGCCGCCACCGCTGTCGAGCCGCAACCCGACTTTTTTCCTGAGCTGCAAAAGCTGTGCCGGCAGCACGGCGCAGTCTTCATTCTCGACGAAATGATCACCGGCTTTCGCTGGGATCTAGGCGGCGCGCAAAAGTATTACAACATCGAGCCTGACCTCTCCACTTTCGGCAAAGCGATGGCCAACGGTTTCTCGCTCTCCGCGCTTGTGGGCAAAAAAGAAATTATGAAGTTAGGTGGCATACAGCACGACAAAGAGCGAGTTTTCCTGCTCTCCACCACCCACGGTGCCGAAAACCACTCGTTAGCCGCGGCCATCGAAACGATCCGCATCTACAAGCGCGAAAAAGTAATCGAGCACCTATATCGCCAGGGCGAGCGCCTGCGCGAAGGGCTCACGCGCGTAGCGCAAGAGGCCGGCGTGCAGGATTATTTTCAAGTGGTAGGGAAGGCACCCAACCTCGTCTATTCCACGCGCGACCAGCAAAAGCAGCCTTCGCAATATTTCCGTGCGCTGTTCCTTCAGGAAATGATCCAGCAAGGATTCCTGACGCCTTCTCTAGTCGTCAGCTTTTCCCATAGCGATGCGGATATCGCGCGCACCATCGAGGGAGTCGGCGAAGTGTTGCAAGTTTACAAAAAGGCGCTCGAAGACGGCGTCGAGAAGTACTTAGTCGGCCGTCCAGTCAAGCCGGTTTTCAGGAAATTCAATTGAGCGAAGCGCGCCGCAATCTCCGCGCGCCACGCTGACGGGCAAAGGATCATGATCACTGACCAAAAAGAAAAGCCGAGTCAGAAACCCGAAGCCGCCTCGCCGTTCGAGCAACGCGTCTGCCGCTTCTGCGGCACGCCGCTGAAGCAATCCTTCGTCGATCTGGGCATGTCGCCGCTGTGCGAAAGTTTTCTCGCTGCCGATCAACTCAATCAGGGCGAAGTGTTCTATCCACTTCACGTCTACGTCTGCGAAAAATGCTTTCTCGTGCAGCTACAGGAATACGTCAGCGTCGAATCCATTTTCACGGAATATGCCTACTTTTCGTCGTTTTCCGATAGCTGGCTCGCCCACGCCAAAAAATATACTGAACTGATGATCGAGCGATTCGGCCTGAACAACCGCAGCCACGTAGTCGAACTCGCCAGCAACGATGGCTACTTGCTGCAATACTTCGTCGCCCGCGGGGTACCGGTCCTGGGCATCGAGCCGGCCGCGAATGTCGCCGAAGCCGCGGTCAAGCGCAAAGTTCCCACGCTCGTTAAATTTTTCGGCCGCGAACTCGCCGCCGAACTGGCCGCCCAGGGAAAACGTGCCGACCTGCTCCTCGGCAACAACGTCCTCGCGCAAGTGCCCGATATCAACAGCTTCGTCGCCGGCATGAAAATCCTGCTCGCCGATCGGGGAGTAATCACTTTGGAATTCCCGCACCTGCTGCGTCTGATGCAGGAAAATCAGTTTGATACCATTTACCATGAGCATTTTTCTTATTTCTCGTTGATCACCTCGGAGGCGATTCTGTCCGCGCATGGCCTGAGAATTTTTGACGTCGAAGAGCTCTCGACGCACGGCGGCTCGCTGCGCATCTACGGCTGTCAGGCCGAGGATTCCTCGAAGCCAACGAGCGCCCGTGTTAACGAGCTGCGCGCCCGCGAAGAATCCCACGGATTCAAGAAAATGGACTGCTACAAATCCTTCGCCGAACAAGTGAGAGCCACCAAGCGCGCGTTACTTGCGTTTCTGATCGAAGCAAAAAGCAAAGGAAAAACCATCGCCGGCTACGGCGCCCCGGGAAAAGGCAACACGCTCCTGAATTACTGCGGCATTCGCACCGATTTCATCGATTACACCGTCGACCGCAATCCCTACAAACACGGCCGATTCCTGCCCGGCACGCACATTCCCATCTACAAGCCGGAGCGCATTAAGGAAACCAAACCGGATTATCTTTTCATCCTGCCGTGGAACCTGAAGGACGAAATCATCCAGCAAAATTCCTTCATCCGCGAGTGGGGCGGCCAATTCGTAGTCCCCATCCCAACAGTCAAGGTGTACCCGTGAGATCGACGCAGCGCGGCGGGCAGATAAATCGCAGCACCCGACAGGAGGCCAAGTCGTGAAAGTCGTGCTTTTCTGTGGAGGACTAGGCCTGCGCATCCGCGACTACTCCGAGAGCATCCCCAAGCCTCTCGTGCCCATCGGCCAGCGCCCCATGCTCTGGCACGTGATGAAATATTATTCGCACTACGGCCACAAAGACTTCATCCTCTGCCTCGGCCATCAAGGCGAGGCCATAAAAAGATTTTTCCTGAATTACGAAGAGTGCCTCTCCAACGATTTCGTTTTTTCCGAAGGCGGCAAAAAAGTTCTGCTCTCGAATAGCGACATTCACGATTGGAATATCACCTTCGCCGACACCGGGGTCGATTCGAATATCGGCCAGCGCCTGAAAGCCGTGCAAAAATACGTTGGCAAGGAAGAAGTCTTCCTCGGAAATTACACCGACGGTCTCACCGACCTGCACCTGCCATCGGTAATCGAGCGCTTCGAAAAAAATAATGCCGTAGCCACTTTTTTGAGCGCCCGCCCAAATCTCAGTTTCCATATCGTCTCGTCATCAAAAGACGGCCACGTAGAAAAAATCGAAGAGATGACTCGCGCCAATCTGCGTATCAATTCTGGCTATTTCGTTTTCCGGAAAAATATTTTCGATTATCTCCGTGAAGGCGAAGAGCTAGTCCGCGAACCGTTCCAGCGCCTGATCAAAGAAAAGCGCCTCCTCGCCTTCGAACACGACGGCTTCTTCCAGGCCATGGACACTTTCAAAGACCGCCAAATTCTAGAAGGCATGCTGGCCTCGGGTCACGCCCCGTGGGAAGTCTGGAAAACGCAGCAAGGCGCGGAAGTTCGATCGGAAGCCAGCAACGGCCGTAGCGTCCGGGCCCCCTCGCGCACTTCCACCGGCAAGCGGCATGCATAAGCTGCCTCTATTCGCGCCCGCGAACGGGATTCGCAGAATCCTCTGCCTCGGCGCGCACTGCGACGACATCGAAATCGGTTGCGGCGGCACGATCCTGCGTCTGATCCAGGAAAATCCCAAGCTCGAATTCCAGTGGGTAGTCTTCAGCTCGAATCCCGTTCGAAAGCGCGAAGCCCGCAAAGCCGCCGCCGCGTTTCTGAAAAATTCCGGCCGCTCCAAAGTAGTGATCAAAAACTTTCGCGACAGCTATTTCCCCTACGAAGGAAAAGCCATCAAGCAATTCGTCGCGTCCATTCAAAAGAGTTTTCAACCTGACCTGATCTTTACCCACACGCGCAACGATTTGCACCAAGACCATCGCCTGCTCTGCGAACTCACCTGGAACGCTTTCCGCAATCACTTGATCCTCGAATACGAAATCCCCAAGTACGACGGCGATCTAGGCTCTCCGAATTGTTTCGTAGGGCTCGACGAATCTCTCTGCAAAACAAAAATTCGCCACATAGTCGAGTCCTTTCGTTCGCAATCCAGCAAACCCTGGTTCACCGAAGACACTTTTCGTGCCCTGCTGCGAATTCGCGGAGTCGAATCCAACGCGGAAGGAAGATACGCGGAAGCCTTTTACTGCCGAAAAGCGCTGATCTAGCAGCGCAGTGATCGAATGCCGACAACCGAACTCAATTCGCCCAC
Organism: Acidobacteriota bacterium; assembly: GCA_013286465.1. Lineage (GTDB taxonomy): Bacteria > Acidobacteriota > Terriglobia > Acidiferrales > UBA7541 > Palsa-147. The sequence goes on along the minus strand of JABDFR010000001.1, from coordinate 117,511 downwards.
TCACCCACCGCTGGTAAGCGTAATCACGCCGTTCTACAACACCGGCCAATACATCGCCGAGTGCATCGAAAGCGTCCTGGCCCAAACGTATTCGCACTGGGAATTCATTCTCGTGAACAATCAGAGCACGGATTCCTCGCGCAGCGTCGCCGAGCGTTACGCCCGCGAAGACAATCGCATCCGCCTACTCGACACTCCCAAATTCCTAAGCCAAGTAGAAAATTTCAACGAAGCGCTGCGCTACATGTCGCCCGAGAGCCGCTATTGCCAGGTGCTGCTCGCCGATGATTGGCTCTTTCCGGAATCTATCGAGCGAATGGTGGCGCTCGCGGAGGCTAACCCCGCAGTCGGCATCGTCAGCTCCTACCGGCTGTTTGGCGACGAAATCACCGGCAGCGGCTTGCGATACTCGAGCACCGTTATTTCCGGCCGCAAAGCGGGCCAGCTCATGCTTCGCGATGGCCTCTACCTCACCGGCTCGCCATCCTCAATTCTCTTGCGCGCCGAGATCGTCAGGAAAACGCAGCCGTTCTATCCCGAAGGCTGGCTGCACGACGATACCGAGGCCTGCTTTCGAATTTTGCAGGAGTACGATCTCGGGTTCATTCACCAGGTGCTCACATTTTCGCGCAAGGACGAGGATTCGATCACGTCGAAAGCTCTGCGCTTCGGTCCCGGTCCGATCCGGAGATATATGTTCGCCGTACAGTACGGCCCGCAGTTCTTCAGCGGAGATGAATACCGCCAGTACCTGCGGCGCGAGATCGATTTCTACGGCGAGTTCCTCGCGGCAAGCGTCTTCGAATTCAAAAAGAAAGAATTCTGGGATTTCCACCGCAAGGGCCTGAAAACCATCGGCGCCGATTTCTCGAGCATCGGTCTTCCCAAATACGTGCTATACGAACTCGCCGACATCCTCTTCAACCCAAAGAAAACAATCGGCCGATTCATTCGCCTGTTCAAAAACTCGCAACAGCAACCAAAGCGCAAAGAATCAGCAACACCAGCACCATCGGCAACGAAAGAGCAATCCACAAGTCCATGACGGAGTCCCCGACAATGGTTCAATCGCTTCAAGAATTGTTCGCGCGCCGCGATCTGCTCTACATGATCGCCTGGCGTGAGATCAGAATCCGCTATAAGCAGTCGGTAATGGGTTTCATGTGGGCCATTCTGCTACCCGCGGTGATCGTCAGCGCCGGCATCATCGTGCGCTACGGCATGTCGGTAATGTCCGGCAAGCCCATCTCCGGCCAGGAAATCGCGGGCATCACGGTGAAGGGCCTGGTCTGGGCCTTCTTCGCCGGCTCGCTCCGTTTCTCATCCACCAGCCTGATCGGAAATCCAAATCTGGTCACCAAGATCTATATGCCGCGCGAAATCTTTCCGCTGGCCTCCATCCTCTCGCAACTTCTCGATTTCGGCGTCGCTGCGGGGATCGTGCTCATCGTTTTTATCGGCGCGCGCCTCGGAGCCAGTTGGCAGCTTCTATGGGTTCCGGTTTTGCTCTTCATTACCATCGCACTCGCGACCGGCTGGGCGCTCATTCTTTCCGCCGCCTGCCTGTTCTTCCGCGATGTTAAGTATCTCGTCGAAGTGATCATTACTTTTGCGATATTCATCACGCCAGTGTTTTATGATGTGGAAATGTTCAAAAAGTGGGCCGATCTGCTGATGCTCAACCCGCTCGCCCCGCTTATCGAGGGCTTCAATAGCACCATCGTCTACGGCCGATCGCCCGATCTACCCTGGCTCGCCTATAGCAGCATCATCGCGTTCGTCAGCCTCGTGCTCGGTTTCTATCTCTTCAAGCGCTGGGAACCTTCTTTCGCGGAGAGCATATAGTGGCCGCCGACATAGTTCTGCAGGTCTCCAACGTCTCGAAGAAATTCGTCCGCGGCGAAATCCACGATTCGCTCCGTGACCTGATCCCTGCCATGGCCGCCCGCCTCAGTGGCCGCAGCCGTCCTTCGAACGCCAAAAAAGATTTTTGGGCGCTGCAAAATGTAAGTTTCGAACTCACACGCGGCGAAGCCTTCGGAATCATCGGCTCGAATGGCGCCGGAAAAAGCACCATCCTCAAACTCATCACCGGCATCATGAAGCCTACTTCCGGCCACATCACCGTAACCGGAAAACTCTCCGCTCTAATCGAAGTAGGCGCCGGATTCCATCCCGATCTAACCGGCCGCGAAAATATTTATTTGAATGGCACCATTCTTGGAATGAAAAAGGCCGAGATCGATCGCAAATTCGACGCCATCGTCGAATTTTCCGGCCTAGCCGATTTCATTGACACTCCGGTAAAAAGATATTCGACCGGCATGTACGCCCGCCTGGGCTTTTCGGTGGCCGCCCACGTCGATCCCGACATCCTGATCGTCGACGAAGTCCTCAGCGTAGGCGACGTAGTCTTCCAAAATCGCTGCCTCGAGCGCATGAACACCATTCTCCGCAGCGGCGCCACAGTAATTTTCGTCTCTCACAATCTCCGCGCCATCGCCGAGCTATGCCCGCGCAGTATCTTGCTAGAACACGGCAAAGTAACCGCCGCAGGTCCCAGCCAGCTCGTGATGGACACCTATCTCGAACACGCCGGAGCGGAAAGCCGCCAAATTACGGCCAAAGAAGTTGGCATTACCCGCGTGAAAGTGCGCCGCTCAAATGCTGACAGCGTTGCTTACGAATCCGGCGAAAAAATTTGGGTAGACGTAGACGTCGATTGCAAAGGCCCGTGCGAGCCTTTCTCGGTAGTTCTCTTCCTAAATGACGAGAAGCAGTACGAGTCCTTCCACACGTCCACTGAATATCTAGGCTGCCAGCCAATCGCGATGAAGCCCGGCGACCGTTTCTCCTGCACCTTCGAGCTCGATCTAAATCTCGCCGGAGGCACCTTTTATCTCGGTGTCGAACTTTTCCGCTTCAACAACGAGGAATTACTCCACGTCATGTATCCAGCACAAACAATTTTCGTAAACACGCTCACCGAAGTCCGCGGGGTGGTGAATCCCCATCCCAAGGTCACTGCGTTCGAGCTAGTGCGGCCCGCTGAGCCGACGAAGGAAGCAATCAAACGATGAGCGATGGGCAACCTCATCCCTTAAATCTTCGCGTAGGCGATCTCGTGGAAGTCCGCAGCGAAGAAGAAATTCTATCCTCTCTCGATGAGCACGGCGCCGTAAACGGCCTGCCGTTCATGCCGGAGATGCTCGAGTACTGCGGCAAGCATTTCCGCGTCGGCAAACGCGCCGACAAAACCTGCAACACCATCACCGTCATGGAATCCCGCCGACTCCACGACACCGTCCACCTCGAAGACGTCCGGTGCACCGGCGCGGCACACGGCGGCTGCCAGGCTCAATGCTTGATTTACTGGAAGGAAGCCTGGCTCAAGCGCGCCGAACCCGCCGGCACAAATTCCCATCCCTCTCCAAGAGAGCCGGCGGCAACATCCGCGCCGCGCATCGACCGGGCCCGTCTCACTCAATTCACGTTGCGCCCAGATCCGCCCGATGATTCAGAAATTTATTACCGCTGCCAGGCCACCGATATTCTGAAAGCCTCCGAGTCGATTCCCGACGGCGAGTTCAGCCAATTCGTCCGCGACGTGAGTTCGGGAAATGTTGGAGTCATGGCACTCGTCAGAGCTTTCTTCCTGCGGCTTTTCCAGAAAACGATGCGCATCACCGGCTATCGCGCACATCTGTGGGCCTACGATTTCCTGCATTCCCTGTTTGGCGGCACTCCCTATCCCTACCGCCGCGGCACGCTCGACAAGACGCCTAAAGAAACGCTCGATCTCCAACCCGGGGAGCTAGTGCAGATCAAATCCTACGAAGAAATCATGAAGACGCTCAACAAAGCCAACCGCAACCGCGGCCTCTTCTTCGATGCCGAAATGGTGCCTTACTGCGGCAGCACCCGCCGAGTCCGCGCCCGCGTCGAGCGCATCATCGACGAGCGCACCGGCAAAATGCGCATTCTCCCGGGAGAATGCCTGATCCTGGAAGGCGCCATCTGCACGGCAAAATACAGCGAGCGCCGCCTGTTCTGCCCCCGCGGCATCTACCCCTTCTGGCGCGAAATCTGGCTTAAACGAGTAGCGCCCGCAAACTCCACGCGGCAAAAAGAAACTTCATCCGAAAAAGTAGAGGTTCAAAAGTAAGCCAGTCCGAAATTTCCCGTGCCCCTTCAAATCCCTCACTTCTGCAAATTTCTCCGCCCCTCCGGCAAACTAAACGCGATAATGCTCCGACCGGCCGCCACTGCCACAAACTGCCGCCCCCCCAATTCGTAAGTCATAGGCGCCGCCCAAATCTGCGCCCCGGCCGCAAAATGCCAAAGCTCATTCCCAGTCTCCGCATCGAGCGCAAAAAACCGCTCGCCATCCCCGCCAAACACAATTTTCCCCGCCGTACTCATCACTCCGCTCATCTCCATCATCGTCTTCCGCGGCGGCCCGCCGTGCTGCCAGCGAATCCTCCCAGTAGTAACTTCAATCGCTTTCACCGCCACAATCGCATCCTCGTTAGGAATCGGCATGCTCATCCCGCCCAAGTCCTCGCCCGTTTCATCCAGCGGCTCCTGCGCCGAACCATAAAAAATCGCGCCCTTATCCACGGTCGGCACAAAAAGCAACCCCGACTCCGGATCGTAACTGGGCGACCACCAATTCGTCCCCCCGGCAATCCCCGGATAGACCTCCGCCCCCTGCAAACTCGGCACCGATTCCGGCCGCACGTGCGGCTTGCCGTTGGCATCCAATCCATCCGCCCAAGTCTGCTTCACATAAGGATTCGCCAGCAAAAATTTCCCGGTAGTGCGATTCAACAAATAAAAAAATCCATTGCGATTCGCCCAAGCCAGCAATTTCTGCTTCGCTCCATCCACCACCGCGTCCACCAGCACCGGCACCTGCACCGAATCCCAATCATGCAAATCATGCGGCGTGAACTGAAAATACCAGCGCATCTTGCCCGAATCCGCATCGATCGCCAGCACCGAATTCGTATACAAATTATCGCCGCTGCGATTCTGTCCATAAAAATTCGGCGAAGGATTCCCCACGCCCCAGTAAATCAACCGCGATTCAGGATCGAATGCCCCGGTAAGCCAGGTAGGCCCGCCGCCTCGACGCAAAGAATCGTCCGCCCAAGTATCCGCACCGGGCTGCCCAGGCTCCGGCACGGTATATGTCCGCCACCGCCGTGCCCCCGAGTGGGCATCATAAGCATCGATAAATCCGCGCACCCCGAATTCGCCGCCGGCCACTCCAGTCACCACCATATCGTCGATCGCCAAAGGCGCCGCCGTAATGCTGTAACCCTTCGAAGCGTCAGCGACGGCCACATCCCAAATCACTTTGCCGGTACTCGCATCCAGCGAAATCAAATGCGCATCGAGCGTCCCCACAAATACGCGATCTCCGAGCAGAGCCACCCCGCGATTCACAGGTCCGCAACACACGTGTAACTGCGCTGGAAGATCGCGGGAAAAAGTCCACAAAACTTTTCCGGTGGCAGCGTCCAGCGCCAAAACCTGATTCGGCGGCTGCGTAACAAACATCGTCGAGCCGCGCACCAGCGGCGTAGTCTCCACTTTCTCCGCCGGCGTAGAAAGCTGCCGCTGCCACTCCACGCGCAATTCCGCAATGTTCCCGCGATCGATCTGCCCCAACGCGCTATGCCGGTGCGCCGAGTAAGATCCCGAATAAGTGAGCCATTCCGCAGGATGCGCCTCGCTATCCCGCAAATCCGCGGCGGTAACCGGAACAATCGACACAGGCGGCGGCGCGGACGCACCAGTCCCAGCTCCAGCAGCAGTCCCAGCCAAGATTTGCTTCAGGTAGGTAACCAGTTGCCAAGTATCATCGCGCGGCAAAGTCCGGCCAGCCATAGCCGTCCCCGGAAGCCCAATCGTAATGGCGCGAAACAGCGCCCAATCGCTGCGCCCATTCCGAAAAACGCGCGTCTGCAACGAAGGCCCGCCCGGCCCGCCGGCCCCGGCCTCGCCATGGCAAGGGCTGCACTGCTGCCGGAATAAAAGCGTCCCGGCCTCCAAATCAGCCGCCGAATGCCGCGGGCTTTCAATCGATTCGTAAGGATTCCGCGTGGCTGCCAGGTGCTCGAGGTCGACGCCCGTTCCGCGCCCCATCATCCACTTCACATCGGACCAATTCACACCGTCAAGCTTCCCAGTAGCCCGATCAAATAAAATAGTGGCCCGCCAACGCAGCGGCCCGACAGCAAAAACCGCAGCCGCAACCACCAGCAGAATCAAAAATATCGCCAAAAAGAATTTGCGAATCATCCCGCTAGTCGCCAAAGCTCTCGATCAATTTTCGCAGCTCCCGAAAATATGCTATCACTCGCGCCGCAAGCCCAGTAGCACAGGCACTCCTGGCTGTGTCCGGTTAAGTAGCGGCACGAATAAAACAAACCGGAGCACGCTGGAAATAAGCCAAGCTACTGCTATCCTTCTCCCGAGGCCAAAACAAAGAATGGATCGAGTTCTGTTCGCAGTAAATGCAGAAGAATTCGGCGGACTCGAAGTAGTTCTACTCGACTGGCTCTCAGGAATCGACTATTCCAAAGTCTCAGTAGCCGTAGCCTATCGTTCCGAAGTCCTGAAACAAAGGCTAACCGCGGTAGCCCTGCCGGCGGAAACGATCAAACTCACATTCCCCACAAACGCATCCTCTTGGAAAGAATTCCAGAACTGGCGAAGCGTTTTCAGCGCAGCCCGGCCCAACAAAATCATCCTGATGGAAGGCAACGTAGGAGACCTAAGCCTAGCCCCGATCCTGGCCGCCCGTCTCTCCACCAGTAATACCTATCTCTTCGCCGGCGGCGGCGGAGGCACCATCGATGCAGCGGATCTCTCGACCGCCACAAAAAAACCGCCCCTCGGCCTCTATCGCCTAAAGCAATCGATCAAACAAAAATTTCGCGGCATCCTGCTCGAGCGAAACTTCGTCCCTAGCCAAGGCCTGAAAGACAACGTAGTGACGACCTTGGGCTACCCGGCTAACAAAACCACAGTCCTCTATCACGGCGTAGACACCACTCGCTTCCAACCAAGCTCCGCCACCCGCAAAGAATTTCGAACCGCCGGAGCCATCCCCGAAAACGCCGTCGTAATCGCCAGCCACGGCCGCATAGCCCCAATCAAGCGAGTAGACCGAATCCTGAAAGCCTTCGCCACTCTCTCCCCAGAAAATCCCAATCTCTGGCTACTGCTAACCAACTACGGCCCACTAAAAGAAGAAATCGAGCGGACGGTCGCCAGCAGCAATATCTATAGCCAGGTCAAACTGCTCGGTTTCCAGCAAGACTCGAGCGATCTCCTGAAGTCAGCCGACATCTACATTCTCGCCAGCGATCGGGAAGGCTTCGGCATCGCTTTAGCAGAAGCCATGTCCACAGGCCTACTCTGTGTGTCCACAAATTGCCAAGGCCCCGCAGAAATTCTCGTAAATGACGAAAATGGATTCTTAGTAGCCCCAACCGACGAAGGAGTCCAAGCAGGATTAAGGAAAGCCCTAAGCGCAAATCAAGAAGAAAAAAACAAGCTGATCACCGAAGCCAGAAAAACCACACGAACCCGCTTCGAAATCAAAGCAGCCGTGCGTCGAGCTCTCGAAGCTATGGGAATTCCCAGCAGGTAGGAAAAAAATTCACTTCGGCGACGCGAAGTCTTGTCAGGCATGACTTCAGTCATGCCGCAAAGTCAGCAAAATTATTTCGGCTTTAGCCGCTGAGGGACTAAATCTCACGCGCGCCCGACGCGCACTGTACGCCGCTCTCAAAACTAATTCGCAGGCATCAAGGCAATCCCGAGCGCCACTCCAGAAGCCACGCCAGGATCCTGCAGCGTATCGTGAGTCCAAATCCAAGTCTCCGCTGCAGTGGAAGGCCCGTTGTAGAATAGCCCCCACCCGCCATTCAAATCGCAATGCGCGGAGTTCGACTCCACAGCGTAATTGCAAGAAAGGAACTGCGCTCCAGCAGGCGAAGAAACCCCAGTGAAAGTATCGAACGCCGCTCCCACGGTAGCCAGAATCAGTTCATTCTGCCCCGAAGGCGTCGCCGTGAAAGCCGTCAAAGGCCCGCCGGAACCGCTCGAAGTCTGATCGTAGGTCGAGGAAGCCAATCCGCCGCTCCCAAATCCAGTATCCAAAGGATTCGCCGCCGCTCCCGCGATGTCATACATGAAGAACGAATTCCCGTTCCCGCCCGAAGACCGAATATGCATCGAGTACGTCGGCGAATAAACTCCCGCAGAAACGCCCTTCGCATACCAGATCCCGCCCGAAGAATTTCCGCCGTCATTCCCAAAATTTGAAATGATCGTCGAGCCGGCCTGCGAGTAATTATTCGTCCCGTCCGAAACTCCCGTCGGGTAAGCGCAGTCCGTATTGCTGGTACTCGCGCAGCCAGAAGTAAAGAGCACCGCGATTGCATTCCCGCTAACCGGATACTGCAGCGGAATCGAGGTAGCCGTTTCATTCTGCGTATTGTCATGCTGCACGTAAACCACGCGAATCCCCGAAGTAGGAGGCGCCGTCCCGGCCGCAGCCGACCGGAAAGCCGCCGCAGCCGAAATGTACCCCGCGCTCGTCGACATGTTAAACGTAGGACTGAACGACGTAGTCGCGTTATAAACGCCATACTGCATGCAAGAAGGATAATTATCCGCCACCATCGTCTCGCGCTGCACCCAGCTAATCCCACTCTGCGATTGCGGCGTGCAAGAGCGAATCGCGGTGGTGCTATCCACGATCCCAGACTGCACCACCAAATCCCCTGCAGCGCTCAAAGTCCCCAGCGCCCCAGCCGTAACCGAACTCCCGCTCCCCACGTTACAGCTCGCCTGATCGAGCGCCGCAGAAGTAGCCACGTTGTAGAACTCGTAAGGCGACATCTGCACGTAATGCGTCCCGCTGCCAAACGACACAGTGATCTTATTCACGCCCGCCGAAACGTTCGCCGCATAGTAAATCGCGGAAACATGCCCATTCGAGCTATCGGTACAAGAAATCGCCTGGCTGTAAGTGTTCCCGCCAACGTTGTCCGCGAAGCTAGGCGACTGCGCCGGTGACTGATAACGCAGCACCACCACCAGCAAGTTCCCGTCGCCCGTAGGATTCGGCAACGGGCAAGAGTAGCTTGTAACCGTATCCGTAAGATTGGTAGCTACCTGATTGATCGGGCACCCGGATCCATTATTCGCATAGCCAGGCGTTGCCCCGCCGGTCTGCTGATTCGAAACCGTAATCGCGACAGCCGCGGACGTGGTCGCATTCCCGGAAGTATCGGTAGCCACCGCCGTCAAACTATGCGATCCATTCGAAAGCGAAGTCGTATTCAACGAGAAATTGTAAGGCGAACTCGTATCCGGGCTGCCCACATTCGAGCCGTCCACAAGCAATTGCACGTTCGCCACAGCCACATTGTCCGAAGCCGAAGCATTCACGGTAATCGACCCGGATTCCGTCGCTCCCGAAGTGGGCGAAGTGATCGAAACCGTAGGCGGCGTGGTATCCGGCGTCACCGTCAAAGTCGCGGCATTGCTCGTGGTATTCCCAGCAGAATTCGTCACCACCACCACATACGTTGATCCGCTATTAGCGACCGTCGTAGCCGGCGTCGTATAGCTTGCCACTGTCCCGCCGCTGATCGCCGTTCCATTCTTCTGCCACTGATATGTCAGTGGCGCTGTCCCGCTCGCCGCTACAGTAAATGTGGCAGTCAATCCCGCCGTCACCGAAACGCTCGCCGGCTGCGTCGTAATGCTCGGCGCAGTCACCGCAGGATTTACGGTAAGCGTCGCAGCCGCACTCGTAGCGTTGCCGGTGGAATTCGTCACCACCACCAAAAATTTCGATCCACTGTCCGTCGTAGCCGTAGCCGGCGTCGTATAACTCGCAGCCGTCGCCCCGCTGATGGCCGCCCCGTTCTTCTGCCACTGATAGCTCAGCGGTGCAGTCCCGCCAGCCACCACCGTAAACGTAGCCGTCTGTCCCGCCGTCACCGTAACGCTAGCAGGCTGCGTGGTAATCGAAGGCGCCACCGGTGCCGGATTCACCGTAAGTGTCGCAACCGCGCTCTGCGCGTTGCCGGTAGAATTTGTCACCACCACCAAAAATTGCGATCCGCTATCAGTCGTAGCCGTCGCTGGCGTCGTATAGCTGCTCGAGGTAGCCCCGCCGATCGCCGCCCCATTCTTCTGCCACTGATAGCTCAGCGGCGCAGTGCCGCTAGCCACCACGGCAAACGTAGCCGTCTGTCCCGCCGTCACCGTAACACTCGCAGGCTGCGTAGTAATCGAAGGCGCCACCGGCGCCGCATTAACCGTCAACGTGGCAGCCGCACTCGTAGCGTTACCGGTAGAATTCGTCACCACCACAACAAACTTCGATCCATTGTCGGTCGTAGCAGTAGCAGGCGTGGTGTAGCTCGTCGAAGTAGCCCCGCTGATCGCCGCCCCATTCTTCTGCCACTGATAGCTCAGCGGCGCAGTGCCGCTAGCCACCACGCTAAACGTCGCCGTCTGTCCCGCCGTCACCGTAACACTCGCGGGCTGCGTAGTAATCGAAGGCGCCACCGGCGCCGGATTCACCGTCAGCGTCGCAACCGTACTCATTGCGCTGCCAGTAGCATTCGTCACTACCACCAAAAATTGCGATCCGTTATCGGTCGTAGCCGTAGCCGGCGTCGTATAGCTCGTCGAGGTAGCCCCGCTAATCGCCGCCCCGTTCTTCGACCACTGATAGCTCAAAGGCGCTGTCCCACTAGCCGCTACCGTAAACGTAGCCGTCTGTCCCGCCGTAACCGTAACACTCGCAGGCTGCGCAGTAATCGATGGTGCCACCGGCGCCGCATTCACCGTAAGAACCGCGGCCGCGCTGGTGCTCGATCCAGCCGAATTGCTCACTACCACCGTAAATTTCGAACCGTTATCCGCGGTAGTAGTAGCCGGCGTGGTGTAACTCGATGCCGTAGCCCCGCTGATCGCCGCTCCATTTTTCTGCCACTGGTAAGTAAATGGCTGCGTTCCCGAAGCCGCCACCGAGAAAGTAGCCGTCTGTCCAGCCGTAACGGTCGTGCTAGCGGGCTGCGAAGTGAAGGTAGGCGCCACGGTCGCCGCGTTCACCGTCAAAATTGCCGCACTACTCGTAATCGTTCCCGCAGTATTGCTAATCACCACCTGGAACGCCGATCCATTATCGCTCGTCGATGTAGCCGGCGTCGTATAACTCGCGCCCGTCGCCCCGCTGATCGCGCCGCCATTCTTTTCCCACTGATAGCTCAAAGGCGCCGAGCCGCTAGCCGCCACGCTAAACGTAGCCGTCTGCCCAGCCGTCACCGTCGCGCCCACAGGCTGCGCGGTAATCCCCGGCGGCACAGGCGCCGCAGTGACCGTCAGCGAAGCCGCACTGCTCGTAATCGAGCTAACCGAATTGGTCACCACCACCTGGAAAGTAGATCCGTTATCATTCGCCGTAGTAGCCGGTGTCGTATAACTCGTCGAAGTCGCCCCGCTGATCGCCGCACCATTCTTCTGCCACTGATAGCTCAAAGGAGCCGTGCCGGTCGCAGCAACGGTGAAGGTGGCGCTCTGTCCCGCCGTCACCGACTGATTTGCCGGCTGCGACGTGATCGACGGCGCCACCGGATCCGGATTCACCGAAAGCGTAGCGGGATTACTCGCCATTGATCCCGCGGCATTCGTCACTGTAACAACGAACGTCGATCCGTTGTCCGCGCTGGTCGTCGCCGGCGTAGTGTAATTCGGCGAAATCGCTCCGCTGATCGGCGCGCCATTTTTCGCCCACTGGTAACTAAACGGCTGCGTCCCGGAAGCTGCCACCGAAAATGTAGCGGGCTGTCCCGCCATCACCGATTGATTGGAAGGCTGCGTAACAATACTCGGCGCCACTGGATCGGCCGTCACCGTCAGCATTCCCGCGCTGCTTGTGGCGCTTCCTGCGGCGTTCGTCACCACCGCTTGGAACATGGAATTATTGTCGGACGTGCTGGTCGGAGGAGTCGTATACGTAGCCGCATTCGCCCCAGAAATCGGCGCGCCATTCTGCTGCCACTGGAAAGTCATGGGTGCCGAACCCGTCGCTGCGATCGAAAAAGTCGCAGTCGCGCCGGCGAGGACCGCTTGATTCTGTGGTTGGGACGTAATCTGCGGTGCCGTACCAGGCGGAGGAGTAGCCGGAGCGGACGAAACCATTCCCGCGCAGCCGCTGACGACCAACAACATCGCAGCGACAACCGCGGCGAACGCTACGTTAGTAACTCGGGCCCGCATCCAGGTTCCCCCACTGAGAATTCCGCGACTGACACTTCTACTCGGAAACTGCCCGACTGCTTTGCATTTAGATTTTCTATGAGAGGCCAGACTACAAACTTGCCCCAAGCTTATTACTGAAGTTTGGCGCTCCGAACCGGCCTTCAACACCTGTACCCCAGGCCAGAATTCGAACAGATGTTTACCCTGTCCCTACCTGAAGCGCCTTGCCCTGCGGGGACTACGAAACGCGAATATCTTATATGCCCAGTCAACTTTCGCAAAGAGTACCGGTACTCACAAAAATCACTAGCCCGGCCCTCGTTTTCCACAGGCATGCACATCACCCGAAGCTCCCCAGAACTCGATCCTGCACGTCCCGTGCCGCGGCACTTGTTGACATTCAAGCTTAGTCTGATCCCGGCGATTCCAAACTCGATTCCCGCCGCCATGGTGCATTTCTGGTCAACCTGCAGGTTCAGTTTGGACAATTTGTGCTTGCTCCCAGGCATTTAGAGGCTGCGCTATGTCTATGTCGCCCTATCAGATGTCAGCCTCTGCATGGAAGTGACAGGAACTCATCTCTTAAATGCTCGTTTGGGGGCGGCGCTTCGGTTCCGACATTAATTTGTATTTAGAATCGAGGGCTTTAGCCGCTGAGCATAGTCCGATCCGGCGTCCAAACGTGTGAGCGTAAGATTTTGCGCCGCAGAAATTGGTTCGAACTGGCACCAGTTCAATCGAGATCCGATCTCCGATTCCCAGAAACGAATTCTGCGCCCGCTAAGGGAATCGAACCGCGCGCCGGCAAAGCAATTTTTCACACACCCGCCACCTTCGCCCGCAAACGAAAGCGGACTCTATCACAGCGTCGCGTCAGGACTGTTTTGTTTTCTCGAGTTCTTCGGTAAGGGCCGGAACAATCTCGAAGAGGTCGCCAACGATGCCATAGTCAGCCACTTCAAAAATCGGCGCGTTAGCGTCTTTATTAATCGCCACGATAGTCCGCGATCCCTTCATCCCCACCACATGCTGGATCGCCCCGCTGATCCCCAACGCCAAGTAAAGTTTCGGCGCCACAGTCTGCCCCGAACTCCCGATCTGCCGTTCCATCGGCAGCCAACCCTCGTCGCAAATCGGCCGCGAAGCCGCCAGCTCCGCCCCCAGCGCGTGAGCCAACTTCTCCGCCATAGGAATATTCTCCGGCGCCTTGATCCCGCGCCCAATCGAAACCAATAGCGGCGCCTGCGTCAAATCCACAGCCTGCTTCGCTTCACGGAAAAGTTCCAGCGGCTTCGTGCGAAGCTGCTCCGGCTTCAAATCCACGCTGACGGATTTCACCGGAGCTTTGCCGCCATCGCGCTTGGTCACTTGATCCGCGCGAAACGCTCCCGCCTGAAACGACGCGATCCACGGCGAAGCCCCTTCAAAAACCACATCCGCCGCAGTTCGCCCCTGAAACATCTGCCGCACAAAAATAAGCTTCCCGCCCTCATACCGGTAAGCGATGCAATCCCCGATCATCCCTTTGCCAATCGAAGCCGCCAGCCCCGGCGCAAAATCCCGCACCTGGTAGGTATGCGGCAGCAAAACCAACTCAGCCCCGGAAGAAGCCAAAACCTGCTTCAAAGCCAAGGTGTATCCATCAGGCGTATAGTTCTCAAGCAAGTCATGCTCGACAAGCAAAACTTCCTCAAGCTGAAAGGCTGCCAACTCGTCAGCCAGTGAAGCCACGCCTTTACCAATCACCAGCCCAGATAGGGAACCACCAGTCTGCTTCGCAATCTGCTGCGCCGCAGACAAAGTCTCAAAGCTAGCCTTGTTCCAGGCCCCGCCGCGCTGCTCGGTAATAAGTAGGATCTTCATCCGATTCTTCGGTGACCGCCGTTACAAAACCCGCGCCTCAAATCTCAATTTCTCGACTAATTTCGCGGCAACTTCCTTCGCCGACCCCGTCAAAAATTCCGTCTTCTTGGACTTGGTAGGCACATAAATCTTCTGCACCTTCTGTGTCAGCGTATCCGGCACACCCAAAGATGCCCGCGGCACCGAAGCAATTTCTTTTTTCTTAGCCGCCATGATGCCCTTCAAAGTGGCATACCGCGGCTTATTAATCCCCGACTGGATCGAAAGCACCGCAGGCAAAGGCAATTCCACCCACTGAAACCACCCAGCCTCCAATTCGCGCTTCAATTTCATCCGCGGATCGGTGACTTCAATCTGCATAATAATGGTAGCGTGCGGCAACCCCAGCAATTCCGCGAGCAGCACGCCGGTCTGACCAAATCCCTGGTCCTCGCTCTGCAACCCAGTCAAAATCAAATCAAATTTCTCTTTCTCAACAGCAGCAGCCAAAGATCGCGCCGAGCTAAGCGGATCCAATTTGTAAAATTCATTGTCCACAACATGAATCCCGCGCTCCGCTCCCTTAGCCAGCGCCTCTTTAATCGTCTGCTTTACGCGATCGGGCCCCATAGAAATCGCCACAACCTCGCCGCCATGCTTCTCCTTCAAACGCAAAGCCTCTTCGAGCGCATAGCTATCGGGTTCATTCGTCTCAAACCCAATATCCGACTCGCGAATCCAGGCCCCGCCCTCAGATATCGCCAAAGGCGCATCCTTAGCCGGCACCTGCTTAACGCAAACCCCAATCTTCAATTCATCCTCCGCCAGCCGCGCTACTCTTCCCAACGCTTAAACAACAACGACGCATTCGTCCCGCCAAATCCAAACGAATTCGAAAGAGCATATCTCAATTCCGCCTTACGCGCGTGATTCGGCACATAATCCAAATCACACTCCGGATCCGGCGTCTCATAATTAATCGTAGGCGGCAAAATCTGATCGCGTATGGCCAAAACCGAAATCCCCGCCTCCAACCCGCCAGCCCCGCCCAACAAATGCCCAGTCATAGATTTCGTAGAACTAATCGGCACCTTCTTAGCCCGCTCCCCAAACACCCTCTTCAAAGCCGTAGTCTCAATCACGTCGCCGATCGGCGTAGAAGTCCCATGCGCATTAACGTAATCCACTTGCTCCGCAGAAATCTTCGCATCCTTCAAAGTAGCCATCGAAACGCGGTAAGCCCCGTCCCCATTCTCAGCCGGCTGCGTAATATGAAACGCATCCCCCGACATCCCATAACCCACAAGCTCGGCAATAATGCGAGCCCCGCGCCGCTGGGCGTACTCAAGCGATTCCAAAATCAAAACCCCAGATCCCTCACCCACCACAAATCCATCTCGATCCGCATCAAAAGGCCGGCTAGCCCGCTCCGGCTCATCATTCCGAGTAGAAAGCGCTTTCATCGCCGCAAATCCGCCAACGCCCATAGGAGTAATCGCCGCCTCAGCCCCGCCGGCAATCATCACCTCAGCATCGCAACGCTGAATAATCTTCATCGCATCGCCAATCGCATGGGCCGAAGCCGAACAAGCCGTAGCCGTAGCAGAATTCGGCCCCCGCGCCCCATAACGAATCGACACAAATCCCGAAGCCAAATTCACAATCGACGCAGGAATAAAAAAAGGAGAAATCCGCCCAGGTCCGCCCGCCAGAAATTTCGAGTGCTCCCGCTCGATCACATCAAATCCGCCAATGCCCGAGGAAATAAAAACGCCGGTAGACTCAGCAGTCTCCGGCGTCACCTCGAGTCCAGCCATCTTCACAGCAAAATCCGTAGCGGCCAAGGCCAGCTGAATAAACCGCCCCATCTTCTTAATTTCTTTTTTCTCAATCCAGAGGAGCGGGTCGAAATTTCTTACTTCCCCCGCAATGCGGCAATCAAACTTCGAGGCGTCAAAATGAGTAATAGGTCCAATGCCGCTCTTTCCGGCAAGGAGGTTCTTCCAAACTTCGTCGGTACCGATCCCGCATCCGCAGACGAGTCCGACGCCCGTTACCACCACGCGGCGATTCAACGCGACATTTCTCCTGCTCGAGTGGGGTAGCTACTTTTTCGCCGAGGCGTGTTTCTCGATGTACGAAACCGCGTCTTTCACGGTTGTGATTTTTTCGGCGTCCTCATCCGGAATCTCGATGCCGAAAGCCTCTTCAAAGGCCATCACCAGCTCCACGGTATCCAGGGAATCCGCTCCCAAATCATCCACAAACGATGCCGTAGGCGTAACTTCACCCTCGTCCACGCCGAGCTGCTCCACAATAATCTGCTTCACGCGTTCATCAACGCTAGCCATTCTCTATTCCTCCGCTCTCGGCAACAGCATCCGCCACCACTGAATCCGTCGAAGCCCACCCATTCTAAGCGCCGCAAGATAAAGGGTCAACCATTCCAAGCACATCATCGCAAGGTGTAAATCGTCGGCCTTCCCAGTAGGGGAGGGTTCTTCAGACCCTCCCGTTTTTCGGCCCGACAAGGCCATCTAAGCCGCCGTCAACAATATAGGCGCATCCCGTGTAATCACCATCGTATGTTCAAAATGAGCCGCAAGTGAACGGTCCCGAGTCTTCACAGTCCAACCATCCCGCGCCGTAAATTCCTGCCCCGACCCCACAGCAATCAAAGGTTCGATGGTGATCACCAATCCCTC
This sequence comes from Acidobacteriota bacterium, assembly GCA_013286465.1. Lineage (GTDB taxonomy): Bacteria > Acidobacteriota > Terriglobia > Acidiferrales > UBA7541 > Palsa-147. Next base: position 100,661 of record JABDFR010000001.1, on the reverse strand, counting down.
AGTCAACCGCTGATCCATCTCCGCATCAAAAAAATTAGGCACAGTAGGCGGCTCATGAATAGTCCGCCCAATCCCATGCCCGCAAAGTTCCTTCACAACAGAAAATCCGCTCCGCCGCACTTCATCTTCAACAGCCCGCCCAATCTCATTCACCCGCCGCCCAGCCCGCGCCACGCCAAGCGCCTTCCGAAAAGCCCGCTCCGTACAACGCACCAACCGCCGCGCATCATCCGAAACCGGCGGCACGCAAACCGTAATCGCCGCATCCGCCATGAATCCATCTCGTTCGATCGTAAGATCAAGCTTCACAAGATCGCCCTCGCGAATCACCCGCGCCCCAGGCACCCCATGCACAATCTCATCGTTCAAACTAATACAAATCGCCCCCGGAAATCCATAAACCAGCGCCGGCGCCGAACGCGCACCCTCCCGCAACAAAATCCCAGCCGCCGCAACATCAATCTCGCCAGTGGTAATGCCCGGCCGCACAAGCTTCGCCAATTCCCGCAAAGCCCGCCCAACAATCCGCCCAACCGCCCGCAACCCGCGCAATTCCTCTTCAGAAGTAATCGACATCCCTCACCCCATATACATCCCGCCATTCACATCCAACACGTGCCCAGTAATATACCCAGCCTCATCGCTAGCCAAAAAAACAATGGCCGCCGCACAATCCAAATCCGTCCCCATCCGTCCCAAAGGAATCCGCGACAACATCCCATCCTTAACATTCTGCGGCAATCCCTCAGTCATCCCAGTAGCAATAAATCCCGGCGCCACAGCGTTCACCGTAATCCCCCGCGAGGCAATCTCAATAGCCAGCGCCCGCGTCAACCCGATCAACCCAGCCTTAGCCGCCACATAATTCGCCTGCCCAGCATTCCCAGTCTCCGCCACCACCGAAGTAACATTAATAATCCGCCCAGCCCTCTGCTTCAGCATCGTCCCCATAGCCTGCTGCGAACAAAGATGCGCCCCAGTCAAATTAGTCCGCAAAACCGCATCCCAATCCTCCATCTTCATCCGCAAAGCCAACCCATCCCGAGTAATCCCCGCATTGTTCACCAAAATATCGAGCCGCCCAAATTTCGCGAGCACGGATTGAAATCCAGCCTTAACCGAAGCAGCATCCGCAACATCCATAGCCACAGCAAACGACTCGCCGCCCGCAGCCGCGATCTCGCCAACAAGCAAAGCCAGCTTCTCCGCATTCCGCGCCGCCACAGCAACTTTCGCCCCAGCCGCAGCGAGCGCCAGCGAGGTCGCCCTCCCAATTCCCTGCGACGCACCCGTAACAATCGCGACTTTATCTTTCAAAGAAAACATGTCGAAATTTTTCGCCTTTGAATTTTCTTCGTAGGGGCGCCGGCTTGCTGCGCCCGCCGATGTACAACGTGCCGACGCCGTTGCCAACCCCGCGCAAATCGCGCCGAACCGTCCCGATCCTCAAGCCTCCGCCGTCTCCGCCCGCGACTGCTGAATCTTATCCAACGCCGCCTGCAAACTAGCCGCATCCTCCACTCCCACCACGCGCACCGCACGGTCAATTTGCCGCATCAACCCACCCAAAACTTTCCCCGGCCCAACTTCCACAAACATATGCACGCCAGAATCAATCATCTCGTGCACCGAATCCAACCATCGCACCGGCAAACAAACCTGCCGGATCAAAGCCTCCCGCGCCTCATCACCATCAGTAGTAGCATCAGCATCCACGTTCGTATAAAGCGGAAACCGCAGCGTATGAAATTTGGTCGCCCGCAAATCCGCCTCAAGCCGAGCCTGCGCCGGCGCCATCAAAGCGCAATGAAACGGCGCCGACACCGGCAAAATCACCGCCCGCTTCGCGCCTTCCTGCGAAGCAATCTCCACCGCCCGACGCACCGCCGCCGCACTCCCAGAAATCACCGTCTGCTCCGGCGAATTCATATTCGCCGCAGAAACCACGTCCCCCTGCGCCGCCTTCTTAGTAATCTCAGCCACCTCCAGCGGCGCCATCCCCAAAATCGCAGCCATAGCCCCCTCACCAGCAGGCACAGCTTCCTGCATATAACGCCCACGCTTCCGCACCAATCTCACCGCATCCGCAAACTCAATCCCGCCAGCAGCCACCAGCGCCGAATATTCGCCAAGAGAATGCCCAGCCACGCAATCCGGCACAATACCCTTAGCCTCCAACACCCGAAAAGCCGCCACCGAAACAGTCAAAATCGCCGGCTGCGTATTCTCCGTCAATTTCAGATCGTCTTCGCTACCCTCAAAACAAATTTTCGAAATAGAAGTCCCCAGCGCCGCATCCGCCTCGTCAAAAACAGCCCGAGCCTCCGCAAACTTCTCCGCCAAATCGCGTCCCATCCCGCAATACTGCGAAGCCTGCCCAGGAAACAAAAATGCCAAATTAGCCATAAACTATTTTTCCGTTTTAAGTTTGGAATTTACGTGGAGAGCACGCCGGGACGAGCGGCGCCGCCCGTGTCTGTCCTAACCCTTCGCCCCCGCCGCAGCCACCGCCGACAATTCCCGATCAATCGTCTCATTCGCCTTCGACCGGCAAAGCCCCGCCGCCACCCGAATCGCATTCTTAATCGCATTCCCATTCGAGCGTCCGTGCCCAATCACCGCAGTCCCACGCACGCCAAGTAAAGGCGCCCCACCATACTCCGCATAATCCGTCTTCTTCCGAAAATCATCAAAAGCACTCTTAGCCAGCACATATCCAAGCTGCGAACTCAACCGGCTCTTAATCGCCTTCTTCAACATTCCCCCAACATGCTCCACCAGGCCTTCACTGATTTTCAAAGCAATATTCCCAATAAACCCATCGCAAACAATCACGTCCACCACGCCAGCATAAACATCCCGCCCCTCAACATTCCCAATAAAATTCAAAGAAGTCTGCTTAATAAGGTTTGAAGCCTCGCGCGTCAATTCGTTGCCCTTCATTTCTTCTTCGCCAATAGAAAGGAGCCCCACGCGCGGCCGCTTCGTCCCAAAAATCGCGCGGTAATAAATCTCCCCCATCACCGCAAACTGCTCAATCTGCTCCGGCTTAGAATCCACATTAGCGCCCACATCGAGAAGCACGACAGGTGTGCCCTTAGCCGTGGGCATAGCCGCAGCGAGCGCCGGACGATCCACCGAAGGCAGCGTCCCCAAAATAAATCGCGCGATCGTCATCACCGCGCCGGTATTCCCCGCGCTAACCATCCCGTCCGCCTGCCCGCTACGAACAAGCTTCGCCGCCACATGCACCGAACTATCTTTTTTCCTGCGAAAAGCCTGGGAGGGCGAATCCTTCATCGTCACAACTTCGGTCGCATTCACCACATCAATCGGCAACCCGCGAGCCTTCTGCCGCGCAAGCTCCTGCCGCACCGTCGCCTCAATCCCGACGAGCAACACCCGCACGTCCAGCTCCCGCGCCGCAAGTATCGCACCTTCAACTTCCGCGCGCGGAGCGCTATCTCCCCCCATAGCATCAAGGGCAATGGTGGTCATCTGGGCACCGATTCGGAAGGCGTGGAGAACTTAGGCTCTTTCAGGTGGTCGTGTCAATCACTTCGCGGCCCTTGTAGTACCCGCACTTCAGACACGCCTGATGCGGCAACTTCCGCTCATGGCAATTCGGACATTCCGACAACGAAGGGGAAACAAGAAAATCATGCGCCCGCCGCTTATTCTTCCGCGCTTTAGAATGGCGTCGCTTTGGATTCGGCATTTCAATACTCCTCTTAAGTTTTGTCAGCGCACGGCTTCAGCCGTGCCGTAAGCTTCGCATTGCGGGACCGGCTTTAGCCGCTGGGGTCCGTCGTACTCGACCCATCATCCCAAAATGCAAACACCCGCGCCCAAACACACGACTACCCTAACAAGCTCACTAGTTTAACTGTCTATTGCTTTTTAGACCAGTCCTGCTTCAACCGCGCCAAAGGCGCCATCCGCGCATCCGAAGGATGCTTCTCGCACCGGCACTCTTCGTTATTGAGGTTCACACCACAATGAGGACAAAGCCCGCGGCAATCACTCCGGCAAATCACCTTCATCGGCAAAGCCAAATTCACTTGCTCCGCCAAAATATCCGCAAGAAACATCCCATCGCCTTCAAAAAATCCAATATCCATCTCGTCCAGATTCAACTGCGCCTCATCCTCTTCCGCAATAGTAGTCATCGAGCGGTAGAAGAGATCAAAATCCTTGCTGATTTCCTCAGTAACGGTATCCAGGCAGCGAGCGCAAATTAGCTCCAGCTTAGTATGCAAATTCCCAGTAATGCGAATCTGCCCATCCAGCAATTCCGCAGTAGCCCGCACCTCAAGAGGCTCGATCTGCCGAAAGTCCGCAGAATGCAGATCAATAGTCCCAGGAGCATACGTCTTCCGTATGCGGGCCTTATGCAGCGCGAGTTCGTGAACATCAAGAAACATAATGTGATCCGCAAAACACTGCGTGAAATTCAATTATAAAGCCAGCAACAAACCTGTCAAGAAACGCGCGCCCGACAGCATCGCACGTGACACCAATTAAGTAACGGACAAAATTCGTCGAGTCGTTATAGTCCTGGTACTCAACGTCTCATTCGGAGATTAAATCCTTATCCTGCTTCATTCACGTAGCCGCTTTCCCCGCACCCTCCGGTCGCAACTGCTCCGCATGCATCCGCAACAAATATTGATCCGTCATCCCAGCAATATAATCGCAAACCACCCGGTAAAGCGGCTCAACCTTAGCCTGCTCCCCATAAGATTCCGGCATAGCCTCCGGATGCTCCAAATAAAATTGAAATAGTTCGTCCAGCGCCAGAACCGACCGCTCCCGATCCTCATCAATCACCTGCAAAGAATAAAGTCGGGAAAAAAGAAACTTCTTCAACGCAGCATTCTGTTCCGCAGCAACCTTAGAGAATCCAGCCAACCTCATAGGATGCCGTCGCACATCCTCCACCGAATCAGCCCCAGCAGCCGCCACCTTCCGCCGCGTATTCTCAATCAAATCGGTAACAAGATAGTTGAGCACCTGCTTTAGTGTCTCATTGAAAATCAATTTAGGCCGGCCACCGGGATGACCCCGCTCGATCTCCGCATAGCGAGTCCCGACCAAAGGCACCTGCTCCCGCAATTCCGCCACGTCCACAAGATGCGCCTCAAATCCATCGTCGAGATCCGCCGTGTTGTAAGCAATCTCATCGACATAATCAATCAATTGCGCCTCAAGCGTGGGCCGCCGCTCGAGCAGATACTCCGCAAGCTCAGGAAATTCCGCAGCCGTATAACCTCGCGAGTGCTTGATAATCCCCTCGCGAACTTCATAAGTTAAATTGAGCCCAGGAAAATCCAAGTAGCGCTGCTCGAATTTCTCCACAATCCGCAAAGCATGCAAATTATGATCAAACCGTTCCCCGTGTACCCGCATCCGCTCGTCTAGTTTTTTCTCCCCCGCATGCCCAAAAGGCGGATGCCCAATGTCGTGCACCAAAGCCAAAGCCTCGGCGAGATCTTCATTCAATCCAAGCGCATGCGCCACAGTGCGCGCAATCTGCGCCACTTCCAAAGTGTGTGTCAAACGGTTACGAAAATGGTCGGAAAACCGAGTAGTAAAAACCTGCGTCTTAGCCTCAAGCCGCCGAAAAGCCCGCGAATGCACCACGCGATCGCGATCCCGCGCATATTCATTCCGGTAAGGATGCGCAGCCTCAGGAAACCTACGCCCCCGCGTATGCCGCACATCCATGGCAAACGAAGCCGTAACCATGCGGGCATTCTATAGCAAAGTAGCGCCGGCGTCCCTGCCGGCATCCGACGAGCACAGCCGTAAACCAAAGCCCCGATCACCGACGGCCCGCGATGAAAGTTAGCATGCGTACCGCCGGCGTCCCTGCCGGCTCTTACGACCACAAAAGCAAGCCAAGACCGCAAACAAGCACGGCGCGAAAAACACAATTACATAGCTCGATTTAAATTTTGTAATCCGCCCGCGAGAACCGCAGGTGGCGAGATCGCGATCGTAAGATGCCGGCAGGGACGCCGGCGCTACTTAAGACTTCGGCGCAATCAATTCCAACTGCTGCCCAGCCTGCTGCGCCAAATTACTATCCGGAAATTCCGTCTTAATCTCGTTATAAAGCTTAGCTGCCTCAGCAAAATTTTTCGTCTGCCGGTAATGATCCGCAAAAGCCATCAAAGCCACCGGCTTAGAAACAAACACCGAAGGATGCGCCACTAAATCCTGATAAATTTTCTCCGCATCCGCAGTCTTCCCGCCGCGGTCATAAAGCTGCGCCAATTCCAACCGCGCCAAAGATGCAAAATCCGCCTCGCCGCTCCCAATCACCTGATCCAGCCACTTCGCAGCCTCAGCATCGCGATTCAAATGCTCCAAACACAGCGCCGCATAATAAGCCGAAATCTGCCCAGGCCGGGTCCGCGGATAAGTCTTAGCCACCGCCTCAAATTTCTTCTCCGCGTCATCATACTTATTCTTATCTTCCGAATAAGTAATGTCCGTAGGATCCCCAGCAGGCTCGCCCGCGGTCCGTATGCGCGCCTTAAAAATCTTCATCGCATCGTCATAAGCCGCCGCAGCCTTCACCGTCTGCCGCTCGGCATAAAATCGCCACCCAAACACCGCCAGCAAAATGACCGCAATCCCCCCCACCACATAAAGCGCCAACTGCTGATGCGAAAGCACCGCCTCCGCGCCATGCGCCAACGTGTCTCGAAATTCGTCCGTCTTCAGTTCTTTCCGGGAAATATGCTCAGGCAAATCGCACTCCTAGCAGCGCCAATGCGCACAATTCAATTTTTCATCGTATCACAATCAATCCACTCAATCCCGCCGCGTGCACAAAAATGGCTCTGTCCGCCAAAGCAAACAGAGCCATTTCCGAATTCGGGGGACAGGCTAGACCTTACTTACGTTTTCAGCTTGAAAGCCCTTCGGTCCCTGGCGAACCTCGAACTCCACAAGCTGACCTTCATTCAACGCCTTATATCCATCCATCTGTATCGCCGAAAAGTGCACGAACACATCCTCGCCCGACTGCCTCTGGATGAATCCGAAACCCTTCGACGCATTAAACCACTTCACCACTCCTTGTTCTCGTGCCAATTCTTTGCTCCTCTTTCGCTGATATCGCCCAATCAGCCTGCCAAGCCAGTCGGCAGCTCTCCTGCCCGCAACCTCAAACGCGGGCTGCCCACCCACAAGCCAACAAGCCGAAAAAGCGGCCAGATTCTTTCACAAACAAGTTTGAGTGTCCAGCAAGACCGCTGCGCGGATTTTTCTTCGTAGGGGCGATGGCTTGCCTCGCCCGGCTTTGCGGATTTCGTTGCGGTCGCTTACGGCTTAAAACTATGTATCGCCGTCCACTCCTCCGTCTGCACATCAAACACGGTATAAAGCCGCGTAATCTGCAAAAGATCCACCACGCGCTTCGTCAAATTCAAAAGCTTTAATTCCCCCCCACCATTCCGCACCGTAGTAAACGCCGAAACCAACTCCCCAATCCCGGCACTATCGATATAATCCACGTCGCCAAGGTTGAGCAAAATCTTCTTCTGCCCATTAGCCGAAAGCTCTTTAATCATATTCCGCACCATCGCGGAAGCTTCGCCCAAGGTAATCTTCCCGCTAAAATCCACAATCGCCACGCCGCCACTTTCGCGGCAAGTCCCATGTAAAGTCACCGGATTACGACTCCTTATCCCGCCCGCCGCCGCTCAAATTCCCATTCCCACCCACCGGCAGCCGCTTAGCCATCACCAATTCCGCCCCACCCGTCGGCGGATTATTCACCACAAACTCATCCATAAACGCCCGCATCAGAAAAATCCCCCGCCCCGAAGTCCGCAGCAAATTCTCCTCAGACAGCGGGTCGGGCACTTCCTCCACTTCAAATCCCGGCCCCTGGTCCAACACCCGCACCGTCATTTTCTCAGCGTTCAACTCCACAGTAAAAAGTATTTTCTTAGCCCGGTCCTCGCGGTTACCGTAGTGGTAGGCATTAATCACCGCCTCGCGCACCGACATCCCAATCTTATGCGAGTCCTCCTCGGTAAATCCGGCCGCCTCGCAAATCCGCATAACAATCCCCTCAGCCAGATCGACGCTTTCGATCATGCTCTCGAGCGTAACTTCAATCCGATGAGAAGGGGTAGTCATCCAAAGCCGATCGGGACCCTCGAAAAAAGCCGCAGTACAGGTAGCACAGCGTCCAACGCGAAGTCAATGAAATGCGAAAGCCGCCGCGGTTGCCGTTGACGTGGCCCTTTCCCGTAGGGGAGGGCCGAATTCAGCCCTCCCGCCAGCGGCGTTCGCGACGCAATCGCCCCTCACTCCACCCGAATCGAAGAGATCCGGTCATTCCAAGTCTTCCTCGGATTATCCTGCTTCGGAATCCGCTTCAAATTATCAATACTCTTATCCAACCCCAATCGCACCCCGCGAAATCCATCATCATTAAAAACGGTAACCCGCGCCCGCCCATAAAGCTGCACGGAAGAAATCCGGTCATTAAATCCCGCAGGCAAAGAGTCATAACTCTCCCCGCGCTTCATGCAAAAATATTCCCCGCCAAAATTAGCATCGCTAAAAAAGCAAGCCCCCTCGCGAAAATCCGCAGGCCCATGCCCCCCAGAATTCCACCACACCGGCCCATGCCCGCGATAAATCAAAATCCGGAATTCCGCCTTACACGACCTGTCCACCCAAATCCCACCAGCATCAAATCCCCAAGACCGCCCCCGCTCGCAAGGCGCCGACGACAACTGCCGCGCCATCTCCACCCCACCCCGCGCGTCGGCGGCACAGTATTCCCGCGCCCCGCGGTGCGATTCGCAAACAATACTCCCCTGTGCCAAAGCTCGCCCAGGCAAAAGTCCCCAAATCCCCGCCAAAGCCAAAATCCCCAACAACCTGTGTCGCCAAGTCATAGTGAGTCTCCTGTAAGTCCAAACCATCAACCCGTGCGACGAATAGTAGCAGTCTTTTCGGACGCTGTTGACGTTGACTTTGTAAGGGCGGGCGTTGCCGTTACGCCCCGCCCGGTTTTCGGCACGCGGTTGAATTCGCGGTCTAGGCCTGCACCCACGAAGTCTACGGCTTCCACATTCCTCATTCGAGATACAATCCGGCCGGTTTACGAGGGGGCCTTATGAGGCTTCGACTTTTTGTGCCGTTGATTGGGATTTTTCTTTTGGCTGGCTGCAGGCATCACCTTTCTTTTAGTGGCGAAGCGGACGAGATGTCTGCTCCGCGGGCTGCCGCGGTTACGGCCGATGTGCGCGGTTTTATGCAGACCGTGGCGCAGGATATTACGCGCGACGGGCCTACTGCTTGGCGGCGGGAGTTTGCTGACACGCCAGCGTTTTTTATGGCTGCGGAGGGACGCTTGGCGTTTGCGGATAGCGCGGCGGCTACGGCTGGGATTGCGCAGTTGCCGAAATTTATCAAGGAGATTGAGTTGCGTTGGGGAGATGATTTGCGCGTGGATCCTTTGACGCAGGATTTGGCGGTGGTGGGTAGTTCGTATCATGAATCGCGGGTTGATCCGGCGGGGAAGAGGACGGAGGAGAGCGGTTATTTTACGGCGGTAGCGCAATTTCGGGAGGGGCACTGGCAATTTCGCGATGCGCACTGGTCGGTGGTGCCGGCGACCCCCGCGGTGCCGTGAGCCGAGAGTCTTGGTGCGGCGATGATCGCGGTTTTTGGGGCGATCGCGGTCGTAAGAGCCGGCAGGGACGCCTGCAGTACGAGGGCGCGCGGGCGGCCCGGTGGAATGAAATTGTTAAACGCCTTTTGTGGCTGGGTCCCAGATGAATTTGTGGAGTTGTAAGCCCAATCGTACTGGGAGGCCATCGGCTAGGATCCATTCGGCTAGCTGGCGGGGATTTAGGGCGGGCCAAGTGCCGGCGGGGTCGGCGAAGACAGGGGAGAAAAGGACGTCGCGGACGCGCTCGAGGAGGCGATGTTGGGCGGTGAATTCGCGGGCGAATTCGTAATCGCGGCGGGAGGTGATTACGAATTTGATTTCGTCGTCGGGAGTGAGGGCTTCTAGATTTTCGGGGCGGAAGGTGCCGGGTTCGCCGGAATCGGGGCACTTGACGTCGACGATTTTGATTACTTCGCGCGGGAGGCCGGCTAACGCGCGCTCGCCGCTGGTTTCGAGCATTACGGTGAAGCCGAGATCGAGAAGTTGGCGCATCAGCTCGGGCGTCTCGGGTTGCAGCAGAGGCTCGCCGCCGGTGATTTCGACTAGGGAAATTTGCGGGGCGTTGTCGCCGGGGGAATGTTCGGTTGCGCCGGCGAGGCTGCGGACCCGCGAGACAATTTCGGCTAGCTCCATTTTCGCGCCGCCGTAGAAGGCGTAGGCGGTGTCACACCAGGTGCAGCGGAGATTGCAGCCGGTTAGTCGCACGAAGACGCAGGGTAGGCCGGCGCGGGTTCCTTCGCCCTGGATGGATTTGAAAATTTCGGTGATGACCATGACGAAATATTTTCGCTGCTGTTATTGTTTTTGCGGGCGCGGGGCTGCGGGCTTCTCGCGCTGGCGCATGTAAACAATTACTCCGGCGGCGGCCGCGATCATGGCGATCGTGCCGAAAATTGCGGCGCGCAGGCTGTAGCCTTCGTAGAGCCAGTAAAAGCATGTGGCGAAGGCTGGAATCCAGATTACGAGAAAGGCTTTGTTCATGAGTTTTTTGAGAACCCGAAAAACCATGCCCCTCAGCGGCTAAAGCCGAATGGATTTTACGGCGCCTGCGGCATGACTGAAGTCATGCCCTGACAAAACAGCGCGGCGCTACGGGCGGTACGTCGCCGACGTTACATCCGTTTCCCAGACCGTTACTTGCGAAATTGTCGCGCCGTTTTCTGCAGATTTCATTTGTTTGCTGATTTCTTCGAAAATGTGCTGGGCTATATTTTCTGCTGACGGATTTATTGTGTCGAACGGGGCGAAATCATTTAGGTGGCGATGATCTAGCGTGCGGATCACGCTTTGGATGGCTTGCTTAAGGTGCACGAAATCGTAAAGCAGCCCAATGGAATCAAGTTTCGGCCCGGCAAGCGTTACGCGCACTTTGTAATTGTGCCCATGCACGTTTTCGCATTTGCCCTTGTAGCCGCGCAATGCGTGGCCGGATGAAAACGTTTCGTCGACGCTGACTTCGAACATGGTCCTTGTCCTTGCCCCGCCGGTCCTCAGGAATTTTGCATGAAGCGTTCGACGTCGGCTAGGTCGCCGGTAGTCGTGTAATCCGGAAGCGACTCAAAGAAAATCCTACCATACCGCATTCGCCGAATGCGGTTGTCGAGAATGGCTAGGACGCCGCGATCGCTGCGCGACCGAATCAACCGGCCGAAACCTTGCTTCAACGCGAGCACAGCTTCCGGCACTTGATATTCCGCAAACGCATCGCGCCCATCTTCTTTCAGCGCGCGAACGCGGGCGGCGACAATCGGATCGCTAGGCACCGCAAACGGCAAACGATCGATGATCACGCAAGAAAGTTGCGCCCCAGGCACGTCAACACCCTGCCAGAAACTTGCAGTGGCAAAAAGCACCGCATTCGGCGTGGTCTTAAATCGATCGAGCAACACCGAGCGTGGAGCAGTCCCCTGCAGCAGCAGCGGAAAATCGACTTTAGACTTCACGCGCTCAAACGCATCGCGCATTTGCACGTAGCTCGTGAAAAGACAAAACGCCCGGCCCTCGGTGATTTCGAGTAGCTCGACAATTTCTTCCGCAGCGCGTGCCGGGAACGATGCATCGCGCACATCCGGCAGCCGCTCGGGAATGTAAAGGATCGCCTGCTCGCGGAAATCGAATTCTTGGGGGAGGACTCGCTCGCGGACCATGTCTAGGCCGAGGCGATGTTTTAGATAATCGAAATGGCCGGCTACGGCTAGCGTTGCGGAGGTGAGCACTGCGGTGTCGAATTGATCGAATAGCTTTTCGCGGAGGATGGTGCTTACGTCGATGGGAGTGGCGGCTAGGAAAACGCCACGGCCGCGGCGCTCAAACCAGTAGACGTAATTTTTTTCGTCGCTTTCAAGGAGGAAGGTGAGTTCGCGGCGGGCTTCCATGGTGCGGCGGGCCAGGCCTACGATTTCTTCGGGTTTGGCGGGTAGGGCGGCCATTTCGGCTTCCACGCGTTTTAGGGCGGTGGTGAAATCTTCGTAGGGCTCGCGATGCTGCTCGACGAAAGTGGCGCGCTCGGCTGGCTCGAAGGGGTGGCGGCCTTCGCGCGAGCCGAAAAATTCGAAGAAGCTGTGGGAGCGCTCGCGCATGCGGGTGATGGCTTTGCGCAGCGTGGGGGCGTCGATGCTTAGGAGCTTTAGGGTTTGTTCGGCGTCGCGTGAGAGCTCGTCGAATTTGTAGCTGGAGACGCCGCGGCCGAAATAATCGCTGGCTACGTCTTCGATTTCGTGGGCTTCGTCGAAAATTACGGCGCTGTATTCGGGGAGAATCGCGCCGAAATCATCTTGGCGGATGGCTAGGTCGGCGAAGAATAGATGGTGATTTACGATGATTACGTCGGCGTCTTGGGCGCGTTGGTGCATGGAGGTGATGAAGCAATTTTGGAATTCGTCGCACTTTTGGCCGGTGCAGGTGTCGCTGCGGGCGTCGAGGCGATGCCAGAGATCGGCGTCATCGGGCAGAAAATTCAGCTCGGCGCGATCGCCGGTCTCCGTTAATTTTTCCCAGTCGCGAATTTGCGCGAACCAGTCGACTTCATCGATGCCTTTTAGCACTGGTTGGCCGGCCATCAAGTGCACTTTGTGGCGGCAGAGAAAATTATTGCGGCCCTTCATCAGCGCCACTTTCAGGTCGGGAGCGAAATGTTTTTGCAGGAAGGGAATATCCTTGTGATAGAGCTGCTCTTGGAGCGATTTAGTAGCGGTGGAAATTACCACGCGGCGTCCGCTGCGAATCGCGGGCAAAAGATAGGCGAGGGTCTTGCCCGTGCCGGTGCCCGCTTCGATCAATGCGTGCTGGTGCTTGGCAAAAGCTTCTTCGACGATCTCCGCCATCTCGAGTTGGCCGCGGCGGAATTCGAATGTCTGGTGGCGCTTTGCCAGCAGGCCGCCATCGCCGAAAATATCGGCCATGGAGATATCTTTGGCTTCGGAATCTTTCGCGCGCTTGGTCACTGGACTCACGGAATCTTTGGCAGGGAGCCGCCCAAAACTCTAAGATAGCACGGAGGCCAAGAAGTAGTAAGCTAGCTGACGGCGCGTGCGAGGCTTTTTTTGGTTTTGGCTCGCGCATATACCGTGGGCTTCCTACGCGACGTCGCGACTTCGCTGGTTGCAGCAATCTTGTCAGCCATTTTCGGATGGTTCGCTGGCTACTTCCTCGGACAACTTCAGACGGATCAGAGCCTGGGGACAGGTCTGGTGAGCGTCTGGCTGATGTACGTTTTTGCCATCGCATTCGGCATGGTCGGCTTCGTAGTCTGCGCGATATGGCGCTATAGGCGGCGGAAAAGAGTGCGTAGCTGATTTGCGAGGAGGCACTGGCGGGCTTTGCGGTTGTCGCTACGCCGGCGGGCGCAGCAAGCGGCGCCCCCACGCTCGATAGATTATTTGTTGTGGGTAAGTCTGTTGAGCCGTCCAAGTGGGATTAAGATGGACCTCAAAATATTCAGCGTCGCCTGTGAGCGCGACACAAAGATTGCTGTTATGGCGCGGCCGAGCGGCGGCGGATTGCTTCGCGAGGATATTCGCTCGATTCGCGATCAGGGATTTTCCGTGGTCGTCTCGCTGCTGACCGACGCGGAATAGCGCGAGTTGAAACTTGGGGAAGAAGCGCGGATTTGCAAAGAGATGGAATTGATTTTTGAACGATTGTCCGTTCCGGACTTGAGGGTGCCTGCGCTGGATGACGGGAGCGTAGAATTTTTGGCGAAATTACGCAAGCTTCATGCTGCAGGAAAGTCGATTGTGGTGCATTGCCGGGCGGGGATTGGACGATCACCGATGATTGCGGCTTGCTTGATGCTGTCGGCGAAATGCAACGTTCATTCCGCGTTTCGGCAGCTTTCATCGGCGCGCGGATTCACTGTTCCGGAGACACCGGAGCAGCGCGAGTGGGCTTTGGCTTACGAAAAATTATTGCTGGCGCCGCAGAAATTATCATGACTGAAAAATTGCCGTCTATCGTCATTGTTGGCCGGCCGAACGTCGGCAAATCTACGCTTTTTAATCGCTTGACCGGCACGCGGCGGTCGATCGTTACGAATGAGCCGGGGATCACGCGCGATCGCATCTATGGGGCGGTCACTTGGGACGGGAAGCCGTTCGAGTTGGTGGATACCGGCGGGATTGTGCCGGATTCGCAGGCGGCCATTCCGCGCGAAATTTTGCGGCAGGCGCGCAAGGCGATCGACGCGGCGACGACCGTGGTGCAGATTGTCGATGCGCGGACCGGGCCTGTGCCGCTTGATTTGGAACTGGCGGAATTGCTGCGTCGCGCGGGGAAGCCGCCGATTATCGCGGCGAATAAAGTGGATACGCCGCAGCAGGCTTATTTGGCTGCGCCGTTTTATGAAATGGGGGATTCCGTCTATCCGATTTCCGCGGAGCATGGATTTGGTCTCGACGACATGCTGGATGCGATTACCGCTTCGTTTGCGAAGGGCGACGCGCCTGAGGCCTTGCCGGAAATTAATGTGGCCATTATTGGGCGGCCTAATGTGGGCAAGTCCACTTTGCTGAATCGCTTGGTGGAAAGCGATCGGGCGATTGTTTCGCCCGAGCCGGGAACTACGCGCGATGCCGTGGATACGGTGACGATTCGCGATGGCGTGGCTTACCGGTTCCTTGATACTGCGGGGATACGCCGTAAAGGCAAAACCACGCTCGTAGCCGAAAAATTAAGTGTGATCATGGCGCGGCGGCATCTGGAGCGGGCTGATGTGGCGCTGCTGGTGGTGGATGCCTCGCTCGGCGTGACTGCTCATGACGCGACTATCGCCGGTTACGCAGAGGAATCCGGGCGCTCGGTGATCATCGTGATGAACAAATGGGATCTGGCGCTGGAGCTGGCTCGCGAAAAGGCGGGGACGCCGCCGAAGCGCGACCCGAAATCGGCGCGCGAACGCATTATTCGCGGGGCTGCCGGGAAAGATCGCTTTCGATCGAAGCGCGGGGCTCCGCGTCCCAAACTAGCCGGAGGACGCCAAGCCGCCGTGGCCGATAAATTCAATCAAGCCGTGCTTACGGCGGATTCGGCGCGTTCGCAGTCGCTCCGGTTGTCGAGCTCGGTGAATCCTGGGAATCTGGCGAAGGATTACGAGACTATTGTGCGCGCGAAATTAAAATTTCTTTCTTACGCGCCGATTGTATTCCTCTCCGCAAAAACCGGGGATCGCGCCGAGAAACTGTTTCCGCTGATCGATAAAGTTGCCGCGGCGCGGCGACGCAGGATTTCTACAGGGGAATTGAATCGTTGGCTTTCGGAAGTGGATCTAGAACGCGGGACTTCGCCCGCCAGCCGCAAGATGAAGATTTATTACATTACGCAGGCTTCGTCTTCGCCGCCTACATTTATTCTGTTCACCAATCAAAACAAGCCGATCCATTTTAGCTTCGAGCGCTTTTTGGAAAATCAATTGCGCGAACGGTTTGAATTTATTGGCGCGCCGATTCGATTTATTCAACGCTTGCGGAAGGTGGGGAAGCGGCGGGTTTTTCGGCCATAAGTAGCGCTGGCGTCCCGCCGGCATCTTACGGCGCGCGAAATTCGATTACGGCGATGTTCGCGGGCGGACGGACACTTCAAATTACTGCAATGAATTTGACGGCGCGGTCCGTCCGTGATCGCGCCAGTGACCGGCTTCTGACTTCGTAGGAGCCGGCGGGACGCCGGCGCTACGGATTTTAATTTTCATCGCGGGCCGGCCGTGATCGGGGTTGTGGGTGGTTTTTTCTTCGTAAGATGCCGGCAGGGACGCCGGCGCTACTTTTGAGCGGAGTATTGACACTGGCGGGAATGAGCTTACGATACGGACTAGATATGGCTGCTGCCGCTGCTCCTATTTTGAATGCTTTGCCGCCGAAGAGTTTGTTTCGCATTGGCGAGGTTAGCCGCATTACTGCGACTAAGGCTTTTGTGCTGCGTTATTGGGAATCGGAATTTCCTACTTTGCAGCCGGTGAAGAGTCCTAGCGGGCATCGCTTGTACCGGCGCGAGGATATTGAAACGGTTTTTGAGATTAAACGATTGCTTTACGACGAGGGCTTTACCATTGCCGGAGCGCGCAAGCATCTTGCGGATTTGGCTGCTTCCGGCGGCGGCGCGGCTCTAAAAATGGAATCTTCCGGGACATCATCCGGTCAGGGGCCTGCGCCTGCGCGTGTCGCTCTCAGCGGGCCGCCGCAATCTTCGTCGGCGGCGCGGGCGCATCGCAAAGTGCTGCTGGACCTGCGCGAAGAACTTGGCGCCATCTTGACCCTTCTTAAATCCGAGTGATAACCTGAATTGTGGGAAGTCCCAGTCGGGACGTGGCGCAGCCTGGTAGCGCGCACGCTTGGGGTGCGTGAGGTCGCTGGTTCAAATCCAGTCGTCCCGACCATCTTTCTCTCCGCGCTTCCGCGGCGGAATCGATTTCTGCGCACGCGCCGCCGGGTCGGGCCATCTCAAACTCCATGCCACATATTGTCGTAACTAATGATGATGGGATTTCCGCGCCGGGACTTCGCGCGTTGGCGAAGGAACTCGAGGCGGTGGGCTCGGTGAGCATTGTGGCGCCGAGTGCTGAGCGCAGCGCGGCGGCGCAATCGCTGACTTTGCGGCAGCCGATTTATTGCGATGAAGTGGCGCCGCGCGAGTGGGCGGTGGAGGGCACGCCGGCTGATGCGGTGATTATCGCGTTGCATACGCTTTTTCCCGAACCGCCGGATCTCGTGGTATCCGGGATTAATCGCGGCGGGAATTTGGGCGAGAATATTTATTATTCGGGGACGGTGGGCGCGGCGATGGAAGCGACCATCAATCATATTCCTTCGTTTGCCATTTCGTTGTCGTATCGCGATAAGAATAATTTGGATTTCGGCCCGGCGGCGCGATTCGCGCGGGAACTAGCGCCGCTGATTTTGAAAGAGGGCTTGCCCAAAGGCGTTTTGCTGAATGTGAATGTGCCGCAAGTCTGGACCGGCGGCGTCCGTTTTACGCGCCAATCTTCAAAAATTTCGCGCAACTTGCTGCAGCCGGGGAAGGATCCGCGCGGACGTACTTATTTTTGGCTGCACGAGCAGACGGTGAAAGAGGGAATCGAGCCGGATACGGATTATGCGGCAATTTTTGCCGGGGCGATTTCGATCACGCCGCTGAAGCTGGATCATACGCATGCGCCTACCTTGAATCATCTTTCCCATTGGGCCGAGAGGCTTTCGAAGTAGCGCTGGCGTCCCTGCCGGCATCTTACGAGCGCAATAGTCAGCTTGAGCCGTGCTCACCGGCGGATGAACACCGCAAACCGGTGCTTTGAATTTAACTTTTGTGGGCCGTCCGTGATCGCGCTTGTGGCTTCCTTTTTTCTTCGTCAGATGCCGGCAGGGACGCCGGCGCTACTTGGATCCGCCGGCGATCGGCGGCGGATAGTCCGGTAGCGTGTCTTTTGTGGCGTCGGCGCGTTTTACTTCTAGTTCGTCGAAGAGTAACGCGGGGGCTATCACTGTTGTGGGGATGTTGCCTTCGCGATTTCGGACTAGGGGGTTGTCGCCGGTTAGGATTAGATCGTTGCGTAGTTCGCGGGTGTCGAGCTCATTGAAGACTGCGCCTCTTACTAATTCTTCTTTGCCGTCTTTTACCCAGACGCGATAGAGCAGGCGCGGACTTAGTTCTTCGCCCAGCGTTTGGACGTAATAGCCGTAGGGTTTTCCTTCATCCTGGCACATGGCGATCAATTTCTTTTTTAGATCTGCGAGCGGCATGGTCTTTGTGGATTGCAGAAAGAGACTGCCGATATTTGGGGCTGCCGGTCCGCCTGGGGCGGCGCGGCCGTGGCCATTTGAGGCGGGGAAGTCGCGGATCGGGGCGCGGCCGATCAGATAATTTGTTAGCGTTCCGTTTGCTACTACCGTTACCGCAGTGGCTTTCACGCCTTCATCATCGAACGCGTAACTTCCTAGAAGACTGTGGCCTTGAAATGACTTCTGTGTGGGATCATCGACTACCGTAATGAAATCGGGGAGCACGCGGCTTTTGTAACTGGAGGCGAAATCCCCGGTGGTGCGTGCGCTGGCGCCGGGTTCGGGCTTCGGGCCGTCCACATTATTTCCCACGAGGTCGGCGAAGACATCGTCGGCAGCGTCGGAATCGAAGAGCACCGGGCCGCGATATTCTTCGTCAACAATTGGCGCGAGACGAAGTAGCTTCAGGGATTCGAGCGAGGCCGCGGCATCGGCTACGAATTTTTCTGGAGCGGGCAATTCATTCGCGTCGCTGACCATCACGAACGGGGAACGCGCCAGGCGCATGCCGTCTTCGGCTTGCGTGGATGCGAAGGTGGAGAGGAAGTATTGCGTCCAGCCGCGGCGCGCGACCGTGCCTTCGGTGTTCACGATGTAGACATTTTCGGAGGCGAAGCGCATCTGCGAGGAGACGGATTGTACGTCGGGAAATTTCGCGTAGAGCGCCGAAGCGTCGGCGATGGCTTTTTTCCATTTTGCAGTGTCGACGTCGACTCTTGCGACCGGCTCGATGGAAATCAGCGGCGTGGCGGCTGCGAAATCGTTGGTGGTGTGCTCCATCGTGATTTGTTTCGCCAGCGAGAGTTTCGCGGCGTAGGCTTCGCCTGCGGCTTTGTAGGCGCGGTCGGTGGCGTTCCAGAATTGCTGGCGCAGGGCGAGAATGTCGTTTTCATAGCCCGCGAAGTCGGCTACTCCCACTCCGTTGCGGAAGTAGCTGTCCTGCTTGTAGTCGCCGATGCGCACGGTGACGCGCAAAATTCGGGCACGGGAGTGCTGATCGGATTCGAGCGCGCCGAAAACCGCGTTGGCGGCTTCGCCGCCGATATCGACCACGCGGTACTCGATGAAATAGGGGGCTTGCACCCCGTCCATTTTTAAATGCTCTTTGGAGCGCTCGATTTCCGCGAGCATGGCTTGCAGGACGGGATCGGAATCAGCGGCTGCGCGTGCTTCGGGCGAGAAGATTGGTGCAGCGTTTGCCGTCGCAGTAGATGCTGCTGGTGCGGAACTTGCCGATGCGGCTGCCGCGGCGGAGCTGGTGGACGTGGCTTGGCCGCGGGCACCGGGAGCGAGTGACGCCAAGCCGAGAAGCGCGACGGTTAGAGCGAATTGCATTGTGGCGCGCGAATTATTTTTGATGGCACTGAGCGGGGCGAGTTTTTTAATCACGGCTTCACCCCGTTGGCTGGTTCGGGCTTCGTTGGAGCCGTCGCCGTCGATTCAAATCCCGGCGGCGCGAGAATTGGCGGGCGCGTGTGCGATTTTGCGCGCTTCTGCACTTCCATTTCGGAGAAAAGCATCGATGGTGCTACGGCAGAAACGGGAACCCATCCGGATTCCGCGCCGCAGACGCCGTTGAAGACATCCTGCTTGTCGCCGGTGATGGTGATGTGCGTGAGCGCGGCGAGCGGAGTGCCGACGATGTCCACGCCGCGCACGAGTTCATCGGGGCGGCCATCGGGATAAACGCGCCAGACCATCACGGGCAGCACTTGAAATGCTTGCGGCAGGTTGCGCATCGTCAAAGTGAAGCCGCCTTCGATGTCTTCGAAATAAAGTCCGTAGGGCTTGCCCGCTTTTTTCACTTCGTCGATCAGCTTTTGGCGCATATCCGCGTCGCGCACGGTTTTCGTCGAAGTGACGATCAAGTTGCCCTGGCGGCCTGTGGGCATGAGTCCAGGTTGGCCGCGGCCGTGGCCATTCGATTGGCCGAAATCTTTGAATGGGGCGCGCGACATCAGGAAATTTTTCAAGATGCCGTTTTGAATCACGTCGGCGCGCTCGGCGGGCTGGCCTTCGTTATCGTACTGATAGAAGCCGGCGAGCGCGGTCCCGTTCAATTCGCGCCGGGTTGGATCGTCGGAGACACTCAGGAATTCCGGCAATACGAGCTGATCTACTTTTTTCGTGAAAGTCTGGCCCTCATTTTCGCCGCGCTGGCGATGGCCTTCGAGCCGATGGCCGAGCACTTCGTGAAAGAAAACCGCGGCGGCGCGGCCCGAAAGGAGTGCCGGCCCGTCGAAAGGCTCGGCTACCGGCGCTTTTCGCAACGCAGCGAGATCTTCGGCCATTTTCGGAATGCGTGCAGCAATTTCTGATTCGGATGGAAGTTGATCGGGCGCGAGAGCCTGGAAAGTTTCCACGCGCAGCAAATCCATGCCGTCATCCGCGCGCGTTTCCGCTTGAATTACCAGGCGGACTGACGATGCGGGCGTGACTAAGCCGCTGCCTTCGGTGGAAACGTACGTAGCTTCGGATTTCGAGACTGAGAAAACGACCACCGACGAATAAATTTCCGGATATTTGCGGAATTCGGCGGAAAGGCGGCGGACGCGATCGGTCCACGTTTTTTCATCGAGATCGAATTTCGGGATGCTTAGGTCGACGTGATCCTGCGGCTTTTCGGCGGAGAAATCGGGCGATTTATCTTCCTCTTCGGAGCGGACGGCGGTGTTGGTTTTGGTCTTCAGAAATGCGGGCGACGCTTTTTTGTATTCGCGATCGGTGAGTTCCCACAGCACACGCGAGATCGCCGCGGAATCATTGTCGAGCGGTAGAGCGCCGGAAGTGATGCCCGAGGCGCGGCCATCGCTATGAGTGTTGTCGAGGGCGGCGGTGCCCACGTGCATTACCACGTCGGCGGTGCGATGATGCCCGCCGGCCGAAGCGATCATCGCGCCATAGCTCGCCACGATCTGCACTTCATTCTGATCGTAGGCGGTGTAGCTGATGAAATAAGGAGCGGGATCGGTCTTGGCCAAATCGGTTTTCGCGCGCGCCAATTCTTTTTGCATGGTGGCCAGCAACGTATCGGAATTCGATGCGGCCGGCCCGGCGGCGCTGGCGGCGAGTGCGAAAGTAAGGACGGCGGGAAGAATAATTCGACGCAGCGAACGATTGCGATTAGTCATCAGGATTCCTGAACTTTTTCACTCGCCGGGCTGAATCAGTTGCGCCGCGATCGCAGAGACGATCGACAGCCCGGATTCGGCGCGGCGTCGAAATTAGCTTAGATGCAAGTATTCGATTATGGGCTATTCGATGGAGGCGGGCAAATCGTAGGTTGCTGGATAGTTTCCCTGAAGCACGGGCGCTCGTATATGTGTCCGTGTTCGAGCATGAAGACTTTGTCGGCTCTGCCTCTGTATTGGCGGCATCGGGGCTTGCTGCGTCGCGGGGATGCCGACGGGGACGCCGGCGCTACCTAATCGCCCGCTCGCGGAATGTGGACTGGCAATGCGTCGGGATTATCGCGCGACATCTTCCACAGTAGAAATCCGCGATGGAGAAAATAAAATAGCGTGAGGGCGTCAATGCCTAGCAATTCGAAGCGTCCGGCGCGCAAATCGCTGGCGGCCAACTTCGCACAATAGCGCGAATGGATTTTGAGAGAGTGGCCGGCGAGGCTGCGTAGGCTTACGCCCTGCGAATACCAGAGCGAGCCAAAGAAAAGCCAGCGCCAGCAGGCATCGAGGACGGAGCGAATCGTGTCGTGGCGCAGGTGCGTGGCGCGGGCGCTGGGATCGTAGAGCAATTGGCCACCGCGGGCGCGCAGCCTGCGCGAAAGATCGGCGTCTTCGCCATTCGTGCGCAGGGTTGCGTCGTAGCCGCCGGCCGCAAGCACCGCGGATTTGCGCATTAGATTGTTGCAACCGTAGAGAAACTTTGGGTCGCGGAACGGTTCGAGTCCCCATTCCTGCGACATGTGAGCCGCCCGCCAGCGGTCAGCTACGCTGCGGCTGACCCCTTCTTTGAGCCGGCCGCCTACACCTGCAATCTTCGGATCGGCGAAATGCGCGGCGAGAGTGGCGAGCCAGTTCTCATCAGCCACGCAGTCGGCGTCGAGCGCCGCGACGAGATCGTTGCGGGCCGAACGGAAAGCGGTGTTGCGGGCGGCTGCCAGGCCGAGATTGCGTTCGTGGCGGATGAGCGTGACTTGCCGATAGCGCGCGGCGATTTCCGGGCTGGCGTCTTGCGAGCCGTCATCGATCACCAGAATTTCGTCAGCAGCGAGAGTTTGCGCGAGCAGGCTTTCGATCGAGGCCGCGAGGAATTCGGCGACGTTATAGGCGGGGATGTAAACGGAGACAGGCACTCGGGACATTATTATTTGCCGCGAAATGACCGTAGCATGGAATTGGGGAAAATTCATGGATTAGGATATGGTGGAAAATGTGCAGCGCGCCGAGAGCGATTGACGGCGGCGTTCCGGCTCGGAGCGATGGCAGCCACTGGCGCGATCTTGCATGAAGAGGCCCTCCAAACTGCCGGCGGGCAGGCCCGCCGAAAAAGCGCGGGGCCTACGGGAGCTTCGAAAACGCGATGAGCGAACCGGCGCACTCGCCTGCTGAGCTGCAGGATCTTTATCGCACCCGTTTTGCCGAGCGGGCGGAATACCGGCAGCGCGTTTGGGCTGTGCTGATTTCATTTTTTTCGCGTTGGATTCCGGCGCAGGCTGCCGTGCTCGATTTGGGTTGTGGTTGGTGTGAATTCATCAATGCAGCGCGTTGCGGGCGCAAATTTGCGATGGACATGAATCCGGACGCGCGCCAGCATGCCGCCGCGGACGTGACGGTGCTGGAGCAGGATTGCTCGGAACCTTGGAATTTGGCCGAAGGCAGCTTGGATGTAGTGTTCACCAGCAATTTCTTCGAGCATTTGCCTTCGAAGGCTTCGCTGCAGAAAACTCTTTTGCAGGCGCATCGGGCGCTGCGGCCTGGCGGGCGTTTGATTGCTTTGGGGCCGAATATTAAATATTTGCCGGGGTCTTATTGGGATTTTTTCGATCATTATTTGGCGCTGACGGAACTATCTTTGTCCGAAGTGCTGCTGAATTGCGGATTTGAGATTCGCGTGTGCTGGCCGCGGTTCTTGCCTTACACCATGTCCACCGGCGGCGAGTATCCGATTTGGATTTTGCGAACATATCTCGCGCTGCCGTTCGCGTGGAGATTTTTTGGCAAGCAGTTCTTAATTGTTGCGGAGAAGAAAGAGGCTTAAGTAGCGCCGGCGTCCCTGCCGGCATCTTGCGACCTCCAACGCTGGCCAATGGCAAAATCTTGGACGGCGCGCAAGTTTGAATTCACCGCGCTTCTTCAGCACTCGCGGTCCGCCCACGGCCGTCGCTCTGGTTAGGAATCGCGCTCGTAAGATGCCGGCGGGGACGCCGGCGTTACTTTTTTCGGTAGTCGCCGCGGCTGAAGAATTTTTCCAGCCAGACGTATAGGCAGATGAATAGATAGCGGCTGCCCATTTCTCTTATTGCCAGCTTCGCTTTGCCGCTGCGCCGGTTTCTCCAGGTGATCGGAATTACCGTCCACGAATATCCGCGCACGATCGTTTTCAGCGGCAGCTCCACCGTCAGATTGAAATGCGGCGAGAGGATCGGGCGGCATCCTTCGATCACCGTGGCGCGGTAGGCTTTGAAGGCGTTGGTCGTATCGTTCAGCTTGGTGCCGAACATTACGCGGATAAATAAATTGGCCAGACGATTCATCCGCAGCTTGACCCACGGATAATCGATCACCCCGCCGCCCTTCATGAAGCGCGAGCCGAAAACGGCGTCCCAGCCCTGATTCAGCAGCTCCCAGTAGCGCACCACGTCGCGGCAATCATCGGATTCATCGGCCATCATGATGACGGCGGCGTCGCCAGTCATGCGATCCAGGCCAAAAGTAATCGCGCGGCCGAAGCCGTTCGGCCCGGAATTCTGCAGCGGCTTGAGAGTGGGCACGCGATCGCGCGATTCGAGCAGCTTTTGCCAGGTGGCATCGCTGCTGCCGTCGTCCACGACAATAATTTCGTGCGGAACGCCGCGCAAGCGCAGTTCGACATGCAAATGTTCGACGGTGGAAGAGATGCAACCGGCCTCGTCGCGCGCGGGAATGATGATGCTGAGAAGCTTGAGCGGCTCGGCGGTGAGATTGGGCACGTTGCTAAGCGGTGCGCTCAAGGCTGAGATGCGCCGCCAGAGAAGAGCGGCGCGAGAGATGAAAGATTATCACACGAGACTGAAATTATTCCGCGTGCGTTCGCTGCGGTGGCCCCGCGCCGCGGGACCAGTACTTTCGCCGCTGCCGGCGAACAAACGACGACGTCCCTCGGGATGACGCGCGGGCTGGCCTAACGGTTTACGTGGTTTGGAGCTATGAGGTGATCCGATAAAAGAAGGAGTGGGGATGCCGGTTGATTTGCGGCGAAGCAGACGCGCCGCTGCTCGGGGAAAATCCGCCGGTGCGATTTGGAAAGTTGTCGCTGATGAAGATGCCCGCGTAGCGCTACGCGGGAAGCACCATTCTACCGGTTTTCGAGCGGGCCTGACGCTCGCTGCAAGTGCTAGGCGCGAAATAGAGCGTGAAACCCGGGAATAGCTGGAGTCCCGGTGCATCAGCCTAGTCGTAATTGCGCGACCGGAGGTTATTTTTCGTCTTCGGCGGCATCCACGCGCCCTTTGCCGCCGCCGCGATCGAAAAAGCGCGTTTCGCAACCACGACAGCGATAGGGACGCAATCCAATCAGCCGGTAGAAGACTTTTTCGACGAAGCCGGCCCGGAACGAGCGCCGCACCAGGTAGCTGCCGCAGTTCGGGCAGAAATGCCTTCGATCGCCGGACTCATCTCTCATTCTTGCGCAGTTTAACATGCTGCGGCGATGCCGCAGCGCGACTCGGCCAATGCGCAAAGTGACCTCGGAGCCGTCTACTTCATTCAGATGAGCCACCTCGCTGCGGACAACTTCTAGGTGGATAGCGCGTCTCGCGCGTTAGAATAGTCTTCCGCGGCATGCGTTCACATTTGCATGTAGACGCCGCCGGCGATCAAAAATGGCGAGTCTCGCGCAACTCATCCGGAAATTCATCCGAAGCTCCCGGCGTGGAAAATATGCCGGTGTAGTACGGCGCATCCATCGGGTCTTGCCTGGAGTCCCAGCGCCATTTCGGTTGCCGTTCGGGAGTTGGTGGCTGGCAAGAGGCAGCGCGCTCGATCATCAGATACTGCTCGATGGATTTGAGAACGACGCCATGCGTTTTATAACGCGATTTTTGAAGCCGGGAATGAACGTCCTCGATATTGGCGCTCATCATGGCCTGTACACGCTGCTTGCTTCGAAATGCGTGTCGCCCGGTGGGAGTGTGGTGGCCTTCGAGCCATCGCCGAGGGAGCGCGAGCGGCTACTTCAGCACGTCCGGCTTAATTCTTGCCAAAATGTCTCGCTGGAACCGTTTGCGCTCGCAGAAGTGAGCGGAACGGCAACTCTCTACGTAGTTGACGGATGGGACGATTGGTGTAATAGCCTACGGCCGCCCGCGATCAATCAGAGTTCGAGAGCTGTGCAGGTAAAAATAATCCCGTTGGATGACTACCTTTCCCGTCGCAGTGACTTCCCGATCGACTTCATTAAACTGGATGTAGAAGGAGCCGAATTGAGCGTGCTTCGAGGAGCCGCGCGCTTACTCCGGGGTGTTCCGCGTCCCGTCGTGCTCGCGGAAGTTCAAGACGTCAGGACGAAGCCGTGGAATTATCGCGCTCGGGAAATTATCGATCTCTTGACGCAGTATGGCTATGAGTGGTTTGGGATTTCAGGTGACGGAATTTTATTGCCGATGCCGGCTGGTCAGGAAACTTTTGATGGCAACTTTGTAGCAGTGCCCTCTGAGCGCATCGCCGAAATTGCCTGCCGACTTCAGCCAACGGGGCTCGTTTCGTAGTAATCGGGAGGGGAATGCTCACACTGTTCACAACGCCGAAGCCCTTTCGAGGACACAGCGCGATCATCCAACGCAATGCGCTTAAGAGCTGGACACTCTTGCATCCAGACGTCGAGGTGATCCTCTTTGGCGACGAAGAGGGAGCCGCTGAGGTTTCGCACGAGCTTGGCATTCAACATGTGCCGGATGTTGAACGAACGCCGCAAGGAACAAAATATCTCCGTTCCTTCTTCGATCCTGCACAACGCATGGCCCGCCACGACATTCTGTGTTACGTCAACTGCGACATAATATTGACGTCCGATTTTGTCCACGCGCTATCGAGTGTGCGCGCGGCGCACAGCCGTTTTCTTATGGTCGGACGCCGCTGGGACACTGATATCGCGGAACCTTTGGATTTTCGCGATCCAGGATGGGCGGCCGGCGTGCGCAAACTCGCCTTGGAAGCAAACCAGCCGCGAACGGGGAATTGGATCGATTACTTTGCGTTTCCAAAGGGCTTCTACGAACAAAAACTGTCTGATTTTGTGATCGGCAGAGTTTTTTGGGACAACTGGCTCGTGTGGAACGCCCGAAGCTCTGGTATTCCAGTCGTGGACGCTTCCGATGCGGTAGTAGCCATCCATCAAAATCACGATTACGGGTATCATCCGGCAGGTCGACCCGGCGTGTGGGGAGATGAGCAGGCGATTCGCAATCTGGCGGTGGCGGGCGGTCGCTGGCACCTTTGCACGATTGATGACGCCACTCACCTGGTAGGTCCTGAGGGGCTCCGCGAAAATCCGCGTCGGCGTTCGCAGGCAGTCCGGCGTTTTGCTCGTACGGCGCGCGAAGGTCTGTGGCTCGGAGCTCTCGATTGGACCCGCCCGCTACGCCGGGCGATTGGCTTGCGAAAGCGAACCGGGTAACTCTCGCAACCAGGCACGGAGATATTTGACCAAAGACAGACAATCTACGGGAACTTCGACACCCACAAAAGAATCCGTTGGTTTTGCTCGATCCGCCCGCAGTACGCGACTCAGGAGCAGGCTGCAGGAATACTGGGACGCTTTCGAAGTCGATTGGGAGACCACGACTCAAAAGGGTACGGCGGAGTCGAGTGCGCGATTGCGCGCGGCTTCGTTTGTGCCGGAGGGTAGCCGGATTCTCGACGTGGCGTGCGGATTGGGGACGAATTCGGTCTGTCTGGGGCCGCGGGGGGAATATTTTGGGACGGACATCGCGTTGAATTTTTTGCGGCATGCGCCGGGCGGGAATTTGCGGCTGGCTTGTTCGGATGGGGAGGCGCTGCCGTTTGCGGCGGAAACTTTTGATGCGGTGATTTCGACGTATGCGTTGGAGCATTGCGTGGAGCCCGTGCGCTTTTTGCGGGAGATGCACCGGGTGGCGCGGCGGGGTGGGCGGATTATTTTGCTGGGGCCGGCGTGGGATTTTCCTTTTTGGTATCCGAATGCGCTGCTTTCGAAATCGGGGAGCTTTTTGTGGCGCGCGGGTTATGCGGCGCGGCGCGCGGCCGGGCAGTTGCGCGCGATGCTGGGCGGGGCGTCACCCTTCATGATCATTGATGAGCCGGACGCGCTTACGCGTCCGTTTGTCTACGATTCGGATGCGGTCTATGTGGTTTGGACCTACGAAGTAATTCGCCTGATGAAGGAATGGGGTTGCCGGTTGATCGTTGCGGAAGCGGATACGCCGCTGCTCGGCGAAAATGTGCTGGTGCGATTTGGCAAGCGTTTGCTGATGAAGCTGCCGCCCTATCGCTTCGCCGGCAGCACCGTGCTGATGGTATTCGAAAAGTAGCGCCGTCCCCCGTAGCGCTGGCGTCCCCGCCGGCTCTTACGACGACGATTGCGCCAGTGGCGTCTCTCACGCGCGGATTAAGAAATTCTGGTTGATCGCCGTCAGGTTTCATCTCGCTCCGCCGGAGATTGCGATCCTTGCCAGAAGTTGCGGTCGTAAGAGCCGCGGGACGCCAGCGCTACGGGGGACGGCGCTATTTTCGCGATCGGCGCAGGTAATCGAAATTAGTTTGTAGAATTTGTTTCGCGTATTGGATGTCTTGATTTCTCACTGCGCCGAAAATCCACGCGCCTGCGGGATACGCGACCATCGCCAGCAGCAACTTCCACCAGAACGCCCAATGCAGGACGCTCAATCCAAACGTGATTCCCAGCGCCAGCAGAAATGGCACTACGGAAATACGCAGGCCGATCATAACCAGCGGGCGCAGCTCCCGGAAAATCAGCAGGAAGAAAATTCCCGCCAGGCAATAACTGACCACTGTGGCCCACGATGCGCCGAGCGCGCCGTACCGCGGAATTACCGCGAGATTGATGGCCACGTTGACGATCGCGCCGGCGATGGTGGCCGCTGGAAAATATTTCTGCAGGCCCTTGGTTACCAAGGCATTCCCCAGCGCCACGCCAAAAAAAATGGGAACCTCGGACCAGATCAGCACAATCAGCAAGTCGGCGGTGGCGCTGAATTGCTTGCCATAGACGAGTTCGATGAACGGACGCGCCACCGGAGTAACGACGGCGCAGGCCGCGAAAGCCACCACGAGAAGAAAGCGAAAACTTTCGGAGAGGTAGCGGCGGAATTTCACATCGTCGTGCGCCGAAACCGCCAGCACCGGATAGAGCGAAGACATCAGCGCCACCGGAAGCGCGCTGAATAATTCCGTGAGTTGCACGGCGATGACGTAGGGGCCGAGAACTTTGTCGCCCGACATTTTGTGCAGCATTACTTGATCAATGCGATGGTAAATATTCACGGCGAGATTGGAGATCACCAGCGGAAACGCGTCGCGAATCATCCGCCGCGCTTCGGGCATGAGGAAAGTGCGCGGGCCATCGAGAAAGCCGGGGCGGTAAATGAAATAGAGCGTGACGGCCGTTTCGATCAGGCCGCAGATCGTGCGCGCGATGATTACTTTGTAGAACGCGGCATTGCTGAACGCCAGCAGCGCCACGGCGACCAGCCACAAAATCTGCCGGAAGAACCCGATTCCCACGGCGTACCACTGCCGCATGTCCACTTGGAAAATTATCCCGGGCATTTTGAAGGGCGGCGTGATCAGCAAATCGACGGCAGCGATGGCGATCAGCCAACGGAGCGGGCCGCCGTAGCCAAATAGCGGCGCCGCCAGTGGCGCGATGATTCCCGCGGCGAACGCGAAGCAGCAGGCCACCACGCTTCCGGTGTGCAGCAGCGCGGCGGCTTCGGAGCGGCGCTGCGAAACGTCGCGCGCCAGGATCTGCTCGAGCGAGAAGGTCACCAGCCAGGAATAAATCGAAAGATAGGCGAAAATCGCGCCGTATTCGCCGAGCCGCTCGCGTCCCAGATAGCGCGCCAGCAGAATGCTGGTGGCCGCGGAAAGCAGGATGCTTCCGCCTTTGCCGCCAAGTTGCGCCATCGTGTTCTGAAAAACTTTGAAGCCCACATTCGGGCCCGAAGCAACGGAGAGAATTTCGGGAGGAGTAGTCGGCGCGTTGGCGGGAAGTTCGGGAGCGCTCAAAGCCGGATCGAGAGGGACATCGGCAAATTTCTCATCTTTTTCCACGCAGCGCTAAAGATTAGCAAAGTCGTTGCAAGCCCGCACCTCGTATAAGTGCGGAGTGCGTCATTCGTTCGCGGCGCGGATCGCTTTTGTAGCACAGGCACTCCTGCGTGTGTCCGCGGCATTCGCAGGCGCTAAGGATTTGCGGCTATCGTGAGCAGATTCGAGGGCGCCGCAACGATTTGCGCGCGCAGCGGAGCCAGGCGCGTGCGTTCCAGATCGTCGCGGTAAAAAAGATTGTAGGTATCGAAGGGAATCAAGCGGCCGTCGGGATGCACGATGTGAATGCAGGTCTTTTTTACCGAGCGCACATCGAACGCGTGAGCATCGAGGAATTGCACGATCAGGACGCGGAAAATGTTTTTGTAGCCGAGATCACTGGGCGCGTCGACGCGCGGCAGGCAGCACAGCAAATCGCGTAGCGAAGCGGCGCCGGATGCCGGCGAATGATTCGTGGCGAAAAGCTTGAAAAGGCAATCGCGCACCCCAGGCTCTTCCTCATAGACGATGGTGTTGCGCGCGCCGCTGATCAGCACTTCCGGATCGACCAGCCCGGTGAGCGGAACCGTTTTGCCGGCAATCTTCAGAGCGTAGGCCATTGCCAGCGAATCGGGATGGCACGGAACAGGAATTACGTCCTCGGCGCGGAAAACATTCGTCTGCTCGAGGATTTTGCGGCGCACTTCGGTAAGCGTCAGGCGATCCGTGGCGGGATTGAATTTTTCGAGGCGGCCGGCGTCTTGGATGGGCTGCAAAGTCACGCCGCGGACGCAGGGCTGCGTCAACGCGTAATCGATTATCTTTCCGATTTCGCCGTCGTTCAGGCCCTTCTTCAACGTGACGACCAGCGTCGTCGATAAATTGTGCTTGTTCAGATTTTCCAGCGCCCGTTCGCGAACATCGCGCAAATCGGCGCCGCGTAATTCGAGAAGCGCGTCGCGCTCGAACGAATCGAATTGCAGATAAATTTCGATATCCGGCATGGCATCGGCAAGCCGGCGCACAAAATCTTCTTCGCGCGCGATGCGAACTCCATTGGTATTGACCATCAAATGCCGGATGGGCCGGGCTTTCGCGAGTTCGATAATTTCGAAAAATTCCGGATGCAAAGTCGGCTCACCGCCGGAAATTTGCACCACGTCCGGGTGGCCTTCGTTGCGCACCACCGCGTCGAGCATTTTTTCAATCAGCGCGAGCGAGCGATGCTCCATGCGCTCGGGCCCGCTTCCGGCGTAGCAAACGGGGCAGCGCAGATTGCAGGAATCGGTAACTTCGACGAGCGAAAGACAGGAGTGCTGCTCGTGATCGGTGCACAGGCCGCAATCGTAGGGGCAGCCCCATTTCACCGGCGTGTTATAAATCACCGGCATTTCGGGCGGCTTGATAAAAACTTCGCGGCAGCGGCGGTAATAATCGATATCATCCGCAACCAGCACTCGCTCGGCGCCATGTTCGGGGCAACGCTTCAGCAGAAAAGCTTTTTCATCCTGGAAGACGATTTTGCCTTCCAGTTTGCGAAAGCAAACCGAGCAGATCGTCAACGCGACGTCATAAAACATGTAAGGTCGAACGTGTTCGGCCACTCGTTTATCCCCGCCTCGAATTCTTGATCAGCCTCACAAACGCCCAAATCACTCCGCCAAAAAAAGCAACAATGCAAAGAAGAAACAAGGTGCTGAAGGCGCTGTTAAACGCACGGTTTTGAGGCTGCAGGGTAATGACAAATCCAAAGCACGAGCCGATTCCGAGGGCGATCGCGCAGAGGATCGTGGCAATGATCGGAACCCACGACGGGCGCGGTTTCGGAGCGCCGGGGCCTGGAATGAACTGATTCGGTTCCGGCGTCATCGAGGGATCTCCGTCTGCGGCAGATTCTTAATCGGGGCGCGAGATCTCTCGGCCGTTCGGGCGCGATACCGCAGCCAGCGCGCAATGTCCGGCGCGTAATAGACGAGCATCAACAGGCACGCCCACTGAATCGCCGACATGCCGAGCAATACGCGAATGTCCGGCTTCAGAAAATCGCAGGCCAGGCGGAACGTAAAATATCCGACCATGAAAAGTTTGAAGACGTCGCCTTCGGGAAGCCGTGCCGTCATGCAGCGCCACAGAAAGATGCCGAGCGCGACGGCGAAAATTATTTCGTAGAGTTGCGTGGGATGCCGCGCGATGCCGTCGCCGAAATTGATGCCCCAGGGCAGGGAAGTGGCGATTCCCGCGGTGTGATCTTCCGGGCCGGTAAGAAAACAGCCGATGCGCCCAATGGTAATCCCGGCGCACAGCGGCACGGCGAACAGGTCGCCGGTGCGGCGCGTGATCCCCATCAGATGCTTCGCTAGCTCGACGGCAAACAGACCTCCGATGAGCGCGCCCACAATCGTTTTTCCGCCGAAAAGAAAAGCTGGCTCGCTCCAGTGCGCCAGAGTGAGCCGCGGATCTTCGAACCAGTAGAGCATGCGGCTGCCCAACAGCGCGCCCATAGCCGCCGCCGCGATCACCCACCAACGATTCACGTCGTTCAATGCATCTCCGTTGCGGCGGCGCAGAAAGAGATAAACGCGGAAGCCGACGGCATAGGCAAGAAATTCAAAAACCGCGTGAGGATGAACGCGCAGAGATCCGAGACGGAGATAGACAGGAAAATTCATCGATGTGCCGGCGCGTTTCCGAAGTAACGCTACGCCTGACCACGCGTTCCGTCAACGTCCGCCGAAAACACTTCGATCCGTTCGCGGCGCGTACCAGAGGCAAGCGACTCTGAGAGTTCCTATGACGGATTGGGGCGATAGATCCACGATGAAGTCACTTGGATCGGTGCAGAGGCGCCGCCCATTGAATGTGTGGCTGCCGAGTTGACGCGATTTACAATTGCTGCGACTAGTTCGTGCTTGGGCGATAGCGAGCAGACTGGATCTGTGGCGGCGGCGTCGCCGGCTAGCATTAGAGCTTGGCAGCGGCAGCCGCCGAAGTCGATCGTGCGACGGTCGCAGGTGCGGCAGGGTTCTTGCATCCAGTCTTCGCCGCGGAATTTTTGGAAGCTGGGGGATTTTTGCCAGATCCATTCTAGCGGATGCGTTTTTACATTTTCGAAATGCAGATTCGGGATTGTGCGGGCGGCGTGGCAAGGAAGTGCTTCGCCTGATGGATCGATCAGCATTAGTTTGCGGCCCCAGCCTCCCATGCAGGCTTTGGGATAACGGGCGTAGTAATCGGGGACCACATACTCCACGCGCAGGCGGCCGCGTAGGCGGGCTTCGGCGGCTTGGATGATTTCCAGGGAGCGATCGAGTTGCGCGCGCGTGGGCAGAAGTGCGGCGCGATTTTCTGCGGCCCAGCCGTAGTATTGGACGTGGGCGATTTCTACTCTTTGGGCCCCTAGATTTTCGGCCAGGGCGATCATTTCTTCCAGGCGCGCGAGATTGCCGCGAAGGACTACGAAATTCAGCGTGAAGCCGATGTGATGTTTGGCGATGGCCGCCGCGATCGACAATTTTTTCTCGTGTGCGTTTGTGCCCGCGAATTCATCGGCCGGCGCGGCTTGCGAATCTTGAAAACTTAGTTGGATGTGATCGAGGCCGGCGTGGGCGAGTACATTCAGGCGATCTTGCGTCAGGCCGATGCCGGACGTAATTAAATTTGTATAGAGCTTGGCGGCGCGGGCTGCGGCGATCAGTTCGGTAAGATCTACCCGGGCCAACGGTTCGCCGCCGGTTAGATCGACTTGCATAGTGCCTAGCTTGGCGGCTTGCTCGAATACGCTGATCCATTGCGCGGTGGAAAGTTCTGCGGCGCGCGATTTCATTTCCAGAGGATTCGAGCAATAGACGCAATGCAGCGGGCAGCGGTGCGTGATTTCTGCGATTAGCGCTAGCGGGCCGACTATGCAGGCGGAATTTTGGGGCTCGCGGCCGGGTTGGGGTTCTGGGTTTCGGGATTGCTCTAAAGGAGCCGGAAGGGACGCCGGCGGTACGACTGCGGCTTTGTGGTCCGTCGGTGATTTGGGATCTTGGTTGCCGTTGCGGTCGTAAGATGCCGGCAGGGACGCCGGCGCTACTTTGAGGCTCATTCGAAATCTACCGCGCGTCGGTTTTTTAATTGTTCCAGGAATTCGGCCGTGTCGCTTTCTACTTTTTTTGGATCGGCCTTGCGGAATTCCTTTTGCAGCGTGGCCACGATTTCGGCGAGCGTGTGTTGCCCGTCGCAACTGCGGATGATTTGCAGTCCCGGCCCGCGAAGTTTCAGCGCGCCTTCGGGCATCAGCAACGTGGCTTCCTGGCCGACGACATCGCTTAGGCGGCAACCGGGAGCGAGACGCGGTTTCGATTCAAGCGAAGGACGCGGCATGGCTAGCTTTTCCCATGATCGACGGGGCGAAAAGCGCCAGGAGGTGGCCAACCTGGCTCGACATAAGCGAAATACAGTGCATCGAGCTGCGCCCACAAAATGTCGCACTTCGCGCGCAGTGCGTTGCAAGCCAGATGCTGCTCCGCCGGCGTGCCCGCATGCTTCGTCACCCAATCGAGTGCGAAATTTGCGTCTTCGGGCGCCTGCGTCAAGCGTCCTTCGAAGTACGCCAGGCCGCCGCTGAGCCATGGATAATGTTGCCGCAGTCGATCCACGCGCAGAGTAATCAGCGAGCCGGAAAACATTTCAGTGAGCGAAGAGGCGATCGCTTCGAGCAGAGATTTTTCGCTGACCAGATGCACGTAGGCGTCGACGGCGAAACGCGTCGCTGGCAAAACGCCTTCGCCAGTCAGCGCTTGCTCGCGTTTCAAGCCGGTAGCCTCCACCAGCCGCAGCCATTTTACGATGCCGCCGGGTTTTGCGGCGTCGCCATCGCCATCATGATCGATGATGCGTTTTCGCCAAGCGCGGCGCAGATCAGCATCCTCGCAGCGCGCGAGGATCGCCGCATCCTTAATAGGGATTCGACTTTGATAGTAGTAGCGATTGAGTACCCAGGCCTGCAGTTGGCCGCGCGTGAGCTGGCCTTCGTGCATCCGCAGATGGAAAGGATGGCGATGGTGATAGCGCTCTTCACCGATTTGCCGCAGACGCGAGGCAAGATCGCTTTTGCCGACGGAAGATGACGTGGGCGCGCTCATTGGTCCGTATGCGAGTCCATCTATAGATCGACGACCATTCCATCGTACGCGATTTCCCACCCTGCTTCACGCACGGCGCGATGTTCGGCGCTCTCTTCATCAAGGATGGGGTTGGTATTGTTGATGTGATAGTAGATTTTCCGCGGGCGCGTGATTTTTGCCAGCCGTTCGAGCGTCCCTCCCGGGCCGGAGATCGGAATATGTCCCATGCCGCGCGCAAATTTTCCCCCGCCGCGCGTGCGCACCAATTCGTCGTCGGACCAAAACGTGCCGTCGATGAGGATCGCGTCGCATTGATTCCAATCGCCGATCCAGGATTGCTCGAGGACCGGAAGCGCAGGCGCGCAGAAGAATTTTGCCCCGCCGGGCGATTCGACCTGGAGACCGATAACCGTATCGGTCGAGGAAACATCGGCGATCGATCTGCGTTCGGAATAGCCCGGTAGTTTCGTAGCGATGGTAGACGCGGTGAGGGTCAGGCCCAGCTCGGTGGCATCCGATGCTTGGATGCTTGCCGGTTTTCCCGGCTCGATCGATTTCCAGTCCACTTGCGGCTGCGTTTGTTGCAGCGCATTGAAAAGCGAATTCTCGCTGCGCAGCAAAGTTTCCACCGCAGGCGTCGAGTAAATTTGAAATGGCTGGAATTCGCGAAGATGCAGAAGCCCGATCACCTGATCCACATCCGCCCCGGTAAGAACTACGGCGGCAATGGGCGAATGCCGCGGCGCGGATTGCGGCGCAAGATCAGGGTCACAGAGAATTTGAGAGCGAAGGTCCGGCGAGGCGTTAATCAAGCACCAGGGCTTACCGGGTTCGCGAACAGCCAGCTGGGCTTGCGTGCGGGCGCTGCCGCGAAAAGTGCCGCCGCGCAAACGGGCACAATTCGAGCAAGCACAATTCCACTGCGGGAAGCCTCCCCCGGCGGCAGAGCCGAGGATTTTTACCTGCATCGGGTAAGACTAGAGTTCTGCGTTGGCGTAGGAGCTAATTTCGCAGTTGAGGTTGATTTCTTCGAAAGTCGGTTTGGTCCAGTCCATGGATCCTCCAAAAGCTAGCTCGATATAATGATACCGTTGGGCGACCTGAGGTTGCAATGGAACTTTAGTACAGGAACGCCCGATGTGAACGGCGGCGCAAACCGCGCGTTATGATAGGCTGCGGAGCCAAGCGCGACGGCACACAAGCTGGGTCATTCGAACCGGTCAGGGGTTTTCATGAAACGATTTACGTCGAGGAAAAGCTCTTTCGCGGCGGGGTTTGCGCTAGCTACCCTGGCATTAATGGCATTCGGCGTAGAGCAGTCGCCGGCCCAGAGTCAGTCATCGCCACCGCCGGCGCAGGAGCAAGAGCCAACGCCGCCGGCCGAGCAAAACCCCAAGCCTGCGCAGGCTCCTGCGACGGGGACTCCGCAAACTTCAAAACCCCCAGCTCCGCCCGCCCTCGCTCCCATCGAAATTGCGCCAAAGCCCTTCGTCACCAAAGAAGGCATCCGCATCGAAAAAACCTGGATCCCGATGACGGACGGCGTGAAGCTGGCCGTCACTCTCTATTCGCCCGGCGACGCCAAGCCCACCGATAAAGTTCCCGCAATCCTCGAATACATCCCCTACCGCAAAGATGATTGGCAAGAGCAATGGGATTACGAGCTGCATTCCTATTTCGTGCTGCACGGCTATGTAAGCGCCCGCGTCGACATTCGCGGCACCGGCTCGAGCGAAGGCGCCCCGCCCGACCGCGAGTATTCCGAGCAGGAACTAAAGGACGGCATGGAAGTGATCGCCTGGCTCGCCGCGCAACCCTGGTCGAGCGGCAGCGTAGGCATGATGGGAATTTCCTGGGGCGGCTTCAACGCGCTGCAGTTGGCGTCGCGCCGTCCACCGGCTCTGAAGACGATCATCGCCGCGCACGCCACCGAGCAACTCTTCCACGACGACATTCATTACATCGATGGAATCTTGCACGCCGACGAATACGAGCTGGGCATGGATCAAGAGCTGATGATGTCCGCCACGCCCGATTTCCCGATGGACGAAGCGCATCTCGCCCCGCGTTTCGATTCCACGCCGTGGTTCCTAACCTATCTAAAGCATCAGCGCGATGGAGATTTCTGGCGTCAGCCGCTCAAGCAGCCGGTCTATGAATCGATCCAAATTCCAGTATTCCTGATCGGCGGCTATTACGACGGCTATCGCGACACGATTCCGCGCATGCTCGAAAAAATGAAAACCCCGGTAAAAGCGTTACTCGGCCCGTGGAATCACACTTATCCGAACGGCGCCGATCCTGGCCCCGAATTCGAATGGCGCGAAATGGCCGTGCGCTGGTGGGATCGCTGGCTAAAGGGCGCGCAAAATGGAATCGATAATGAGCCTAAGCTAGCCGTCTATCAACGCCACTGGTATCCGCCCGGCCTAGAGCTGAACGAGATTCCCGGCGAATGGCGCAACGAAAACGGGTGGCCGCCCGCCGGAATGAAGGAGCACACGTTTTATCTAAGTACGAATCATGAATTGGCAGACGCCGCTCCGAAAACCAGCGCCGACAAACTCCGCTACATTCCCTCAGCCGGCGCAGAAGCTGGATTCTGGTGGGGCGAGCTAACCAACGATCAGCGCCCGGCTGACGCGTTCAGCCTGGTCTACGATTCGCCCCCGCTCGAAAACCAAACCGCCATTCTCGGTTTTCCGCACGTGGAGCTAAACGCAGCAGCCGGCGCGCCCCTAGCCGATTGGGTCGCGCGCCTTTCAGATGTTGCGCCCGACGGAACGACGACGCTGATCACCGGCGCAGCAATGAATGGCGCGCAGCGTCGTTCGGCGGATCAGCCGCAAGATCTCGATCCGAAAATTCCTTACCGCATCGCCTTTGATCTGCACGTCACCTCGTGGGTATTTCCAGCCGACCATCGAATTCGTCTGGCAATTTCAAACGGCGCCTGGCCCATGCTCTGGCCCACGCCATATCCGTTGACCTCGATGCTCAACTTGGGTGGCGAGGACGCCTCGCGCCTGGTGCTGCCGGTCGTTCCGGTCTCGGCCGCGTCGATTCCGCATTTTCCATCGTCCGCGCCCGATCCGACGTTGCCGGGATTCAAGCACAGCGGCAGCGCTTGGCCCGGAACTTTCGAAGTCACGCGCGACGAGGTTCATCGCAACGAACGCATCCACTGGCACGGCACCGCCAGCGCAAAATTCCCCTGGGGCACGGAAGAATATAGCGAGGAAATCTACTACAACGCCTCCGACGATCATCCGGAACTAAGCTCGGTCCACGGTGTCGCCTACACAAGAATCTCGCTGCAAACGCGCACCATTCTCTTTCAATCGGTGCTAGATCTCTCAAGCGATGCAAAAGTTTTCAAGTATCAATACCAACGCATCGCCCGCGAAAACGGAAAAGTAGTTCGCCAAAAAGTCTGGCGCGAACAGATTCCACGCGATTTCCAATGA
Organism: Acidobacteriota bacterium; assembly: GCA_013286465.1. Taxonomy (GTDB): domain Bacteria; phylum Acidobacteriota; class Terriglobia; order Acidiferrales; family UBA7541; genus Palsa-147. The sequence goes on along the minus strand of JABDFR010000001.1, from coordinate 62,648 downwards.
AAGCATTCGTAGCGGTGGGCTTCAGCCCAGCATCGGGGTAACGGGAAGCAAATCCGCCGCTACGAAGGCGCAAACAATCGAGAAGTATTAAGGAATCACGAGTGTCGCGAAATAAAAACAGCGCCATCCTACTAATCAGTTGCCCCGATCAAAAAGGCCTAAACGCCGCCATCGCCGAATTCATCTTCCGCAATAACGGCAACATCCTCCACGCCGACGAGCATCAAGACGAAGACCTAGGCCTATTCCTAATGCGAGTCGAATGGGACCTAGCCGATTTCGCCATCCCCATGACCGATTTCGCGCAACATTTCGCCCCGATCGCAAAAAAGTTCGGCATGGAATGGAGCCTCTCAAATTCCAGCCACCGCCCAAACGTCGCCCTGTTCGTCTCCAAATACGATCACTGCCTAGCCGACCTCCTCTACCGCCATCGCAGCGGCGAACTAGCCTGCGAAATTCCACTAGTCATCAGCAATCACCTAGACGTGCAAGCTCTGGCGGATTTTTATCGCATCCCGCTGCAGGTAGTGCCCGTAACAAAGGAAAATAAATCCGAAGCAGAAAAGCGCGAGCTCGAGTTACTAGCCCCGCTGAAAATCGATCTAATCGTGCTAGCACGTTACATGCAAGTCCTCTCCCCCGACTTTATCCGCAAATACCCGCATCGCATAATCAATATCCATCATTCCTTCCTACCAGCCTTCGTAGGAGGCAAGCCCCATCATCAAGCCTATCAACGCGGCGTGAAATTAATCGGCGCCACAAGCCATTACGTAACAGAAGTCTTAGACGATGGCCCGATCATAGAACAGGATGTAGTGCGAATCTCGCATCGCGACACGCTAGAAGACCTAATCCAAAAAGGCCGCGACCTGGAAAAGGTAGTTCTCTCCAGAGCAGTCCGCTGGCACATAGAAAGCCGAATTCTTCTCTACGGAAATAAAACGGTAATTTTCGATTAGCGCGCTCCAAGTAGCGCCGCCGTCCCTGCCGGCATCTTGCGAGCGCAAATCTCGCCACTCGCAAAATTCACGCGCGGACTACAAAACTAAATTCGCGGTTGTGGTTGACGATGGAGTCCGCGCACGATCACGGATTTAGTGAGCAGATTTGCTCGTAAGATGCCGGCGGGGACGCCAGCGCTACTTAGTCAAACAAATCCGGCTGAGCCTTCGTAATCATTTGCCATAAAGGCTGAAACTGAAACCAGCCGGCCATGGGGCTCCCGACTTGCGCCCGAGTCAACAGCGCGTTTTCGCGATCAATCGAAATTGGTTTGCCAGCAGCTTCAGCGAGCAATTGCGCCTGGCAAGTTCGTTCCATCGTAATGAACCACCAAACTGCCTCATCGACGCTACGTCCCACCGTCAAATTCCCATGATTCTGCAAAATTGCCGCTTTTTTCTCGCCGAGCGTCTTCGCAATCCGCTCACCCTCCGAAGCCTCGTAAACCACGCCCTTAAAATCCGCAAACACCACATGATCCTCAAAAAAGGCACAGGAATCCTGCGTAATCGGATCGAGCGGACGCCCCAGCGAAGCCCAAGTCTTGCCATAAAGCGAGTGCGCATGCGCCGCAGCAATCACGTCCGGCCGCGCCTTATGAATCTGCGAATGAATCGCAAACGCCGCGCCATTCAAAGGATGCTTGCCCTCAACAATTTCGCCCTTATCATTCACCAACATCAAATTCGAAACGCGAATCTCGCTGTAATGCACCCCAAACGGATTCACCCAAAAATGATCAGTCAGTTCCGGATCCCGCGCCGTAATGTGCCCAGTAACGCCCTCATCAAATCCAAATTTCGAAAAAAGTCGGAACGAAGCCGCCAACCGTTCTTTGCGATGCCGGCGTTCATCAGCGACATCAGCGAATTGCGGCGGCCCAGGAAAAGTTCCGCCACGAACAGCAGGAGTAGCCATGGTGCCTCCAGTAGCGCCGGTTTACCCTGAACGAAGCGAAGAGCGTCCCCGTTTGCCCTTAGTGATGCGAAGGGCCGGCATCTTACGACCACCGAAAAAAATCGAAGCCCAAATCACGGCCGGAAGAAAAAGTAAATTTCTAAGGTGCAGCCACCGCCCGAGTCCCCTTCAAATCCGCCGCCAACAACCGATGAAACAGATGCTCCCCAGCCTCGCGCCGCACACTCAAACGCCCCGCCAAATAAGCCTGCGAATTCAACCCGCGCTGCACCGCCTCGCAAATATCCACATCCTCTTCCTGCACGCGATGGCTAACCGCAATACTCTGCCGATTGTAATCCGCAGCCTCATCGTCGGTCCCCGCAAAATAAAAATCAAAAATCACGAGACAGCGATCCTGCGCCAAAGGCAAAACCAAGTTCGTATCCAAATAACCCTCATACCAATTCACCATGAAATTCGGATACTGCCAAAAATAGTAAGCCATGGTCCCCTTGCGAGTAGCCGAAGCGTCGGCATCCTCCTGCGAATCCTTCAAAGGGCTAGCCTGCACGCAAAATCGGTCTTCGTTCTCGATGGTGTAATTCACATATTCCAGCACGCTATTCAAACCTTTATGCAAATGCGGCACGTGATAACCGCCATCCAAGAAGTTATCGATATAAACTTTCCAATTGCATTTCAGTTCGTAGCTGCGCCGCTCAAAAAATTGCAACTTGCCAAGCTGCAAAGGCTTGACGCGCTTCACCAAACCGCCCAAGAAACTTTCGAGCGATTCAGCCTTCGGATCCAAATTGATAAAGACGAAATTTTCCCAAGTCTCCACGCGAATGGGCACCAACCCATTCTGCGCTCGCTCAAATTCGCAAACGCCCTCAAATTCCGTCATGCCTTTCAGCGCCCCATCCAACCCGTATGTCCAACCATGATAAGGACAGCGCAAATGCTGCGCGCAACCAGCAGGCTCAGTCATCACCGCCGCCGCATGATGACGGCAAACATTAAAAAATGCCCGCAGCACATTGTCGTTCCCGCGCACAATCACAATCGGCTCGCCGGCAATCTGTGCAGTAACGAACTGCCCGGGCGAAGCAAGCTGATCGGTGCGCGCAACGCCCTGCCAAGTCTTGCCAAAAACGCGACGCCGCTCCAATTCCGCAATGCGCTCATCAAAATACCAAGGTGCAGGAATCGTATGCGCATCAGCTAGCGCAGCCTTGTCGTCATAAATCGCCAAAATTTCCTGAACCGTCTGTTCCATAACAAACCTCGTGTGACTCGAAAACAATCTCAATCCAAATGCTGCCCCTTCGCCGATCGCGCCCCAATCGCCCCGCGCAAAACCGCCAAAAACTGCTGGATCCGGACTTTATTCTTCTCCTGATCCCCAGGATGCGGAAAAAGTCCCGGATCCAGTTCTTCCGTCAAAAGCGCATCCTGAAACCGCTCCACCGTCCATTCCAAAATCGAAGCAATCAGCGCTGGATCAACATCGGTGCGAACTTCCCCGCGCGCCAGCGCAAAACGCACGGCCGCCGCTGCCCCGTAAGGATCTTCAGCGATCAAAAAGCGATTAATTTCGCGTTTGAGCGCCAAATCCACGCCATAATTTCCCACCAACACCACGCGGTAAGGAATCCAATCCTCATGCAACATGTGCTCGGTCCGCACCAGCCAATAGCGCAACACCTCGAAAAATCCTTTTTCCCGCACCGCTAAAGGACAATCGAGATATTTCGCAAACGAGCGCGCCGCCCGTTTATAAACTTCCAGAAATAATCCAGCCTTGCTGCCAAAATATTGGAAGATGGAACCCTTCGCGACATCCAACTCCGAAGCAAGGTCCTCGATGCGCGCATTGTGATAACCCTGCTCGGCAAAATGGCGCATCGCCGTTTCCACAATACGCGCCCTCTTGGCCTCCAAGCGCGTATGGGCAGCCGGCGGCTCGGGCCGCGGCGCAGGACTAAAAACAGCAGGCTGTATCTTTTGGGCCATAGGTGACCTGAAGTCAAATCATAAAGGATGCGTGAAACACGCAATGTAATATGATATGCCCACATAAGCAACGAGATTCTGACCTGGGGTCACGGAGCCGCAGTGAGCACGGAAATCTACGACGCGATCGTTGTCGGCGCGGGTCATAACGGCCTCACCGCCGCCGCCTATCTCGCCCGCGCCGGCCTCTCCACCCTAGTACTCGAGCGCCGCGAGATCGTCGGCGGCTGCTGTGTTACCGAAGAAATTTCTCCGGGTTGCCGCGCTTCCACCACGTCCTACATCGCCAGCATGTTGCGCCCCACCGTGATTCGCGATTTGAATCTCGCCGCGCACGGCTTGCGCATGGTCCCCTGCGATCCGGCAATATTAGTCGCGTTCCAGGACGACACAGTCTTGCCCTGGTGGGCCGAACGCGAGCGCGCTCTGCAGGAATTTCGAAAAATTTCGGTGCGCGACGCAGCCACGTTCGCCCGCATCGACGATCAACTAAAAAAATTAGCACGCTACTTGCAACCGTTTTTTCTCGAGCCACCGCCCGATATCGGTGCCAACGGAATTTCCGGCTGGATGGAACTGCTGCGCGCCAGCAAAAGATTTCGCGGAATCTCCGGCGAAGAAGTAGCTCAGTTCGTCGCATTCTTCACGGGGAGCCTAGGCGAATTCCTCGATCGCAATTATGAATCGGAAAAAATGAAGACACTTATCCTCGCCAACAATGTCTACGGCAAGCACGGCGGCCCGTACGACAACGGTTCAGCCCTCGGCTTGCTCTTTCACTTGCTAAGCGGCGGCGAAGGCGAAATTCAAGGCTTCTACGGCCACGTGATCGGCGGGATGGGCTCGATCACCCAAGCGCTAGCATCTGCAGCGCAAAAACTCGGCGCCAAAATCCGCGTCTCGTCGCCAGTAGCGCGCATTGACGCGCGCAATGGACGCGTCCACGGCGTGATTCTAGAAGATGGCACAGAAATCCGCTCGAAGCTGGTCCTCTCCAATGCCGATCCGAAGCGGACATTCCTAAGATTGGTAGAAGCAAACGAATTGCCCGAAGATTTCCGGCAAGCAATCTGCAACATCAAGATGGCCGGCCCCTGCGCGAAAGTAAATTTCGTGCTGAGCGAAGAGCCGCGCGTAAAAGGAATGCCCCGCGAGTGGCCCATCAGCCAGCGTTCCTTCTTCACCCTAGTTCCGTCCCTCGAATTCGCGCAGCGCTGCTACGACACAGCAAAATTCGGAGATCTACCAGAAAATTTGTGGGTAGATTGCGTGGTCGCCTCGAATGTCGACAGCACGCTAGCCCCCGCAGGCAAACACATCATGACCTGCTTCGCGCAATACGTCCCCTACAAGCTGCGCGAAGGAACCTGGGACGAAAAACGCGAACTGCTAGGTGATCGCGTAGTGAAAACGATCGCGCAATACGCCCCGAATGTGCCGTCGTCGATTGTGGCCCGGCAAGTGTTGACGCCGCTCGATCTCGAGCGCACCTATGGCCTAACTGAAGGCAATATTTTTCACGGCGATCTTTCACTCGAGCAGCTTTTCTTCATGCGCCCAGTCCCCGGCTGGGCGCGCTATCGCACGCCGATTGCCGGCTTATATTTATGCGGCGCAGGCGCCCACCCCGGCGGCGGTGTAACCGGCGCGCCAGGATGTAATGCGGCGAGACAGGTGTTGAAGGATTTGAAGCGCGGAGCCGCGTGAGTCTAACGAACCGAAATGATTGCGAAGGAGAGATGCGATGAAAAAGGGAATTCTCGAACGATTGAAAGAGGGCGTCGTTCTGGGTGACGGCGGATATTTGCTGGAGCTCGAGAAGCGCGGCTGGGTGCGCGCGGGACCATTCACGCCGGAGGTGGCGCTCACTTATCCCGAAGCGCTGCACGAATTGCACGTGGAATTTCGCGAGGCGGGTTCGGACGTGCTGCAAGCTCTTACTTTTTACGCCAGCCGCGACAAGCTCGCCACCGTCGGCCTCGAAAACCGTCTGGCGGATCTGAATCGCGCGGCTGTGCGCATCGCAAAGGAAGTGGCTGGAGACCGCTGCGTGGTTGCCGGAAATTTGAGCCTCACCTGGATGTACGAGCCGAACGACAAAGCCTCGCACGATCGCGTCCGCAAACTTTTCGATGAACAGCTCGACGTGCAAGTGAGCGAAGGAATCGATTTCGTCATTGGCGAAACGTTTTCGTATCTCGGCGAAGCGTTGCTGTGCGTCGAGCGCGCGAAAAAAACCGGACTGCCGGTTATGGTGACGATGTGCTTCGAGATGGAAGCGAAAACGCCGGAGGGAAAAACGCCCGCAGAATGTGCTCGCGCCCTAGTGGACGCCGGCGCGGACATCACCGGCATCAATTGCCTGCGCAGCCCGCAGCACTCGCTCCCGCTAATGGCAGAAATGCGCAAAGCCGTAAGCGCCTATCTAGCCTGCCAACCGGTAGCCTATCGCACCACCGATAAAAATCCCGATTTCACCAGCCTGCCGGCATTCCCAACAGAGCTAGACCCCTATCAATTAAGCCGAGGCGAAATGGCCGAATACGCCAGAGCAGCCCGCGACGCAGGCATAAATTATATCGGCGCCTGCTGCGGCGCAGTAGCCTCGCACATCCGCGAAATGGCCCGAGTCCTAGGCAAGCTACCAGAAGAAACGCGCCTCTGGAAAAAAGGCGGCGAAAAAGCCATGTCCGCCTACGAATACTACGGCCACGATAAAAAATAAGCGCGCACTCTCCCCGTAGGGCCCGTGCTTTATGCCGGGCCTCTTCGCGCCGGCGTCATGCCGGCGCGTGTCCCATTCCGTCAACCGAACCTCTCGCATTTCCCCCCAACCCGTTGCATCATGGCGCCGCAATTTTATTTCGCGCCCCCGAGGAATCATGCCGGAAAACGAGGCCTCCAACCGTCCGCGCCGCGTGATGGGTTTTCGGGACCTCCTTCTCTTTTACATCGTCACCGGCATCAGCCTCCGCTGGATCGCCACCGCCGCGACCGCCGGTGCCAGCGCAGTCATCATCTGGCTGATGGCTTGGTGCGCGTTTTATCTCCCGCTAGCCCTCTCGGTCATCGAACTCACGTCGCGCTACCCGCAAGAAGGCGGCCTCTACGTCTGGAGCAAAAAAGCCTTCGGCGATTTCGGCGGCTTCATGTCCGGCTGGATGTATTGGACCAGCAACATCCCCTACTTCCCGTCGCTACTATATTTCGCCGCCAGCAACGCGCTCTTCATCGGCCCGGCAAGCTGGAATCATCTACAAAGTAGCAAACTCTATTTCATCCTCTTCGCGCTCTTCGGAATCCTGCTAGGCACGATCACCAATGTCCTCGGCCTGTCAGTAGGCAAATGGCTGCACAACGCTGGCGCCATCGGCACCTGGCTGCCGATCGGCATCCTGTATTTCATCGGCATCACCTGCTGGTGGAAATTCGGCTCGGCGACATCCTTCGCGCCATCGCAACTCGTTCCGCATGCGCACTTTCAGGATGTGCTTTTTTGGGCCACCATCGTTTTCGCCCTAGGCGGCAGCGAATCCGCCTCATTCCTCGGTGACGAAATCAAGAATCCGCGCCGCAACATGCCCCGAGCCCTGATCATCGCGGGAGTGATCGTCACCACTGGCTACATTCTCGGCAGCGTAGCAATGCTGGTCGCGTTGCCCGCAAGCGAACTAAGCGGTCTTGAAGGCCTGATGCGAGCCATCTCGCACGCCGCGCACAAAATCGGCCTGGGCGCCCTGACGCCGATCACCGCCTTGCTCATCACCATCAGCAATCTAGGCGCTCTCGGCGCCTGGTTCGCGGCCGTCGGACGCTTGCCGTTCGTCGCCGGAATCGATCGTTATCTTCCGCCCGCGTTCGGCAAGCTGCATCCGCGATGGCAAAGTCCCTACGTCGCGCTGCTCGTGCAAGCGGGATGCGCGATCGTTTTTATTTTTCTGGGGCAAGCCGGTGCCAGCGTTTACAGCGCCTACGAAGTTCTGGTGAGCATCGGCATCATCAGCTACTTCATCCCGTATCTGTATTTGTTCGCCTCGCTGATCAAGTTGCAGCGCGAGCCAGCGGCGCCGGAAATTATTCGCGTGCCGGGTGGAAAGCCGGTTGCGTATTTCATCGGCACGCTGGGATTTGTTACCTCCGTCGTCACGATTATTCTCTCGCTCGTGCCGCCGTCTGAAGAGCCGCATAAATTGGCGGCAGTGCTCAAAATTGTGATCGCGACAGCCGTGATGATCGGAATCGGCGTCGCGTTGTTTTACGCCGGCCGGCGCCGCGTGCAGCGCGCTGCAAATTCAGCGCGCTAAAAAGTTCGGGCCGCCCGAAAATCGAGCGGCCCTTGCAGGGAACAGCCAGAGTTCGCCGGGACCGATTCCGCCAGGCTCGACGAGGCGAATTCGCGCAGCTACGACTGCGAGCCGCTCTTCAGAATTGTGCCGAGATCGCCCCTGATCGGCTTGCTCGATGGGTCTACTTCGATGTGGCCCTTGAAATAGGCGCCTTCTTCGATTGAGATGCGTCCCGTCACCAGGTCGCCGACCAGCGCGCCGCCATTTTTTACTTCGACGCGATCGTGGGCGCGCAGATCGCCGCTGAGCTTGCCGTGCAGCACGGCCTCGCGCGCGACGACGTCGCCCGTCACCACGGAATTTTTGCCGACGGTCACGCGATTTCCGCCGAAATTTATCGGGCCTTCCACTTTGCAATCGAGATAGACGTCTTCCTGTCCGCTCAGCTCGCCGCGCAACGTCAATCCCGGGCCGAGATTCGCGGAGCCATTCGGCGCGTGCTGCTGCGTCGAAGGCGCTTGCGCCGGTTTGAAATCTTCGTACGCGGTGTAATTGCTTTTCGGCGCCGGCGGTTGATTTCCTGGTGCGTTATTCCACATGGTCGTTCCCCCTGTTGCCCACTCGTGCGAGCGGCTGAAAGATGTGCCAGAAGTTTCCTTCCGGTTTCACGAATGCGAGGCCCACTTTCCATTTCCCCGTGCGGTTCGGCCGGACATCCACCACGCGGCATTCCTTCTCCTCCTCCGTGATTCCGTGGACGAGAAGAATGGTCTGCCCCGGCGTAAGGAGCTTGCCCAGCTCGATACGCGCGCCGAAAGCGTTCACGTGCAAAGTTTCCGTCATGTCGCGAAAAGGGCGGTCATCCGCAGTACGGCCATAGATGCGAACCGGAACGCGGAGACCGAGCCTCTTGCTGCGACGCTTGAAGTCGCTGCGTTGTGGCATCAGGTGGAAAGGATAGCGCCCCCCGCCGACGCCGAAAATAGTACGCAGGGACAGTGACCGCGGTGGCAGTGCGAGTTCAGCCGGGGGACGGTTCGCCGGATATTCGCTGTAATCGCTACATGGTGAGATTAAAAACCCCTGGTAAATCATAGAAAATAAACGATGGGGCTTGTTTTTAATCGCTACAAAAATGGGGGGAGCCGATTGGAGTTTTTCAGGATTGTTGTGGGTTTCTTGGGTGGGAGAGATACTTCTTTTCAGTCTAATTTTGTTGGAGTGATCCGGATTTGAAAGACATACTTTGTTTTCCCGATTAGGATCGTGCTCGGGTCTTTGTTTTGTTTGCGTTAGCCGGATTTCTAATCGAAGTGATTCCCGATTAGAAATTCTTAGGCTTGGGCGGAGTGTGGGTTGATCGCGATCTGAAAAACATGCGTTATTTTCCCGATTAGAAAGGTGGTCGGTCGTTTGTTTTCTTTGGGTTGCGTGGATTTCTAATCGTAACGGTTCCCGATTAGAAATTATCAGCTTGGGGCGATAGGTGGGTCGGTCAATATTTAGCCGAGCTGAATCATCAGCCCGGACCCGATTTCGCCGGGCTGAATCAATTGCTCGGCAATCGCAGAGACGATTGACAGCCCGGACCCGATCCAAAAAAAGTGCGTTATTTTCCCGATCAGAATGGTGGTCGGTTCTTTGTTTTCTTTGGTTTGCGTGGATTTCTAATCGTAATGGTTCCCGATTAGAAATTTGAGGGTCTGGGGCCAGGAGGATCGGGTGGTTAGCGCCGGGTGCGCCGCTACGGTGTCGAATTTGAGCTGCGTCGTTCATGAGCAAATCCTGTCGACGCTAGCATGGGTATGGCGAGTCCGTCATCCGTATTAGTACGTAGTACGACTAGGTGGGGTATTTCGGAATTGTTCTTTGATCTCCGCACTCGACTAAATTTGGGGATTTGAAGCTGGAATGGTTCGGCGGTGCGCACAAAAGGCGAGTGCATTGGCGGAGGCAAAACAAAGTCAACGGCGTGGCCGAAAAACCCCACCCTCGATGAACTTGAGGATGGGGCACCCGACACCGTTACACCCCGGAAAAGGATGGGCCACCCGCCAAAGCCTCGCCCTCGATGAAGATGAGCACGGGCGGGCGCCTGATTAAGCCGGGGAACCAGGATCTGGGTTCCACGTGTCCGATTATCCGACGCCCTAAGCCCGTCCGCGCCGCCGACTGCGAGCGCGGCCTATGCCATGACCGCCAGCCGCACGACGCGCCGGCAGGTGACATCGACAGTTACACAGAGCCGCATTCCGTCGCGGCTAGCGCGCAGGACCAGGTCGCCGATGGCGTGTTCGCGAGTTTCGAAGACAGTTCGAGCACAGCATTCGTCCAGCACGAAGCCGTAAAAATCGCCGTGGCAGTCGAACAGCACCTCCGCCACTTTGCCGCAACGTGTAAGGCCGCCCGGTTCGGGGCCTCTCCCACCGTCCGCCACTTGTGGTGGCACCCATGTCAGCGAAGCCGGCACTTGGGATGCGTCGCCACCCACTCCATCTAGCCTGGCGGAGCAATAGGAGATGTACCGTTGGAGCACCGGCACCCAGCGATTCCCGGGCGATAATTGCGCCAGCCGCCATTTCATGATCGCGAGCGTCACCGACTCAGGCACGAGCATCGCCGCAGACGTACTGACCGGGATGCGCACTACGAAGCTGCCGACGACGTACCGCCACTGAAGCGTTCGCTGTACTGCGCCCTTCGCTACCACCAGGGCCTGCGCTATCGCCGCGCCTGCAGGCCTCGTTGAACGAGGGGACTGCAACGGCGCCGGGGGTGGCGGCGGAGTTGGCGTGGGCTTGCCACGCTTCGTCGAAATTCGCCTCACCACGACCTCGAACTCCTGACCGGTGCGGATGCCGGGGGACATCTCCAGGGTAAACAACCCGGCAAAGTTTTGGCCAGAGCCGGATGGGATCGGAATGTAGCTGACTCCATCAATCACCGGGATCGTTAGTGTGTGCAAATCGCTCGCCGAGAAGGGTGCCGTGCTGCCCCAATGGCGCGCCAGCGCGATCACATCCGCGGCCAACACAGCCGGCCAGTAGAGCGAGGCTGCTGAACCCCTCGGTACATTACCCCAGTCGATCATCAATTCGTCAGGCGGCAGGCCACTGCTGCCCGGATGGCCGATCGCGCGGCTCGGCCGGCAGTCAAAGGTCTGTGGAGCGCGGTGCGTCGCCGCTGGTCCGGGATTGTCGACCACGGTGAATTGCAGGTTGCGCTGTGCCAGTTGGTCCCACGACAAAGGCGATGCACCCGTGGGGATGGGCGCGTCGTCATAGGCAATCTGTGCGACCAGGCAGTGATGCGTGCCGGACAGGTAAGCTTGAATCTGCTGTCCGCCAATCTGGTTGGCGGGATCGTAGAAATTGAGGAAGCAACCGAAATACCACCAAAGCTGGTCCTGCATGTTTGGGATGGTCAGCGTCTGGATGTTCGGTCCGCCTGTCTGATAGTCGGTCTCGACCCCCGCGTTGCCGGTTGCGAAGAACGGGATGGTGGTGTCGCCAGAGCCCGGAAGTGGCGTGCCGGGATCGCCAGCCGCATCAGGCTGAGAGAGATAGGTGCCGTTTGGGTCGAAGTCGGTGTCATTGCTCTGCGTTCCGAATACGCGGAAGAAAACCCGCACGTTGTCCGCAGCCCCGGACGGGCCGGGAGTGCCGCGCAGACGCACGCGGGCGATGGCGAAGTTATAGTTGTTGGCGAGTGTTGGGAACAGCGAATTGGCAAAATTGAGTACGAAAGGGGCAACCGAGGAATCCGTCTGCCCTTCGCCCTGCTGGTTGGGCAGCAAAGAGAAGGGGTCGGTGCCACTCGGGTTGGTGAAGCTGCTGGAGCCGTTGAGGTAACTCAGCAGTGCCTGAATGTAGCTATACGCGCCCGCGACGCTGTCAGCGGCGAAGGCTGGCGCACCCGGGAACGGCACATTGTTGATAGCGGGCGCGGCGGTGAACACGCGCAGATCCTGACTTAGATAGGGCTGGTTGTCTTGGCTCTGGTCGATATTGCTGAAATAAGGATCAGCACCAGCAATCAGCTCGAACTCCGTGCTGGCCTGCGAGCCCGTCACTATCGTGCCGTCGGATGTCAGCGACACTGACAGCCCGTACGGGGACGAGACGCCGGAGGTGGGGAACTGGCCGAGGACCGCCGCGCTCAGCGTGATGTCGAACGGGATCCGAATACGCTGCGGCGTAGTACTGTTCACGCCGTTTTCGAACTGCGCGCCTGCAGGATTTGGGGTGATCGACACGCCCGGAAGAGTCGCGAACCTGCCGGTGAAGCTGCCAAGCTGGATGCCGAGCGTCTGAAAAGAATGCTGGCTGAAACCGTCGATCACCACCCAAAACGCCGATGACACCAGCCCACCTAGGCTGTTGATGATATCTTGCGTCTCGTCTTTGCCGAATGTGTTCTTCTGGTCGTAAAACTGCACCTCAGCGATCGGAAACGGATTGTCGGGAACTGTGCCCGGAATGCTGGCGGGCGTGCCCGGAGGATAGGCACTGGCGACCAGCCCGGAGAAGATCGGGAACGGGTCGGAGCTGTCGCCGGTCAGCGTGTGATAGCAGCTTGCCAGGTTGCTGGAATAACTGGCGATTACTTCGTTGATGGTGAAGCCAAGTTGGACGGTGAGGTAGTAGATGAAACCGACCGCACAACCGAAGCTAACAGGATCGCCATCACCATGAACGAAAACACCGCCGACGGTTGTGCCGGTGAACGTGGTATTGACCCAATCGGATCGGGCTGCGTTCGGTGTTGGCGGCCCCTGATTGGTTGACCCGGTTCCGTTGAGCCAATTCTGGAAGAAGCCCCCCGAATAGTAATCGTTGTACCCGGTGGGGAAGAGCTGGCTCCCGGTGAATTGCGACAGACCTTCGCCACTGCTATCGCCCGCGTTCCACTGGCCGTTCGTCAGCGACATGAGAATTTCGGCCCACTCGTTGGCCCACACCATCGCCACTTCCGGGCCAGCGACGGCGATGTTGGAGTTCTGACTCTGACTATCGACGTTGATCGGGTTGCCGTATCCAGTGTTGTTGGCGCCGCTGTTGTCAGGTAGGTCGAGATTAGCCTGCTGGCGGTGGGACGTGCCGAATTTCGTGATATCGGTGCCGAACCAGCCGGTGGTGGTGGTGAAGGCGCCCTCGACTACGGTCAACAGAAAGTTGGCATTGGCGATCAGGTTGTTCTGCACCTGAGCCTGCTGCGACGCCGGCAGGCCGGTGTAAAACGAATCCTGGTATTGGACTTGGAAGTTCTGAGTCAGGCCGCCGTTGGTCAGGCCGGTGTTTTGTAGGGCCATAGAAACCTCCGCGCGCGGCACTATATCACACACTGTACGACATTGTAGCGGTAATACAACTTTGATTAAATAGCATTAGTCGATACAGATTCGTCCCTCTTTCGAACAGTTTTCGGAGTTCAGCCGATTTCGATTTCAGTGCTTCGGAATTGCCACCAAGCGAATTGGTACTTGGAAACGCGCATGTATTGAGCATTCTGGCCAAGCCTCGGGAATTCTGTGATTGAGTTGTCGGTTGCGGGGGAGACAGCCAGGAGTGCGTGTGCGACAAAATCGGGGAACGCCTTGCGTTGACAAACAATTGGCGGGGGACTACGGTACAGCACCGTTGCGGATTGATTTTTCACGGAGGGATTTTCATGACGCGTGCTTGCAAGTTCATTTTCGCCTTCTGCCTGCCCGCTCTCCTGCTCGTTGCTGGGTGCAAGCAATCGCCTGAGACGATACAGAAAAATCTGCAGGAGAAACTGATTAGCGCCAAGCCTGGGGACGTTATTGAGCTGCCGGAGGGGAAATTTCATTTTGAGCGGACGCTTTCTTTGACTGTGGACAAAGTTACTTTGCGGGGGAAGGGGATGGACAAGACTATTCTTTCGTTTGCTGGGCAGAAGGAGGGGGCGCAGGGGGTTTTGGTTAAGGCTAATGATTTTACGGCTGAGGATTTTGCTGTGGAGGATCCGGCTGGCGACGCTTTGACGGTGCAGGGTGGGACTAACATTACGATTCGGCGGGTGCGCGTGGAATGGACGCGGGGGCCGAATTCGGGGAATGGGCCTTATGGGATTTATCCCGTCGAGTGCAAGAATCTTTTGGTGGAGGACAACATCGCGCGGGATGCGGCGGACGCGGGGATTTATGTGGGGCAGTCGGAGAATGTGGTGATTCGGCGGAACCGGTCGGAATATAACGTCGATGGATATGAGATTGAGAATTCGGAGAATGTGGACGCTTACGAGAACGTGGCTACGCATAATACTGGGGGGATGGGCGTTTTTAATTTGCCGAATTTGCCGAAGCAGGGGGGGCGGCATGTGCGCGTTTTCAATAACAAGATTATTGATAACAATACGCCGAATTTTGCGCCGAAGAGTTTGGGACCGATTCATGATTTGCCTACCGGGACTGGGATTTATGTGATGGCGATTAAGGAAGTGGAGGCGTTTGGGAATAAAATTCAGGGGAATGGGACCGTCAGCGTGTTTTTGATTAATTACAACACTGGAGTATCGCCCGAGGGGCTTGCTAAGACTGCGGAATCGCCGATTACGCAAACCGTTTTTAAGCCTGGCGATACGCGGTTTTATCCTTATGCGCAGCAGATTTATTTTCATGACAACGATATTTTTGGCGGGGGGAAAGCGCCGGACTCGCGCATTGACGTGATTAAGGCTATGGCTACGGCGCTCGGCGGGAAGTTGCCGGATATTCAGTATGACGGGGTGGTTGATCCGGCTTGGCCTAAGACGAATGACAATCCTGGGCAGATTTGTTTGATGAATAATGGGCCGGCGTCATTTTTGAATTTTGATGCGGCGGGGAACATGAAGCATCCGGTGACGGACATCAGGAAATACGGGTGCATGTTGCCGGCGCTGGATGCGGTGACGATTCCGCAGACTTTGAATTTGAAATCTGGCGCGGCTGGCGGAACTCCCTGATGTGGCGGTTTTTTTCTTCGCTGCGAGCGAAGCGCGCGCGGGTCGCACTTTTTGCCGCAGCTTTTGCGGCTTGCGCGTTTGGCGGGTGCGGACTGGGGCGGCAGAAAGATGTGCGGGCGGTGCTGGCTGAGCCTTATCCGAAAAAACTTTCGGAGTGGCATCTCTTCAAAAGTACCCGCGACGGCTTGCGGCCTAATACGGGCGTGGTTCCTTACGATCTGAATACTCCGCTTTTTTCGGATTATGCCAGCAAGCATCGATTTGTTTGGATGCCTGCGGGGGTTGCTGCCGATTACCGCGACGATGGGCCGTTTGACTTTCCGGTGGGGACGATTTTTTTGAAGACGTTTGCGTTTCCGCGGGAGGGGGCGCGCGGCGGGGAACGTTTGATCGAGACTCGTTTGCTGGTGCATACCGCTGGGGGTTGGGTGCCGCTTCCTTATATTTGGAATCGCGAAGAGGACGAGGCTTTTTTGCGGCTGGTTCCTGATCCCGTCGAGGTGCACTGGATCGATGCGGCGGGGACGCATCACGATTTTACTTATCAGATTCCGAATACGAATGAATGTCATGAGTGCCATGACAACAATAAAGTGCTTTTGCCGATTGGGCCTAAGGCGCGGAATTTGAATAAGACTTATGCTTACGACGATGGTGGCGATAATCAAATCGCTCATTTGACGCGGATTGGTTATTTGCGTGGGGCGCCGGTGTTGGACGCGATTCCGCGAGCACCTAAGTGGGATGATGCTTCCGACGGCTCGCTTGATGATCGCGCGAAAGCTTATCTCGACAATAATTGCGCGCATTGCCATCAGCCTGGTGGGACGGGCGGATATACCGGCGTTGATTTTCGGTATGGGCATTTTGATTTGGGGCACGTGGGGATTTGTAAGCGGCCGAATTCGGCTGGGGTGATGGGGGATTTGGAATTTGATTTGGTGCCTGGAAATGCGGCGGAATCGATTTTGCTTTTTCGGATGGAGTCTGTGGCGCCTAAGGTGATGATGCCGCAGATTGGGCGGGATGTGGTGCATGTGGAGGGCGTGGAATTGATTCGGGAGTGGATTGCTTCGATGGAGGGGCAATCGTGCGGGGCGGGGGAAGCGAAGAGCGCGACGCAGGGATTTTGAGGGTTGGTTCTCGGAAGTGCCGGTCCTTCGAGATTCTCAGGGTAAACAGGGACGCCCTTCGCAAAGGCCCGGGGTAAACCGCGCAAAGGCCCGGGGTAAACCGGCGCTGCGAAAGAATACAGGGAGTGCTGTATTCTCTGGGTGCTGGGTTGCCGCTAGGCTGCTTGGGCAGATTCCCGATCGCGGTTCTTGCCTTGGTGCCAGGAGAGCGGACATGAAGATTTTCTTGCTGGGTGTGGTTGCGGTTGCGCTTGTTGCGGGGAGCCTAGCTTTGGCTCCTGACATTGTCCGCTATATTAAAATTCGTTCCATGTAACCGCATTCGGTGATATTTAAGTTGCTTGAAATGGGGTCGGGCCCGCGGTTGCGCCAAATTCTTCGTGCACATTTGTTCATGTTCTGCCTGGAGGCTGAGAAAAAGATGCGTACTGCACGGTTCTTGAGCTTTTTGATTTTTGCGGCTTTGATTTTGGCGATCGCGCCGGCTTCGCATGCGCAAGTGGGGGTGTCGATCACTATTGCTCCGCCGGCGCTGCCGGTTTATGCGCAGCCGATTTGCCCGGGGCCTGGATATTTGTGGACGCCTGGTTATTGGGCTTATGGTCCGGAGGTTGGTTATTACTGGGTGCCGGGAACTTGGGTGATGGCGCCGCAGCCTGGATTTCTTTGGACGCCTGGGTATTGGGGATGGAACAACGGCGTTTATGTGTTCAACGATGGTTATTGGGGGCCGACTGTTGGGTTCTATGGCGGCGTCGTTTATGGATTTGGGTATGACGGAGTGGGATTTGCGGGCGGGGAATGGCGCGGGGGGAATTTCTTTTACAACCGCAGCGTGACGAACATCAACGTGACCGTGATTCATAACGTGTACGTGAAGAATGTGGTGGTGCGGAATAACACGCATGTTAGCTACAACGGCGGCCGCGGAGGAATTACGGCGCGGCCCGATCCGAGGCGGGAAGTGCCGCGGGACCAGCGTCGGCCGGCTACCGAGATGCAGACGCAGCAGGTGCGGGCGGCTGCTGAGGACCGCGATTTGCGGGCTTCGGTGAATCGGGGACGGCCGGCGATTGCTGCTACGGCTAAGCCTGGGGATTTTAAAGCTGGAGTTGTGAAGGCAAAAGCGGCTGGTGGAACTTATCGCGGGGCGGTGGAAAAACCGGAGGCGAAGTCTGCGCCTGCGGCCGGAGATCGCAAGCCTGCGGCGGGAGCACCAGGGGCGAAGCCTGCGCCTGGGGCGCGTCCGGCGCCGGGATCGCGGCCGACGACGGCGCCGAACTCCGACCGCAAGCCTGGTGCTGGGACTACGCGTCCGGGAACGACGCGGCCTGCGCCGGGAGCTGAGGGAAAGCCTGCTGGCGGGGAACGGCCGAGTACGACTCGTCCGACGCCGGCGACGAAACCGAGTGAGCGACCGGAGAGTAAGCCTGCGCCGCAGCCGAAGCCTTCGACTCGGCCTGCGCCCGCGGCAAAGCCCGAGAGCCGACCGGCACCGACACCGAAGCCTGAGACGCGTCCTGCTCCGCAGCCGAAACCGGCAACTCGACCGGCGCCTGCGCCGAAGCCTGAGAGTCGACCTGCGCCAACGCCGAAACCAGCGCCGCAGCCTAAGCCTCAACCGCAGAGTCGTCCGGCGCCACAGAGCCGGCCCGCTCCGCAGCCGAAACCGCAGACGCAGAGCCGGCCGGCACCGCAGGCGCGGCCTGCGCCTCAGTCGAAGCCAGCGCCCGCGGCTAAGCCGGAAGCTAAACCTGAGGAAAAGCCGCTCTAGTTGGATTTGAGATTTTGGCTGGATTGCGACTCAAGCTCGATTGTCTCTGAAGAGGCCCGGCATAAAGCGCGGGCCCTACGAAGAGCGAACGACAAAACCGAACCCGAACACCCACGGCCAAACCGGGCGGGAGAGTGAACCCCCGCCCCTACTAATACACTGAGTTGCTTGATGCAACTCGGCCCTGATTTACTTCTAGCGTGTAGTCTTCTCCTGTTGTGCTGCTCCAACTTTGAATATTGAATTGGGTGCCTTTGGGGGCGCGATGTACTGTTATTCCGCTTATTGTTAGCGGGGTTTTGTGTTTGCAGATTGTTGGTGGACTTTTTGCTTCCAGGAAATAGGCTGGGCCGGCGCCTGCTACCTTTGCTGAGCCGTCGGGTTCTACTAAAACTGAGGCATCCTCTTCTACGGCTATGGCGCGGACTTTTTGCGCCCAGCCATCCTCTAGGATTCTTGCCATGAAAACTAATAGGCGGCCCATGCGGTCGCGTTTTACGAAATGGGTGTCGGTGATGATTCCTTGGAGAATTGGAATGCGCAGGAATTCGCGGGATATCGTGACTTTGTTGCCGTAGGGATCGGCTAGGGCTTCTGGGGAATGGATGGTGTCGATTATGGAGGCGAAAGAGAATTCGCCTAGGATGGCGAGCCCTGCGCTGCTGCCGCCTATTGGTTTTGCGGCTGCTATGTGGCGATTTAGGGCGTCTTGGATGGGGGTGTCTTGCCAGAAACGCAAATAATTAGATTGATCGCCGCCGGCTATGAAGATGGATTCGGCTTCGTCGATGATTTGGATTATGCGGGGATTGTCGGAATCTTCGCGGTCGTTGAAGACGATGGTGCTTACGGAATTTAGGGGGCACATGCGGCGGATTTTGGAATCGAGGTGCTTGGCGGTGGAGGCGTCGGAATTGGCGCGCAGGATTAGGAAATCGCCGCCGTTGGCGCGCTGGCAGAGGAACTGGAAGGCTTCGTCTTGTTTGCTGCCGCCGCCCATTAGGGCGAAGCCTGGTTGTGGAGTGGTTTGGATGTCGTTGGCGTGGCCTTCGCGGTAGTACTTCCATTTGGCTTGGGATGAGGGGGCTAGGAGTAGAGCTAGGAGAAATATTGTTGGGATTGCTGTTTTCATTCTTGCTCCTGGATTGGTGCGGCGACGCGACTGGGAGTGTTGATAGCTTTTTTAATGGCGAGGGTCAAGCGCGGGGTTTGGAGTGGGAGAAGGCGGGGGGAAAATTCAAATTTCAGATGGCTTTGTTGACATCGTGCGTATTTAGGAGGGCGATGGAACGCGGGGAACGACGGATCGCGTTGCGCCGACGCAGATAGGCCCTATTTTCGCCGGCGTTACACGGGCGGGTGCGGCAAGCGGCGCCGCTACGGGAGCGACGGCGGCAGGAACAGGCGACGGCAACAGCAAAGGCGTATGGAGATTTCAAATTTCAGATTTGAAATTTCAGATGGAAGAAACGGCAACGGAACGGCAAAAGCAAAAGCAAAAGCAAAAGCAAAAGCAACAGCAACAGGGACAGCAAAGGCATGGGAGATTTCAGATTTCGGGTTTTGAATTTCGGATGGAAGAAACGGCGACGGCGTGGGGCGAGTTCGAAGTTGGGCGGCTCACAGCCAGGAGTGGCTGTGCTACTGTGCTGCGAATTTGGGCGGTATTGCCTTGACAGGGTCGCTGCGGTTCTCCATAGTTGCGGGCATAGAGCCTGCTGGGTGTGGCGGGCGAACCTTATGTCTCTGAATTCGTTTTTGATTGCGCCGCTGGAGCAGATGGACGCTTTGGTTAGCGTCGGGACGCTCGAATCCGGTTTATAATTCGAATCCACTGCGAATTCCCGATCCTGTCTAGATTTTTGATCTCAACCGAATTTTCCGCTTGGGCTCCAACTGTTCGCGCGTTAGCGCGACTTGCCGGGCGGATAGAAGTTCTTTAGGGGGTCCTATGAAGTCCCGAGACGCGTGGTTCACTTTGCTGCTTACGATTTGTGCTTTGATTATTGCTCCGGGGAGCTGGGCGCAGAGTGCGCAGGGGCGAATTTCTGGGCAAGTTACTGACGCCAGCGGGGGCGCGATTGTGGGCGCCAAGGTGACGATTGCGAATACGGCGTCGGGGGTGGCGCGTGTGCTGGAGACGAACGCCGCGGGCGATTACGTGGCGCCTGACATCGAGCCGGGCATGTATTCGGTGACCGTCGAGAATGCCGGGTTTGAGAGAACCGTGCGCGAGCGCGTGCAGATTGAAGTGGGCAACGACGTGAAGATCGACTTCCGGCTGAAGCCCGGCGCGGTGACGCAATCCATCGAAGTGACGGAAGAATTGCCGCTGACGGAAACGAACGATGCGGTGTTGAACGGCGTGCTCTCGAATAAGGCGATCAACGAACTGCCGCTGCAGGGCCGCGACTTTCAGAATTTGCTGCCGTTGCATCCGGGAGTGGAACGCGAGCCCGGCGGCGGATTTCATACGGTGACCTCGAACGGATTGCGGCCGGACGACAACAATTTCATCATTGATGGGGCGAACGACAACGACGTTTACTATGGCGAAACGGTGGTGAACGACGCGGGAATCTCCGGGACACCCGCCAGCACGCTGCCGCTCGATGCCATCCAGGAATTCAATACGCAGGAGCAGCCCGGCGCCGAGTACGGCAGCAAGCCCGGCGTGGTGGTAAACATTGGAATAAAATCCGGCACCAATCAGGTGCACGGAACCGCCTATTATTTCCATCGGAATAGCGCGTTCGACGCGCGGAACTACTACAACCCAGAGCCGCAACCGATATCGGCGCTGTTGCTGCATCAGTTCGGGGCTTCGGTGGGCGGACCGATCATCAAGAACAAGTGGTTCTACTTCGCGGATTACGAAGGGGTGCGGGATAAGGTTGGAAATCCGTTTAACGCGGAAAGTCCGGTGACGGTTTCGCTGGTGGGCCGAATCGATCCGAGCTTGACGACGGTTTACAGCACCGTGGATGCCGAAGCGGCGGCCGGCTGCGGGTTGACACCGGTGCCCACCACGTGCAATCCGCTGAGCTTGAAAGTGCTCAGTTTTCTGACGCCGAATCCCGGTTTCACAGCCGATCCGAATGACCCCGGAGCAATCAATTTCGATTTCAATAACGTGAACCGCGAAGACAATATGGTGGTGAAGACGGATTACCATCCGAACGAGCAGAATTCATTTTCGGTGCGCTTTGTTTACGCCAACAGCCATGAGATCGAAGAAGACACCACGCCGCTGGCGCCGCAGTGGCTTTCGCAGGCGAAACCGATCACGCAGGTTTTCGGCGGGGACTGGACGTGGACGCCGAATTCGCGTTGGGTGAACGATGCACGGATCAGCTACAACCGATTCAGCGAACTCATCGATCCGGTGGACGGCAACGTGCCGCCGGCGAAGTACGGGCTGAATACCGGAATCACCGATCCGCGGCTTTTCGGTTTTCCGCGGTTTAATCCGGACGACACCAACGCGGGGTTCGATTATATGGGCGGCAACTCGAGCTGGCCGCTCTCGACCTCGCCCAGCGCGACTGAGAATTATTCCGACACTGTCTCGTACACCCACGGCCGGCACAACTTTCACTTCGGCGGTGTGTTTATGCACGGGGCCGTAAACTACTATCGTGCTTCGTTTGGGCGCGGGCGTGTAAATTTCGACGGACTTTCGGATTTCCTGGCGGGTAATGTTGAATTTTGGGATTTGCTGTACGGGGATCCATCACGCAACGTCAGACTGAATTCCTGGGGCCTGTTCGCGCAGGACGACTTCCGGATAACGCCGCGCGTGACGATCAACGCCGGACTGCGCTACGACGTTACCTACCCGATTAAGGATGCGCGTAATCTTTTGGCGAATTACGTACCGACGGCTGGGATCGTGCAGGTCGGCGATGGAATCAGCGCGCCTTATCAGACCAATTACAACAATGTGTCGCCGCGCGTGGGCGTGGCCTGGGATATTTTCGGCACCGGCAAGACCGTGCTGCGCTCGGGATTTGGAATGATTTACGTGCAGCCCTCGATCCGCACGTTCATGTTCGGCGGCGGAGGACTGAACTTAAATCCGAGCGGCGTAGCAGGAGTGACGCCCGGAACCGGCACGATCACCGCGTTCGAAGTGGAAAGCGAAGATCCGACGTTCATCAACTGGTCGCTTGCCGGGCCGATTTTTCCCGTGAACAACACCTCGAGCAACAGTTGCAGCTTTGATTTCCCGTGCACAATTTTTGGCGTGGACCAACACCTGAAAACGCCTTATGTGATGAACTGGAATGTAAATATCCAGCAGCAGGTTGCGCGCGATACCGTTCTGCAGGTTGCGTACGTCGCGAATCGCGGCGTGCACCTCTACAGCACCATTGATCTCAATCAGGTGAATCCCGCGCTCGATGACGGCGGGGAGCAACTCGGGCGGCCGCTGGTGCAAAATTGTCCGGCGATGCCGTGTTTTCCGTACATCAGCTTTCTGAATTATCTTTCGAATAAATCCACGTCGAGCTACAACGCGTTGCAGGCCACATTGACCAAGCGGTATTCGCACGGCCTTTATGGATTGGTGGGCTATACCTACGGACACGCGATCGACACCGCGGGGGAAACCACCAACCTCGCGGACGTTCCGCAAAATAGTTTGGATTTCAACGCGGAGAAGGCCAGCGGCGACTATGACATTCGGCATCGCTTGACGCTCGCGTTGACCTACGAGTTGCCGGCATTGAAGGCGCCGCTGCAACTGCTGAAAGGCTGGCAGTTCACCGCGATCGCCATGTTCCAGACGGGCGAGCCAATTAATTTCTTCGACGGCGAGGATGACCTCACGTTGACCGGTGAAGGGCTGAATAACGCGGGCAACGATCGTTGGAATATTCAGGGCGACCCGCACAAGATTCATTGGGGACGTGATTCCGCGCACGGAGTCCCTTTCCTCGACGCGTCCGATCCGATTTGTCAGTCGGTGGCCACCACGCAGGCGCTTCAGGACGCGCTGAATTTCGTCGAAGGCTGTTATGCCGAGAATGGGACGATCCTTTACCCCAATGCTTTCGGGACATTCGGGAATATGGGACGCAATATTTTCCGGGGCCCGGGATTCAACGACGTGGATGCCTCGGTTGGGAAAACGTGGAAACTCACGGAGCGTCTGAATCTGCAACTGCGCGGGGAATTTTTCAATCTCTTCAATCACCCGAACTTCTCGAATGGATCGGTGAAGGCGGACATGGGAGGCAGCCGTCTTGGCGTGGCGCGCGGGACGCCGGATGTTTGGGCTTCGAATCCCGTGATTGGTTCGGGCGGGTCGCGGCACATTCAGTTGGGGGCGAAATTTATTTTTTAGGTTGGCGGGGAGTGTAGAGGCAAAGGCGGCGGAAATTTCAAATTTCAGATTTGAAATTTCAGATTGAAGAAACGGCAACTGCAGGAGCAACGGCAACTGCAGGAGCAACGGCAACTGCAGGAGAAGGAGCAGATCCCTCACCCCTAAAGGGGATTCGGGATGACAGATTGATGGCGTTGAGCAGAAGCAACAGCAACAGCAACAGCAACAGCAACAGCAGGAGCAGGAGCAGGAGCAGGAGCAGGAGCAGGAGCAGGAGCAGGAGCAGGAGCAGGAGCAGGAGCAGATCCCTCACCCCTGAAGGGGATTCGGGATGACCGAGTGGCGGCGTTGAGCAGAAGAACCGCACGCGCTACTGGGGCGCGTGGGGCACCCGACGGCGAATGTACATCCCTTACCCTGCTCGCGATTCCTCCACCACCGTCACTGGCCGTGCGTCATATTGACACTTCCTATAATTAGAGAGATTATTCCTCTGAGGTAATCATTTCTACCGAGCGGGCCTGCGATAGGCGTGCGGCAGCTTCGCGAAATGGCACAACGTTTTGGTGCATCTCTCGTAAACTTCTACAGGCAGTTCCTCAAGGATTTGCCTCTGGGTATGGCCGTTTTGCGCCTGAACGGTGCGAGAGGCTCCGGTGATTGGCAACTGGTGGCCAGCAATGCGCGGGCTTCGCGGTTGGCTGGTGATTCCGTGGAAGGCTACTTGAATCTGCGGATTTCGGAGCATTACGCGCGCGAGAATCCTGAACGAATCGGGGAAATTTATCGCGAGGCGTTGGCGGCGCGGCGCTCGCGGATTCTGGGGCACATTCGCGAAGAGTTGAAGGCGGGGGCCACGGCCATGATGGCGGTTTCGGCGCATCCGCTGGAGTCGGATTGTATCGCCGTGATTTTCGAGGATGTTTCCGAGCTGAATCAGACTACGCGACGGCTGCTGGATGCGGAATCGCTGCTGGATCAGATGTGCGACTCGACTCAGGCGATCTTGTGGCGCGCTGATCCGGTCACTTTGGAATTTACGCGGGTGACTAAAGAGGCGCGCGACATTCTTGGGTATTGGATCGAGCGTTGGCAGAGCGAGACGGATTTTTTCCGGAAGCATGCGCATCCCGACGATTGGGAGCTAATGCGCCAGAGTTGCGCGCAGGCGGCCGGGGATGGCGGCAAGCAACAGTTTGATGCGCGCATGATCCAGGCGGATGGAAATGAGCGCTGGTTTCACTTTTATGTGAAGAAAGTCACGCTGGCTTCGGGGCGCGACGAGCTTGCCGGCGTGATGGTGGATATTACGGACCGCAAGCGCGTGGAAGATGCGGCCAGAAATCTTTCTGGCCGGGTGATCCGGGCGCAGGAAGACGAGCGGCGGCGCATCAGCCGCGATTTGCACGATAGCATCGGGCAGCATCTGACGGGATTGAAATGTTCGCTTGGGGCGATCATGCGCGACGAGGAATGTAGTCCTTCGCTGCGCGCGAAATTGCGGGACTGCGCGGAATCGTTGCGCGTGTGCATGGACGAGACGCGCTCGATTTCGCAGATGCTGCATCCTCCCATTCTCGATTTGCTTGGTCTTGCTCCCACGTTGCGTTCGTATGCGGAAGGATTCAGCCGGCGGACGGGAATTCGAGTGGAGCTGGATTTTCCGGATGGCGAGGTGCGCTTCGACGCCGGGTATGAGATGGCGCTGTTCCGCATCGCGCAAGAATGCCTGACCAATGTGCAACGGCACTCGCACGCTAGTTCGGCGCGGCTGTCGCTGGCCTGCAATCCGCGGGTGATTGTGTTGGAGGTGCAGGATCAAGGAGTGGGCATAGCCGCGGATTTGATCGAGGACTTGGAGCATGGAAAATCGGGCAGTGGAATCGGTTTGCTCGGCATGAGAGAGCGCGTCAATGAGTTGAAAGGGAAGCTTCAGATTCAGTCGAACGGGCGGGGAACGAAAGTGCGGGTGGAGATTCCGCGGCATGTGGCGCCCGTTTCGATCAGTGATGCTGGGAGTATGCAGAGCGTCGGTGCGGCTCGCGGGAACTCTTAGAGTCCCGGCGCTGGCGTGCGCCGTGTGGGGATGCATTGCGGTTGTACCACTTGGGCTTGGGAACGGAGGCCACTCATTTTAGACCGCCACGACTGAGGTACTAGCGATGAAGTCAAAAACCACCGCGCGCAAAAAGCGGCCCGCCCCTGCAAAGCCTCAGGACGCTTCGAGAAAATCCGCGAAAAATGACTTTCTGATTGCCGCGATCGGCGCTTCGGCCGGAGGCATGCAGGCTTTTTCCGAACTGGTGGGGGCGCTGCCGGCGAATACCGGCATGGCGTTTGTGTTGATTCAGCATCTCGATCCGAAGCACCACAGTATGCTGGCGGAATTGCTGGCTAAAGAAACGATCATGAAAGTGTCGGAAGTTAGCGGGTTGATGAAAGTGCAGCCGAATCATGTGTACGTGATACCGCCGAATGCGGCGATGACCATCCGGGATCTGACGCTGCATCTGAGCTCGCGAGAGGACTCGCCCGGTGGGCACATGACCGCCGACCACTTCATGCGCTCGTTGGCCGAGGATCAGGGCAATCGGGCGGTGGGAGTGATTCTTTCCGGGACGGGTACGGATGGCACGCTGGGCATGGTGGAAATTCAGGCGCACGGAGGAATTACGTTTGCGCAGGATGAATCGACGGCGAAATACGATGGGATGCCGCGAAGCGCGATTGCCGCGGGATGCGTGGATTACGTGCTGCGGCCGAAGGAGATCGCGCGGGAATTGGCGCGAATCGCGCGGCATCCTTACGTATTTCGCGACCATGGGGCCGGAAGCGCTGAGATTGTTGCCGCAGGTAGCGCCGGGCTCAGCTCGATCTTCAGCATGTTGCAGCGGGCCACGGGATTGGATTTTACGCATTACCGGCAGACTACGATTGTTCGCCGGATTCACCGGCGCATGGTGGTTCACAAGATTGAGAAGCTCGAGGAGTACGTCAAGTTCCTGCGCGCGAATCCGGCGGAGCTCAAGGCGCTTTACCAGGACATGTTGATCAATGTGACCAGTTTTTTCCGCAACCCGCGCGTGTTCGATGCTTTGAAGTCGCAAATTCTTCCGAACATTCTCAGGAATCGACCGCCGGATTCCACGATTCGCATCTGGACTCCCGGCTGCGCTTCGGGCGAGGAAACTTATTCGCTGGCCATTCTGCTGCTGGAGTTTCTGGGGGATAAGGCGGGGTATGTGCCGGTGCAGCTATTTGGCACGGACGTCAGCGAGACCAGCATCAGCAAGGCGCGGGCGGGCGTTTATCCGGAAAATATACGCGGGGACGTTTCGGTTGAGAGGCTGAAGCGCTATTTCTCGAAGACGGAGGGCGGCTATCGCATCAGCAAGAGCATTCGCGACATGTGTATTTTCGCGCAGCATAATCTGTTGAACGATCCGCCGTTTTCGCAGATGGATTTGATTTGTTGCCGCAACCTGCTGATTTATCTGGAGCCGGTGCTACAGAACAAAGTGGTTTCGCTGTTTCACTATGCCATTCGCGGGAGCGGGTACCTGGTGCTGGGTACTTCGGAGGGCGTGGGGCATTTGACCAGTTTATTCGCGGCGGAGGAGCGGGCGCTGAAGATTTTCTCGAGGAAAGCGGCGGCGGGGCGGCAGGCGGTTTCGTTTGCGCTGAATCGCGAGGAGGATCGCGACGCTCTGGGGGCGCGGCCCTTGGCGAGCCATGTTTCGGATATCAGCTCGAATTACGCCGAGGCGCAGAAGGAATTTGACCGGCGCTTGCTGGCGCAATTCGTGCCGGCGACGGTGTTCATCCACGAAGATTTGGAGATCGTGCATTCGCGCGGCAACCTGAGCCGTTATTTGAAACTGGCGCCGGGGCGCCCCAGCTTGAGTATTTTGAAGATGGCGCGGGAAGGATTGCTGCTTGATTTGCGTACCGCCATCAACCGGGCGAGAAAAGAGAACGTGCCGGTCAGCAAGAAGGGCGTGCGCATCAAGAATGGCAATGGAGAGGAACAGGGCGGCGGGGCGAGCTTGCTGGCCAATTTCGAAGTGATACCGTTCAGCATGGGCAAGCTGCAGGAAATTTATTTGATTGTGGTTTTTCAGGACGCGCCGCCCGAGCCGGCGTCCAAGAAAGAATCGCCGCGGGCTGCGCGGGGGTCGGAATCGGCGAAGCGGCGCATTGCCAAGCTGGAACAGGAGCTGACTGCGGCTCAGGAATATCTGCAGTCGGTGGTGGAGGCGCAGGAAGCGACGCACGAGGCTTTGCAATCGGCGAATGAGGAAATTCTTTCGAGTAATGAAGAGCTGCAGAGCACTAATGAGGAATTGGAGACTGCTAAGGAAGAGCTGCAGTCTACCAACGAGGAATTGAGCACCGTGAATGATGAGCTGCGCAGCCGGAATCTGGATGTCAATCGCATCAACAATGATTTGACGAACTTGCTTGGGAGCGTGGATATCGCCATGGTGATTGTTGGGAGCGATCTCACCATCCGGCGATTCACTCCCAAGGCGCAGAAAATATTTGGATTGATTCAGGGGGATGTTGGCAGGCCGATGCAGAATATTAATCCGTCGATTGAGATGCCCCGGATGCAGCAGATGGTGCAGCAGGTGATGGAGAGCAGCGAGTCGCTGGAGAGTGAATTGACGGACCGCGGTGGCTCGCGGTATCAGCTTCGGATTCTGCCTTATCGCACGCAGGATAATAAGATTGATGGGGCGGTGATTACGATTGTGGATATTTTTCCGCGGGGGTTGGCGGGGAGTGCTTGAGATGAGGGTGCGAGCGTGATGGGGAAAGGCGACGGCAAAGCAATTTCAGATTTCAAATTTGAAATTTCAAATTGGGGAAACGGCAAAAGCAAAAGCAAAAGCAAAAGCAAAAGCAAAAGCAGATCCCTCACCGCTAAAGCGGGTTCGGGATGACGGCGCGGCGCGGTTTAGCGAAAGAACTCCACGCGCAACTATGGCGCGTGGGGCACCCGACGGTGAATGCGGACTCCTCACTCCCCTCAGGCTAGCGCGAACTCAGCGTGTAGGGCACGTACGGCTCGCTGCATTGCCGAGGCTTCGACTACGCACGAGATGTTGAATTCCGAGGAGCCTTGGGCGATGGCGATGATGCTGATGCCTTCGCGGCCCAGGGCGCCGAACATGCGGCCGGCTACTCCTGGCGTGCCGCGCATGTTTTCTCCGACTGCCGCTACGATCGCCACGTTTCTGTCTGCGAGGATGTGTTCTACCGTGTGTTCGGCGATTTCTGGGGCGAAGGCTTCGTTGAGTGCGGCTACTGTGCGCTTTTCGTCGGCGCGTTCAATCACGAAGCAGATATCGTTTTGTGAGGAGGATTGCGTGACGAATAGGACGTTGGCGCGCGTGGCTGACGTGGCTGCGAACGATCTTGCCAGGACATCGGTGAGGCCTACGATTCCGGGGCCGCCTACCGTTACTAGCGTGACGTCGCGGATTGCGGTTAGGGCTTTCACTCCATTGCGTGCGGATTTTCCGGCGGCTGAAATTTTCGTTCCGGGTTTTTCAGGTTCGAAGCTGTTGCGGATCCAGACGGGCACGCCGGCGGCTGTTACCGGGCGCAGAGTGTTTGGGTGCAGGACTTTTGCGCCGAAGTAGGCTAGTTCGGCGGCTTCGTTGTAGGAAATTTCGGGGAGCATGCGGGCTTCGGGGACTAGGCGGGGGTCGGCGGTTTTTACTCCGTCTACGTCGGTCCAGATGATCGTTTCGTCGGCGCCTAGAGCGGCGCCTAGGATTGTCGCGGAATAATCGGAGCCGCCGCGTCCGAGAGTTGTGGGCACGCCGTCCGCGGTGGCGGCGATGAAGCCTGTGACTACCGGGACGATTCCATTTTTTAGCATGGGGCGGAGGCCCGATTCGGCGCGCTTGCGGGTTTCCGGCATTAAGGGTTCGGCGCGGCCGTGGTGTGCGTCGGTGACTATGATTTCAGTGGCCGAGACTGGCTCGCTTTGCAGGCCGAGAGCGGTGATGGCGGCTGCTACTAGCGGGGCGGAGAGGCGTTCGCCGATTCCTGAGATTGCGTCGAGGGCGCGCGGGGTTAGTTCGCGGAGGAGGGCGGTGCCGTGGAGCAGGCGGGTGAGTTCTTCCAGGGTCGCGGCGCATGCGGCCACGATTGCTTTGCGTTTCGTTGCGTCATTGATTAGGCCTTTGGCTGCGGTTTCATGTTGCTCGCGTAACGCTTCGATTAGGGAATGGAGATTTTTTTCTTCGCCGGCTTCTGCGTGGCGGGCGGCTTCGATTAGGCGGTTGGTTACGCCGCTCATGGCGGAGACTACTGCGACTACCGGTTGTTTTGCTGCGGCGGCTTTTACGATTTCGGCGGCGCGGCGGATGCAGGTGGCATCGCCTACGGAGGTGCCGCCGAATTTCATTACGCATAGGGAGGATTTCATTGTTTCGGGCCTCTACGGATTTTTATGCGCGGTGCCTTGTAGCACGGCCACTCCTGGACGCGGCTATTTGTAGGCTTGAGTCGTGCGGCTTGCCATTTCGTTACATCGGACACAGCCAGGAGTGGCTGTGCTACTACGGCGCATTGCGGATGCGGTCGCATTTTGGAGTTTACAGTGTATGGCTAGATGCGATGCGGCGACTAAGTTTCTTGTGCTGTGGTTTTTTCGTGCGCGTGCTCGGCGTATAATTCCGGGCTACCTATGGCTAAAAAATCAGCGGCTGTGCCCATTTCGTTTGGACCTGAGCGCGAATTGCAGATTTATCAGCAGAGTCTTACCGGGGGGAAATTGCCGGTGCCCGTGCCGGTGGCGCTGTTGGAGCAGAAGGCGAAGGAATGCCTTTCGCAGGCGGCTTATGACTACGTGGCGGGCGGGGCTGCTGGCGAGCGGACTATGCGGGCGAATCTGGAGGCGTTTTATCGTTGGCGGATTGTGCCTCGAGTGCTTGGCGATGTTTCTTCGCGCGATTTGAGCGTGAAGATTCTTGGGGCGAAGATTCCTTATCCGGTGATTCTTGCGCCGATTGGGGTGCAGGGGATTATTCGGCCTGAGGCGGATTTAGCCAGCGCGCGGGCGGCGGCTTCTTTGAAGTTGCCGTTTGTGCTTAGCACGGTTTCTAGCCACTCGATTGAAAAAGTTGCTGAGGCTATGGGTGATGCGGTGCGGTGGTTTCAGCTTTATTGGGGCAAGGATCATGAATTGGCTGCGAGCATGGTGCAGCGGGCGGAGCGGGCTGGTTATTCGGCGGTGGTCGTCACGCTTGATACGCGATTGCTTGGTTGGCGCGAGAGGGATTTGCAGAATGGGTATTTGCCGTTTTTGCTTGGCGAGGGATTGGCCAATTATGTGAGTGATCCGGTTTTTCGGTCGAAATTGGCGCAGCCGCCGGAGGCTAGTCCGATTGATGTGGTGCGTTTGTGGGGTAGTATTTTTTCGAATCCTTCGCTTACTTGGGGCGATCTTGCATTTTTGCGGAAACGGACGCGCTTGCCGATTTTGTTGAAGGGGATTTTGGATGCGGATGATGCTGCTAAGGCGGTGGCTGCTGGGGTGGATGGAATTATTGTTTCGAATCATGGCGGGCGGCAGGTGGATGGATCGATTGCGGCGCTGGATGCTTTGCCTGGAGTGGTGAAGAAGGTTCGTGGGCGCGTGCCGGTGCTTTTTGATAGCGGGATACGTTGGGGAGCGGATGCTTTTAAGGCTTTGGCGCTTGGGGCGGAGGCGATTCTTTTGGGGCGGCCTTATATTTGGGGATTGGCGATTGCTGGGGAGGATGGAGTGCGGGAGGTTTTGCGGAATTTTCTTGGGGATTTTGATTTGGCGATGGCTTTGAGTGGATTTACGGCTTGTGAGCAGTTGCGGCCTGCGGTTTTGGTGCGGGCTCCGAGCGAGGGTTCGAAATAACATTTGGCTTCGGCGGCATCTGCGTATTTGCGAGGTTGGCGGCACGCGGAGAACATCGGATCGCGTTACTTGGAGGCGAATAGGCCTCATTTTCGTTGGCGTTACTCGGGCGGGCGCAGCGAGCCGGCGCCCCTACGGGAAAAGGCAACGGCGGCGGCAACGGCTTAAGAAATTTCAAATTTCAGATTTGAAATTTCAGATTCGGAAAAAGGCAAACGCAAACGCAAACGCAAACGAAAACGCAGATCCCTCACCCCTAAAGCGGGTTCGGGATCACAGTCGTGATTTTTTTCGCTTCTGTCCGGCGCGATCGTTGTATTTCCGCGGTCGGGTTTTTCTAGTCGCTGGCTGCGGCGGCTGCTTCGAATGGGTAGTGTCTGCGCGTGTGTTGGACGGAGACCCATTTTAGTGTGGTGAATTCTTCTAGGGCCCAGCGGCCGTTCAGGCGGCCTATGCCTGAGGCTTTTTCGCCGCCGAAGGCTACTAGGGGGTCGTCGTTGATGGTGCCGTCGTTTACGTGGATGGCGCCGGAATCGATTTGCTTGGCTAGTTGGGCGCCGGCTTCTACGTTTTTTGTGTGGATGGCGCCGCTTAGGCCGAAGTTGCTGTCGTTGGCGATGCGGACGGCTTCTTCTTGCGTGTCGAAGGGGATTACGCAGACGGCTGGGCCGAACATTTCGTCTTGCGCGATGGACATGTTGTTTTTTACGTCGGCGAAAACTGTTGGCGAAAAAACGTTGCCGTCTGCTTTTCCTCGCAGTGCTACGCGGGCTCCTTCGTTGACGCCTTTCTGAATTTGCTTTTCTAGCGTGTCGGCTTGGGCTTTGTTCATTAGCGGGCCGATGTCGGTTTTTGGGTCGCGCGGGTCGCCTACTTTTAGGCCTGCTACTCGCTTTACATATTTTTCCAGGAATTGATCGTAGAGCGAGCGATGGACGAGGATGCGATTCGCGGACATGCAGATTTGTCCTTGGTGCGTGAAGCGGCTGAAGACTGCGGCGTTAAGGGCTAGTTCCAGGTCGGCATCTTGTAGAACGATGAGCGCGCTATTTCCGCCTAGCTCCAGGATTGCTTTTTTCAGGCAGCGGCCGGCGGTTTCGCCGATTTTGCGGCCTACGGCTTCGGAGCCGGTGAAGGAAATTACGCGGGGGATTGGATGATCGATGAATTTGTCGCCTAGATCGCGGATGTCGGCGACGATTACGTTGAGCAAGCCTTTGGGGATTCCTGATTCTTCGAAAACTCTCGCGAGTAGAGTGCCGCCGGTGATGGGTGTGTCGTCGTGCGGCTTTAGGACTACGCCGTTGCCGGCGCCGATGGCTGTGGCTACGGAGCGCATGCTTAGGAAGAATGGAAAATTGAACGGGCTGATTACGCCTACTACGCCTACGGGGACGCGATAGAGGCGATTTTCTTTTCCTTCTACTGCTGAGGGGATGATTTCGCCGGTCATTCGTAGAGGATAGGTGGAGGCTTCTTTGATTATATTTTTTACTATGGCGATTTCGAAGAAGGCTTTTAGGCCGGTGCCGCCTAGCTCTTCGATGATGATGTCGGTGATTTCGCCTTCATTTTTTTCTACGAAGGCGTGGGCTTTTTCCAGGATGGTGCGCTTTTCGTAGGCGTTTACGTCGGCCCAGATTTTTTGGGCTGCGGCTGCGGAACGGTAGGCTTCGTCCAGGTCGGCTAGATTGCCTAGTTTGAATTCGCAGATTGTATTTTGATTGTAGGGATTTTTGTCGATTAGGACTTTGCCGGCGGCGCCATCCCGCCAGGAGCCGCCGATGTATTGCTTATTTAGTTTTGCGAATTGGTTCATGAGTTTTCCCCTTCCGCTTTGAGAGATGGATGGCAATCATAATCTGAAAAGTCCGCGGTTGCATCTTTCGAAGCACGCTTCATTCGGGCAGATCTGGATGGCGCGTGCGGACGTGATAGCGGCCGGAATGGAAAATTAGGGGCTCGCCTTCGTTCCATTTGTAGTCTTCTACTTCGCCTAGGAAAATTATGTGATCGCCGCCGTCGTATTGGCGGACGTTGCGGCAGACGAAATGCGCGGTGGCGCCTTTTAGCAGCGGGCAGCCGGCGCGGCCTTCGAGGCAATCGACGTCGCCGAAGCGATCTTCGAGCGAGGTGGCGAATTGGCGGGAGAGATGATGCTGGTTGGCGGCTAGTACGTTTACGGCGAAATGGGTGGCGCTGGTGAAATCTTCGAGCGACGAGGAATTGCGCGAAAGGCTCCAGAGGACCAGCGGGGGATCGAGCGAGACGGAGGAAAAAGAATTTACGGTTAGACCGATGCGGCGGCCGTCTCTAGCGCGGGTGCTTACTACCGTGACGCCGGTGGCGAATTGGCCGAGGGCGCGGCGGAAATCGCGGCGATCGAATTTTTCGGCGGCGGTTTGCTGGGCTTGTTGGAGATAGGTTTCTGCTTCGGCGGCGTCGACGAACCAGGGGAAGAATGAGCGCGGGTCATCGAAGCCGTTGGCTATGGCTTCGGCTACTTCAGGGAGTTTTCCTGCGGCATCTAGAATTTTTACTACGTGCGGCGGGGGATTTAGGAGCGTGTTGGTCCATTCGGTGACCCAGCGGGCGTAGCCGCTCCAGTAGCGATCGAAGGTTTGCTCCATCCATTCGCGATTGGCGGGTTGCTGGCCGTGTTCGATTATGCTGCGGACATACATGTCGGCGCATTTTGCGGCGTTATTTGAGCCTTGGCCGGTGATGGGATCGTTTAGGACGGTGGCGTCGGCCATTCCTAGAATTTGCTTGCCTGAAGGGAGAGTGGCGACTGGCTTGCGGACTACTGGAGTTAGTGAGCCGGTGAGGATGCCGTTGTCATCCGTGAGCGCGATTTTTGTGCAACGCTCTGCTTCCCATGGCAAAAACTTTTCTAGAATCCATTTGGATTTGGCCAGGTGTTGCTGCGGAGTTTTTGCGTCGCTCCAGCAATCCATCGGGCCGCCGGGGATTCCTTCGAAGACCAGGATTTCGCACGGGCCGGAAGTGGTTAGGGCGGGGAAGACAAAGTATTCGCCGACGCCTGGGATTAAATTGAAAGAGACTGCTGCGTACGGCGTGCGTGGGCGCATTCCTGTTACGTAGGTGAGCGCTAGGATGCGCTGCGGAGTGCGATAGGGCGAGCGCGTTGCATCCGGTTCGAAGAGAGTGCCGAGTGCGCCTTTGCCTACTGCTATGATTACTAGATCGTGGCTGCGCGCGTAGGATTCTAAATCCGCGATTTGTGCTTCCTTTACGACTAGCTCGCCGCCTTTGCGCTCGAATTCTTCCATCCATCGCGGCATTTTTACGCGCTGGTCGACAGCTTGTGCGGGATTATCGAGGCGGGCGGCCCAATCGATAGCCTTCCCGCCGCGTGGACTGGGGACGGCGAAGCTCATGCCTTCTACGTTTGGGCATTCTTGCTCCCAGAAATTTAGGCCTAGGTCGCGCTCGGTTTGCAGCGCCCAGCCGAACATGCATTGGCTGGACATTACTCGGCCGGTGCGAATTTGTTCGGGGGTGCGGTCGGAGACGACTGTTACTTCGTAGCCGGAATCTTGCAGGCCTAGAGCTAGTTGTAGGCCGGATTGTCCCGCGCCGATTATGGCGATGCGTTTCATCTGGAGGACCTGGAGCGCTGCTGCCTGCTATTGCATTAATTTTGGGATTGCTGGTTCGGCCATTTCTGGGCCCATGGCGGAATATCCGCCGTCTACGGCTAGATCGGTGCCAGTGATAAAGGATGCGTGCGAGGAGCAGAGGAATAGCACGCCTTGTGCCACTTCGTCGGGCTCGCCTACTCGGCCTAGCATGTGGAATGCGCCGCCTACTTTATTTGTTTTGGGTTTGTCGCCGTGGGTTAGTTCGTCCATCAGACGGCACCAGGTCCAGCCTGGGGAGATGGAATTAACGCGGATTTTGTCGGCGGCTAGATCTAGGGCTTCGTTGCGGGTTACTTGCAGGATGGCGGCTTTTGTTGTGGGATAGAGCCAGCGGCCGGTTTGGGCTACTTTTGCGCTGATGCTGCCGAAATTTACTACGGCGCCGCCGCCGCGTTTTGCCATGTGCGGGCGTGCGGCTTGCAGCATTAGTACGCCGCCGACTACGTTTACGTTATAGCTGTCTAGCCATTCTTGGCGGGTGGAGGCTAGAGCGTTGTCGATATAGACGCAGGCTAGATTCACCAGGAAATCTATGCCGCCGAATGATTTTACGGTTTCTGCTACGCAGGTTGCGATTTGTGCGTCGTTGGCTAGATCGGTTTTTATGATGCGGACGTTTGGGCTGAGTTCTGCGGCGATGGCTTGGCCGTCTTTGTCGTTTATGTCGGCGATTACTACTTTTGTGCCGGCGCGGTGGAAGGCGCGGACTACGCTGGCGCCGATCAATGTGGCGCCGCCGGTGACGATTGCTACTTTGTCTTTGAGTCCTTCCATGGATGGGCCTCGATTCTTGGCTTGTGTGATTTCGATTTGCGTAACCTTATCATGCGAGTGGGGGGAGGCAAAATATTTGCGGATTGTAAAGTTGGATTAGGCGACGGAAAAAGCGTAGGAGATTTCAAATTTCAAATTTGAAATTTCAGATTAGGGAAACGGCAAATGCAAATGCAAATGCAAATGCAAATGCAAATGCAAATGCAAATGCAAATGCAAATGCAAATGCAAATGCAGATCCCTCACCCAAACGGCGGGTTCGGAATGACAGCGTGAGATGGACGCGGGATCACGCTGGCATCGTGGCGCGGTAGAAAAAAGTGGACTGGCGGAAAGGGAACGCGCAAAATAGGCCGCCTTCTGAGACCTATTGCGAGGTGCGCTCATGCGGAAGATTGCGATTATTGGCGGCGGTCAGTCGGGGTTGCAGTTGGCGTTGGGGTTGCAGAAGCGCGGCGACGACGTAACTGTGGTTTCGAACCGTACGCCGGAG
Source organism: Acidobacteriota bacterium (assembly GCA_013286465.1). Classification (GTDB taxonomy): domain Bacteria; phylum Acidobacteriota; class Terriglobia; order Acidiferrales; family UBA7541; genus Palsa-147. Next base: position 26,389 of record JABDFR010000001.1, on the reverse strand, counting down.
CAGATTCGCAAGGGCCGCGTTACTTCCAGCCAGTTTATGTTTCATGAATCGCTGCAGAATGAGCGCGATTTGGGGATTAATTTTTGGGAGAAGGAATGCCCGAATACCGACGGGATCGCGTTCGCGGTGCCTGGGCCGGACGGCACTCCGGCGCTTTTTTGGGAGACGAAGCTTGACCATCCGGGGCAGTCCGTGGATCAGCGCTTGAAATTTGCCGGTTGGACGGAGGAGTTTGCGAAGCGCGGCGGGAAGTTGATGATTCAGGATGCCGGCGTGGCGGAAGTTGAGGAGTATGCGAAGAACAACGATCTGGTGATTGTGGCTTCGGGAAAAGGCGAGATTGCGCGCTTGTTTGAAACGGACGCGGCGAATACTCCTTACACGACGCCGATGCGTGCGCTGGCGCTGACCTACGTGAAGAACATGGTGCCGCGAAAAACTTTTACCGCGGTGGCTTTTAATTTGATTCCCGGCGTGGGCGAATATTTCGTTTTTCCGGCGCTTACTTTGAACGGGGCTTGCGAGATTATGGTGTTCGAGGGCGTGCCGGGCGGGCCGATGGATTGCTGGGCCGATGTGAAGACGCCGGCGCAGCATTTGCAGCGCTCGAAGGAAATTTTGCAGAAGTTTTTGCCTTGGGAAGCGGAACGCTGCAAAAACATTGAACTCACTGATGAGATGGGAATTCTTGCCGGGCGATTTGCTCCTGGCGTTCGCAAGCCGGTTTGTAAGCTGCCATCGGGGCGGTTGGCGATGGGCATGGGAGATGTGGTGGTGTTGAACGATCCGATTACCGGGCAGGGATCGAACACTGCGAGCAAAGCGGCGAAAATTTATATGGCGCGCATTGCGGAACGCGGGGACAAGCCTTTTGATGCGGCCTGGATGCAGGAGACTTTTGATACATTCTGGAACTACGCGCAGTGGGTGGTGAAGTGGACGAATTCGCTGCTTACGCCGCCTCCGCCGCATATTTTGCAATTGATGGGAGCGGCTTCGCAGATTCCGCCTTTGGCTGGGCGCATTGCGAATGGGTTTAATAATCCGCCGGATTTTAATCCTTGGTGGTTTGATGCGAATGAGGCGGGGAAATTGATTGCTTCGTTGACGCCTAAGGGTTGATGACCGACACGTTCGTCGCGTGGAATTGAAATTGGAGTCCGCCGTTGATCGCGGTTCTTCGTTACTGTTTAGCTCGCCGGATGCCGGCAGGGACGCCGGCGCTACTTTCGCTTCCTTGACAAATTATAGTGCGCAGTATTGAATAACGTCCGCTTGCGGGCGGTGGAATTTCGGAGCTCACTTTTTCTTCACCGGCTGCTCACACCAGACTTTGCACTACGCGATGCAACGATGGCCGATCGACGTATGGTGGTGCGTTCGGGCTGCTCGATTGCAGGGAACGTAGATGAAACCTGAACAAAAGGTGCTTGGCGGACGACGCAGCGTGAAGGTGGCTGTGGTTCAGACTCCGCCGGTTTATTTGGATCGCGCGAAGAGCGTCGATCGCGCCTGCGCGAAAATCGCCGAGGCGGCAGGACAGGGCGCTGAACTTATCGCGTTCACCGAGACTTGGCTTGCGGGCTATCCCTATTGGGGCGAGGGATGGGAATCGCGGCTGCAGGATTGGTTGCCGGTGCGCGTGCGGTTTTACGACAACGCGGTTTTGATTCCCAGCGAGGATACCGAGCGGCTTTGCGATGCGGCGGCGAAAGCCAACGCGCACGTAGTGATCGGCTGCAACGAGATGGATTCGCGTCGCGGCGTGCATACGATTTATAACACGCTGCTGTTTATCGATCGCTCGGGGCGGATTCTGGGGCGGCACCGGAAGACGATGCCAACGTTTGTGGAGCGCGCGGTATGGGGCAATGGCGATGGAAGCGATCTGGTGACTTACGAGACGGACATTGGCCGGATTGGCGGATTGATTTGCGGCGAGCATTTGATGACGTTGATCCGGGCGCGGATGATCGATCAGGGCGAGGATTTTCACATTGCGGTTTTTCCCGGGGCGTTTTCGATTCATTGCGGACCGAAGCTCGAGGAACCGGATGCGGAAGGGCAGTTTTTCTGGGGACACACGTCGACGCGCGCGCACGCGATGGAAGCTGGAGCGTTTGTGCTTTCGGCTTGCGGATATTTTACGGAGAAAGATTTACCCGCGGATTTTCCTTTGCGCGGTACCGTGAATCTGGATTACGCGCATGGCGGCAGCCAGATTGTGTCGCCTGTCGGCGTTCCTTTGGTGCCTCCTACTTCCGGGGACACGATTATTTATGCTGAGTGCCAGTCGGACATGATCAAAGTTTCAAAAGCGCTGATTGATACTGTGGGCCATTACGCCCGGCCGGACATCGTTCGTTTGCAGTTTATGAAGGACGGGCAGCAGGGGTATGCCGATCTTGCTGTTGAGGCGTATGAGAAGAGCGCGCCCGATGTGATTGAGAAAAATGCGGAGCGGCACGGGGTGAGCCGGCAGGATGTGGAGTCGGCTGTCGAGCGGATGGCGCAAAATCGAATTTGATTTTTGTTGGGCCGTCGGAATGAACGGAGCAAACGGCCTGACGTTGTGACCGGCTGGGTACGGGGCAAGCTCAACAGGGGAGGGTGATCATGGGGATGAATTTGCGTGCGATTGTGCGCATTGTGATTTGCTTTGCGGTGGTGGCGCTGGCGTTAGCCGGGAGTGCTTCGGCGCAGCAGTTGGCGACTTTGCGCGTTACCGTTGCCGATCAGTCGGGCGGGGTGATTCCGCAGGCGCGCGTTACGGTGCGCAGCCTGGATACGGATGCGAAGCGCACCGAGCTATCAACGGACACGGGCGTCGCGGTTATCACGGCGCTGCCGGCCGGCAATTATGAATTGACGGTTGAGTCCGGGCAATTCAATCCCTACAAATCACCTGTCACGCTCAGCGTCGGACAAATCTCCGCGCTCACGGTGACGATGCTGCTGTCTGTCACGCAAAAGGTCGAAGTGACCGGCACCACGCAAGCAATCGATACGGAAACGTCTGACGTGAGCCAAGTGATTCAAAGGCAGGACATCAATGATCTGCCCATCTCGGGCCGTGATTTTATCGACTTCGTGCTGCTGACGCCGACTGCCAACATTGGCCGCAGCACCGCCGTCGGTGCGCAATCGCCTTTCACGGAAACTGTGCTGCAACTTAGCTTTGGCGGATTGCGCGAGACGCACAGCACGCTATTTGCGCTGGATGGAATCGATTACTCGACCAGCATTTCGGGCGTGCAACATGCGAGCCCTTCGCAGGATTGGGTGCAGGAATTTCGCGTGGTGACTGGCGCTTACACCGCGGACAACGGGCAAAATCTTGGATCGGTGGTGAATACCATCACGAAGTCGGGCGGTAAGGATTTCCATGGCTCGCTTTACGAATTTTTCCGGAACAACAAGCTGGACGCCAACAATCTTCTGTCCGCGCCGGGATTTAATACGCTGCGATTCAATCAGTATGGCGCGAATATCGGCGGGCCGGTGGTGAAGGCCAAGAGTTTCTTTTTTGCGGGATATGAAGGGCAGCGGCGCGCGGAATCACCGCTCTATTCTTCGTTCATCCAGCATTGCATCAATGCGGAGGGATGCCTTGGGCCGGGAACGCCGAGCATCAACGAGGTGAAAGAAAGTTTGGGCCTGGCGCCGGAAAATTTGGGATCGATTTTGCAGATCGACAACTACGATAAGTTTTTTATCAAGAGCACGAATCTCCTGACCGACAAAACCACGCTCAATGTTGCGTACCTTTTTACGGATGACCGCAAGCAGAATGCTCCGGGGGCGGCGCCGGGCGAAGGATTGCCGTCCGCGTTTCGCGATAATCCGGTGCGCGATCAAACCGGCTATGCCAACCTCGCGCATCTTTTCAGCAATACCTGGACGTCGGAGACGGTGGTCGATTTTGGGTGGCGGACTTTCAATTTGAATCCGGTGGGCGCGGGCTTCGAGCCGGCTTTGAACATTCCCGACCTGCTTTCTTCGGGCGGATTCGTCGGAAGCGTGCACTACTATCAGGAAAAACATTTCCAGGTGGCCGAGAATCTGACGCACGTTCATGGCAATCACACATTCAAATTTGGCGGAAACATCGAGCCGGTGTGGATCAATGCGAACGTGACGCTGTTCAGCCCCGGACTTGGCGTATTTTCTCCTGCGAGTTTCTTTGGGCTGGGGACGCCGATCGGCACGCCGCAGGTTTTCATCTTCCTCGAGCCCAGCCAGCTTTTTGGCACGCAGATTCCCACGCGCACGTTGCCATTCGAGACAGGCCTTTATGCCGGCCCCTCGGAAGCTACGTTTCTCGATAGCACGGCGCTCGGATTCCATCATGAAATGTGGTCGCTTTACGGACAGGATGAATGGCACGTGCGTTCGAATCTGACGCTGACGCTTGGCCTGCGCTATGACGTGGATATCATGCCTTCGGCGCAACAACTGCGATTGAAGGGCGGGGCTAGCCCGACGAATTATGGCAACGTGCAACCGCGCGTTGGATTTGCGTATTCACTGCGCGGCGGCAAGACGGTCGTCCGCGGCGGATTTGGATTATTTACCGGCCCGTTCGATTACAGCGATGTGCTGGTGAGCTGGGTGGGCGCGTCGGAATTCACTTACATGAATCAGCCGCTGCTTCCGCAGTTTGCTGATCCTTCGAAATTCCTGATCGGTACCGGGCCTTCTGGAGCGGTTGGTGTTCCTAGCCCTGCGCTGGCCGGGCCGGCGTTCAGCAATTTCACGCACAATGGAATTTATCCTGACCCGGCTACCGGGCCAGTGCTGCAATTCCCGTTGGGTTATTCGGTGAAAAAATTCGATAACGCGTTTGCCGAGCAGGGCAGCCTTGAAATTCAGAATCAAGTGGCGAAGGACTGGTTCGTTTCCGTCGGTTATCAGTACACGCATGGCGAACATCTGCCGTTGTATTCGAGCATCAACGGAATTCCGAGCGGAATGACGCCTGGTGGGTCGCAGGCGTTTACGCCGGCTGATCCGAATTTTGGTTTTTCGCTGATCGTGTGGCCCATCGCGTTCTCGGTTTACAACGGCGGGACGCTGAGCGTGCGGAAGAATTTCACGCAGCATTTCAGCTTGCTGGCGAATTATACGTACTCGAAATCGATCGATCTTGCGACCGACGTGCAGCTCGCGAATACGCCGCAGAATTATCTGCGGCCGGGGTTGGATCGGGCGCGCGGCGATAATGACATCCGGCACCGGTTGACGCTGGCCTTTTTGACGGAAACTCCGCATCAGTGGAACATTGCGGCGCGCGATTTCAAGTTTTCGGTGCTGAGCACGCTGCAGAGTTCGCTGGCGTATACGATTCTGGCGGGATTTGACGTGAACGGGGACATTTATCCGTTCTCGGACCGCGTTGGAAATGTGGGGCGCAATACTTATCAGGGCGATCCGAATTACACGACGGATATGCGGCTGCAGCGCGTGATTCCGTTCGGTGAACGATTTAAGGGCGAGATCAGCCTGGAGGCATTTAATATTTTCAATCGCCCGAACGTGGAAGAGATCGATCACGTTTATGGCGAACCGGTGTTCACGGGGCCGATTCCGCAACATTATAAGGATGGCATCGGTAGCCCGGGGAACCCGACTTTCGGCGATCCGAAATATGTGGCGCCGGCGCGGCAATTGCAGCTTTCGTTCCGTTTGAATTTTTAGCGCGATAGAAGTTTTCAGGCCGCCCGGCTTGCGGAGTGACATTGAATGCTCCGCAGCGCCGGGCGTAGTATTTTGTGCCCACACCCGCAAGTCAGGATAAAAATCCATGATTAAACCGTTCACCGCTGTTGGCTTGGTTCCCACGATTCGCGGAATTCGCTCCCGCAAGGACATTAAAAATAATTTGGAGCACTTGAAGCATCTTGTGAAGGCGGCGAGCTGGCTTTCGGGATTGAGCATTCCGGTGCGATTGATCGCGATACCTGAGGGCGCGCTGCAGGCTTTTAATGATGAAGTGCTGGATATGGATCACGTGAAATTTGCGCGCGAATGCGCCATCGATATTCCCGGCGAAGAAACCGAGGAGATTGGGAAGCTGGCGCGCGAGTGGGATTGCTACATCATGGCGCAGGCCAAGGCGCGGCATCCGGATTGGAAGGATCGCTTTTTCAATGTTGGCTTCATTGTCGATCCCAAAGGGAAAGTGATTCTGAAGCATTACAAAGTCGTGCCGCTTTGGCCGGTGGAACATTCCGTTTGCCCACACGATGTTTACGATTGGTGGGTGAAAAAATATGGGCGGAATTTGCAGGCTTTTTGGCCGGTGGTGGATACGGAAATTGGGCGCATGGGCATCATGATGGCGAATGAGGGATCGTATCCGGAGAATGCGCGGGCGCTGGCAATGAATGGAGCGGAGATTGTTTACCGGGCGTCGTATCCGCATCCGGGGACGGGCAACGATTATTTTGAGATTCAGTCGGCGGCGCGTGCGCTGGATAACAATATGTATATCGTAGCGCCGAATGTGGGAACTTATTTTCTTTTTCCTGAGGATCAGACGCCGATTGATACGTTTGGCGGGCGCTCTTACATTTTCAATTACCGCGGGCAGAAAGTTGGGAAACTGGAATATAGCGGCGGGTCGAGCTATGTGGCGGGAGTGATCGATGTTGAGGCGCTGCGGGATCACCGGGCGCGGGCGAAGTGGGACAACTGGATGAAAGATTTGCGGACGGAGATTTACAGCATTCCGTATGAGACGCCGATTTATCCGAAGAATCTTTATTTGAAGCGGGAGCCGATGAAGCACGCGGAATATTTTGAGAAGGTTACCAAGAAACAGATTGCATTGATGCAGAAGCGGAAGATTTGGAAGAAACCGGGGCGATAGAAGAGATTTCAAATTTCAGATTTGAAATTTAAGATTAAGGCAACGGCAAAAGCAAAAGAAAAAGCAGATCTGTCACGCCTGAAGGGGATTCGGGATTACAGCGTTAAGAAACCAGTTGCGGTTACCTGGGCGTTGGGCGGGGAGCACGCCATCTGCGCGCTAACGCTGGAATTATGGCGCCGCCTAGATTTGCCAGGTTGGCGTCGGGAAATGGGGCGCGATCTGCTTTCGGATTTAGCGAGCGTGCGAAAGTTTTTAGGAAGCGGCCGAAGGCGCGGAGTTTATCTGCGAGGCTGAAGTGCAGCGTACCGCCGCTGGCGCGGGCTACTAGCAGCGTTACGTCGTCGGCGGAGAGATTTTCGGGGTAACGCTCGGAGATTTCCTGGAGCAGCGCTGGGATTAGTTTTTCTGCGGGAATCTCGCCTAGCAACTTCACAATTCGAAGCAGGCCTTCTTCTCCTAGCATTTGGCCATCGGCGTCGCAGGATTCGGTGAGTGCGTCGGTGTAGCTGATCAGGCAATCGCCGGGGTTGAGTTCCAAATCCATTTGCTCGTAATCGGCGATTTGAAAAAGACCGAGAGGGATATTGCTTGGCCCGGATTTTTCGGGGGCGTCGTGGTGGCCGAGAAACGACCAGGTGCGATCTTCGGCGCGATAGAGAAGGGAACGGGGATGGCCAGCGTTGCAAAGCGAAAGACGACCGGTGGGCGCGAAAAAAGTCGCGACTACTGCGGTCGCGAAGCTGCCGTGGCGGGAGAGCGCGGTGAATTGCTCGTTGAGCAGGCGGACGAATTCTTTTTGATCGAGGCGATTTACGAAGCGGCGCATGAGCGTGCGCAGATCGGCGGCGGTGGCGGCTACGGATTGGCCGTGGCCGGAAACGTCGGCTAGCAATAGGCGGGCGATGCGGCCGGTGGCGCAACTCGAGACGTAATAGACATCGCCGCCGCGCTGGGCTTCGCCATAGGGCTTGCTGTAGACCCACACATCCAGGCCGCCTAGCTCGACCCCTTTGGACGTTAGTTGGCTGCCGCCCCAGACCTCCATGCATTGCATGTGTTGGGTGGGGGAATCCGTCATGGCGGCATTATACCCTCTCGATAAATTCGCTACGACTTGCGACGCGATTGGGATCCGTGCGCCGTTCGAATTGCTTGTGTGATTTCGGTGCGTGGTATTATCCGCTCGTTTCAGCCGGCCCAAGTTTGCGCGTGGTGATTATGAACGCGGACACAGGCAGGAGTGCCTGTGCTACTGGCGGAGGGGAATCATGCCTTGGTATGTGTATTTGTCTTATTTCTTCGGGGGAGTATTTCTTGTGAATGCCGTGCCGCATTTTGTGGAGGGCGTTTGCGGGCGGCCATTCCCATCGCCGTTTGCTTCGCCGCCTGGAAAAGGAAACTCTTCGCCTACCGTGAACATGTTCTGGGGCGCATTTAATCTGGTGGTAGCGTATCTGCTCGTTTGCCGCGTGGGGGAGTTCGGCGTGCGCCAAAATTGGAACGTGGTGACTCTTGCTGCGGGCGGACTATTGACTGGGCTGCAATTGTCGGTGCATTTCGGGCGCGTCAAGCGTGGCCAATAGCGCGATGGATTGTGGGTTGACGACGGTTTTTCGTCGACGCCGCCACCGAGACTACCTCTTATGAATAGTTTGCCCTCATCGCCACTTACCAAAAATCAGTGGCGCGGTTTTTTCGCTTCGTGGGGCGGGTGGGCGCTCGATGGGATGGACTCCTACATTTTTGCGTTGGTGATGGTCCCTGCACTGAAGGAACTCCTGCCCAAATCCGGGTTGCGCGGCGATGCGGCCGGCGTCGGATATCACGGCGGACTATTATTCGCGCTTTTCCTGGTGGGCTGGGGCTGCGCGTTTGTGTGGGGGCCGCTGGCGGATAAATTCGGGCGCGTGCGGACTTTGATGCTGACGATTTTGTGGTACTCGATCTTCACACTGCTGTGCTGCTTCAGCGCGCAGGTGTGGCAACTGGCGCTATTCCGATTTCTCGCGGGAATCGGGATTGGCGGCGAGTGGGCCATGGGCGGAACTTTTGTGGCGGAAGAGTGGCCGGAGGACCGGCGCAAGATGGGCGCTGGATTGATGCACACCGGCTACTACGTTGGATTTTTCTTGGCCGGGCTCGCGAACTATTTGGTTGGCGCACATTATGGGTGGCGCGCGATGTTTGCGTTGGGAGGACTGCCAGCGCTTCTAGTCGGATTTATTCGATACGGAGTGAAAGAGCCGCAGCGCTGGGAGAGCAAGGCGCGCGATATTCGCTCGTGGTCGATCTTCCGGCCGCTGGCGGTGCTTTTTGCGCGGGAATATCGCAAGCGGACGATGCTGAATTCGATCTACGTGCTGGTTTCGATTATCGGATTGTGGGCGGGCTCGGTGTATGTGCCGGCGGCGGTAAACGCCTTGGCGGGGCAGCAGAAAATCGTGGGGGCGCAGGCGGTGCATCTGGTTTCCGTGGCGACGATGCTGCTTTCTGCGGCCACGATTTTGGGTTGCGTGCTTTTGCCGCCGATCGCGGAGCGTTTGGGGCGGCGGTGGACTTTGGCGATTTATTTCGTTCTTACCGGAGTATCGATCGCGGTGGGATTTGGTTACTTCTTCTATTTGCCGGAGAATGCGCTGCGTTGGTTTTTTGTGGGGTTGTTTTTTCTGGGATTGGGCGGCGCTAATTTTGCGATGTACACGCTTTGGCTGCCGGAGCAATATCCCACGGAGTGCCGCGGCAGCGCGTTTGCTTTTGCGACTTCAGTCGGAAGATTTTTCGGAGCGGGATTTACATTTCTGGTGGGAGCGGGAGTGGCGCACTTCCATACCATCGGGATTCCCGTGGCGCTTACTTCGATCGCGTTTGCTTTTGGATTGCTCGTGCTGCCATTCGGTTACGAAACGAAAGGGCGGACGCTGCCTTCTTGAAGTGGGATGAAGCAGACTGCGCCGTGGCCGCGCTCATCGCGAGATGTGCTTTCGCCGTCGCCGCTCGCTCTCTCTCATCATTTCGGAAATATCCGCCGCTGGACGGATTTCGATTGTTCCACAATTCAACTTCACTCCCGGAGATTGCGAAATGAGCTGAATGGCGTGATTCAGATCGCGCGCTTCGAGCACTTGAATTCCACCCAATTGCTCCTTCGTTTCCGCGTACGGACCGTCGGTCACTGCAACCTTTCCGTTCTTCCAACTCACGGTCACCGCTGTGTTGGCGGGCTGAAGAGGTTCCTCAGCAATCAGATGTCCGTTTTTTCGCAGTTCGTCGTTGTAGCTGAAACACTCGTCGAGCATGGTATTGCGCTCGCTCTCGGTCATGTTTTCGAACTTGCCGGGCTCGAGATAGCCCAAACAGATGTATTTCATGGGGTCCTCCGTCAGAGACCATGCAACGCGTCGATGGATGCGGTTGCTTGTCGCTAGTAAAATCAGACTTCGCGGGCTAGCCGGTGGCAAATGCTCGCCGAAGCGCAACCGTCCACCATTCCGTGAAGCGCTTCGAAACTGCGGCGTCCGGGACTAGCACATCGAAGCCGTGATACGCGCCGGGAATTACATGGAGTTCCGTCGGAACTCCGGCATCGATCAGGCGGCGGGCGTATTCCACATCTTCATCCACAAACAGATCGAGAGCGCCGACGCCGATGAATGCGGGAGGAAGTCCGGCGAGATTTTCGACGCGCGCAGGAACCGCGCCTGCCGGAACCGTAGGTGAGCCGGCCGGGACGCCGAGGAAAGAAGTCCAGGCGAAACGATTCGAGGCCGCGTTCCAAAGGAACTGACCGATATACGGCGGAACTTGGCGAGAGCTGCCGGTGCGATCGTCGAGCGCCGGATAGATCAGCAACTGAAATAGGATGGGAAATTCGCGGCGATCGCGCGCGGCGATGGCGAGCAGCGCAGAATGGCTGCCGCCGGCGCTTTCTCCGCCTATGGCGATGCGTTTGCGATCCACGCCGAGCTCGTCCGCATTTTTGTGGAGCCAGCGCAGCGCGGCGTAATTATCTTCGAGCGATCCCGGGAAATGAGTTTCCGGGGCGAGGCGATAGTCGACCGAAACGACCAGGCATCCGCAGTTCTGTGCGACTGCTTGCAGAAACGGATTGAATTGTCCGGCGAAGCCGGTGACAAACCCGCCGCCGTGCATGTGCAGCAATGCAGGACGCCCTTTCGTGCCCGGAGCCGCGTCGACAATCAGCAGGCGCAAGTCCGGGGCGCCTGATGGGCCGGGTATGTGCCGTTCGAATGGCTGCGGGGCCGGCGGAGGCAGCGCAGGCACCCCTGGCCATTTGCGTGCTTCAGCGAGATTTTCGCTCGTGAAGGTCGGAGTGGGGAATTGCTTGACTGTGGCAAGCAACTCCGGATCGACCAAGGCATAGGGGTCCGCGCCCGCTGCAGGCGCGGGCGCCTGCCAGGCGACGGCGGAGCGCAGCAATTCAGGCGCAATGCCAATCCCAATTCCCGCTGTCAAACCGCCGCGAACGAAATCACGTCTCGTGAGCTCATTCATCGTTGACTCCAGTTTCTGAAATTGAAGCGGTCACTGTTTCAAGTAACGAAGCGCGACGCATCCTGATTTAAAAACCTTGGACTCAACAAGTTTTAATTGCAATTTCTCCGCCAGGCTAACACCTTCCAGCAGCCGCCTGCCTTCACCTGCGATTATTGGCGTAACGACAAAATGATATTCATCAATAAGGCCAAGCTCTATAAGTTGTGAAGGAATGTCTACACCGCCGGCCAAAATATATTTGCCTTGTTCTTGTTTTAATTTAAGCATTTCGTCGCGAAGGTTGGTGCGAACAATTTTCGTATTTTCATCTTCAGCGCTCTCCAACGATCGTGAAAATACAATTTTCTTTTTGGAGACAAACATTTTCGCAAATTCGATATCTGCTTTCGTCTCAGAAGGATTTTTTGCGACGTCAGGCCAGTAAGGAACCATCAACTGATGAGTCTTACGCCCATAGACGAGCAGGTCGGCATCTCGCAGGAGCAGCGCATGGTGTTCGAGTGCTTCTTCATCAACCATTTGTTTGGTGTGATCGCAACAGCCATCCAGCGTAATGTTGATTGCGTAGATTAGCTTTCTCATTTCGTTGCGCCGCTCCCGTATATATATAAGTCGCTATCTGATTTTAGCCGTCAGGCCGGCGTCGACGGCAATGTTGGAGCCGGCATAAAAAAAATCGGACGCACTTCGACCGGCGCACGGCAGGCGAGAACGGCCTTGCGTCCCCACGCCAGCGCCTCGTCGATGTCAACGGCTTCCAGCACCCAAAAACCGGCGATGTGCTCCTTGGTCTCCAGATACGGCCCGTCGGTAATGAGAACTTTGCCGTCGGGCTGCGCCCGCAGCGACTTCGCGACGCTGACCGGGGTCAGGCCGGCGACGAACTTCCTGGCACCGGCGGCAATCATCTCGCGGTTGAGCGCGTGGATGTCCTCCAGAATCGCTTCGGTTTCGGTGGATGGGTCCCAATCGTCGGGGTGGTGAATCGCAACTAAATATTGCGCCATGATTTCTCCTTTTCCTGTAGCGGCTAAATAAACGTCGTACGAGTCGTCGCGAAATCGAAAAGCTGCTGAGGTTTTTTTACTGCGGTTTCGTCTCAGCCCACTCGTCGCCAAACCTCTCTTGGATATACTTTTGGGTGTCTGGCTCGAAGTCGGTCATATCGAACAACCGGCGGACTTCCACCATTTCGTTATCCTGCCCGGGGATGCGCGAGGCCCATTCGAGCGCCTCTTCTACCGACTTCACCTGAATAATCCAGAAGCCGCCGACCACTTCCTTGGCTTCGGTAAACGGGCCGTCGGTAACTTTGGACTTTCCGTCTTTGAAGGTAACGCGCGCGCTCATTGTCGCGGGCGGGGTCAGACCGTCGAGCGCGAGCAGCACGCCGGCTTTCCCTAACGCGTCGTTGTACGCACCCATTTTCTCCATGTCTTTCATATTGGGTACGAAGCCGGCTTTTGCGGTTTGGTAGATTTTCGGATACATGATCATCATGAAACGCATTGTCTTCTCCTTGAGTATTTAGCGGGCACCGTATCAGGGCCGCTACTTTTATATCCGAGCCCGAACCGCGCTGGGCCTGGAAAGTTGCGAGTGGCCGGTTGCCCGGCCTTTATAATATATTGCAGAGCTGAATCATCAGCCCTTACCCGATAGTCGAACGGCCGCGCCGGAATTCGACAACTCTATGTAGAAATTTTGCTTCTTCCGCGCTTTAGAACTATGCCTTGAGCCGCGTCATCTCAATATCCGATAGTGGGTCAGTTTCCGATAAGCGAGTTTATGAGGACTTGGCGATCTTAGGGGGCTCTATTCGATTGTGAACCGGACGGAGATCAGCTGCCCTCCGGCAATGCGCAGAACTCGCCATGTGAAAAGCCTTCCGCTTCCACGTTAAAAGTGCGGTTGAGTCGCGCGCGATAATTCTCCCACGCGATCGCGGAACTCAGATCCACCAGTTCGCGCTCGGAAAAGCGGCGGCGCAGGGCCTCGTACATAGAATCATCCACGTTTGCCGGTGTGCGCGTAAGCTGCACGGTGAGTCGCAGAACAAGCTTTTCGTCTTCGTTGAAATGCGGGCTTCGTTCGAAATCCGAAAGCGAGCGTAGCGGTTCCTCAGTGATTCCGAGTTTCCTGCTCACGGCAGAATGAAGGTCAATTCAAAACGGGCAGCCGACCATCGCGGCAACCTTAAGTTGCGCCAGCTCTTTCAATTTTGGCGCCGCAGCGGTGGGCTTGGCGGTATGCGCGCTCATTTCCTCAGAGATTCGCAGTAGCTCGTGATCATAAGCGCGAATCCGCGCGGAAAGAGGCAGGCGCCCTAAGCGTCTCTTGATCCGCTTGAATATCTGCCGAGTCCGAAACCCGGCTTCGTGGTCCTGAATTCCGCTGATGCGATTCATTTCGACGCCCTTGTGGTTCCGTCGCGAAGCTAACTCTGGTCAAGAGACCTCATCATTTTGAGTGCTACCGCCGGATAGCATAGACTCTCGTCCACGCTAACAGCAATGAACTTTCGGCTAAGTCCTGAAAAGTTGCCCCACCGGCAAATGATTTTGGCCTGAGTTCGGCGCTCCGGTGAGCGCATTTACTAGGCACTTGGACCGTTAGGTTTGGAGAACGTCGAAATTCATCCGCCCGCGATTGCGCCGACGATGAGGAGGGGTTCGGCTCCCGATGCGACCGCGTCGGGCAGCGGGGCGTCGGGCAGCTCGTGAGAAAGGTCCTCGCCGCAGGCGAAGAAGCGCAGGAAGGGCCGGCGCGCCTGCGTGACGTGGTCGCGGATCGTGCCGCTCAGGACCGGGTAACGGCTCTCGAGCGCGTCGACGACGGAGCGCTGTGTGACGGGCGCCTGAAGGTCGAGTTCCACTTCGCCGCTGATGCGCGCGAGCCCGCGCAGATGCGGCGGGAGAACGACGCGAATCATGGCAGCGTCTGGACCTCAACCGAAAGCACGGTTGGAAGATCACGCACAATCGGCGACCACGTGTCGCCGGCATCGGCGGATGCGTAAACTTGCCCGCCGCTGGTGCCGAAATAGACGCCGCATTTATCGAGTGAGTCGACGGCCATGGCATCGCGGAGTACGTTGACGTAACAGTTGGCTTGCGGAAGACCTTTGGTGAGCGCCTCCCACTCGTTACCGCCATTGCGGCTGCGGTAGACGCGCAGCTTGCCCTCCGGCACGAAGTGCTCTCCGTCGCTCTTGATCGGCACGACGTAAATGGTTTCCGGCTCGTGCGCGTGAACGTCGATCGCGAAGCCAAAGTCGCTGGGAAGATTTCCGCTGACTTCCTGCCAGGAGTCCCCGGCGTTATCGCTGCGCATGACGTCCCAATGTTTCTGCATGAACAAGACGCCGGGGCGAGCGGGGTGCATGGCGATATGGTGAACGCAGTGGCCGATCTCGGCATTCGGGTCGGGAATGTATGGCGAGTGCAAGCCACGATTGATCGGCCGCCACGTCGTGCCGCCATCGTCCGTACGGAACGCGCCCGCTGAGGAGATGGCGATAAACATCCGCTTCGGGTTCTTCGCATCCAAGATGATCGTATGCAAACACAAGCCGCCGGCCCCGGGTTGCCACAAAGGCCCTGTGCCGTGGCCGCGGAGTCCCGCAACCTCCTGCCAGGTATGAGCGCCATCTTTGGTGCGAAACAACGCGGCGTCTTCTACTCCGGCATAAACTTCGTCCGGATCGGTGAGCGACGGTTCGAGATGCCAGACGCGCTTGAATTCCCAGGGATGCTGTGTGCCGTCGTACCACTGGTGAGTGGTGAGTGGCTTACCGGTGGCGTCGGAAGTGTCGTAGACGAATTTATTACTCTGCCCCGTAGGCGGGGCACCCGGCGTCGGCAGCGCCTCCCCGCCGGGAGTTTCCCAAGTCTTGCCGCCGTCGCTGGAGCGCTGGATTATTTGCCCAAACCAGCCGCTCGACTGCGATGCATACAGGCGATTTGGGTCAACAGGAGAGCCCTTTAGGTGGTAGATCTCCCATCCGGCAAAATGTGGGCCGCTCACATCCCAGTGCTCGCGCTTCCCGTCCGACGTCAGGATAAACGCGCCTTTCCGCGTGCCGACTAGAACCCTTACCTCGCTCATCTCTGCCTCCTGCCTGATATTTCAGAAGATGCTTCGATCAACCTTCAAGTTGTAGCGGCAGTATTTTCCCACATTTACCCAGCGGAGTCCGTCAACAATGGCCGCCGTAGCCAAAGTGTTTACTTGCTTCCGCCGGGTTCTTGTCCCGGATCCGGGAAGAAAAGAAGCTCGCGCGCCTCGCCCACCGCATCGCTGAAGATGGCACCCTTGCGCGACTGCCGACTGCACTATCGCAGGAATTGCCTCTCCGGTTCCTACGTGCTCACCGCAAGCCAACCAGCTCGGTGGCGGATCGAATCAGTTTCGCAGAATCGAAACCTATGCCATCTTTGAATACCAGCTCGACCTTCTCTATGTTTTCAATCTTCTCCGCCGGATTGCCGCCCAACACCACCAAATCGGCGGCCTTACCGGGCGCAATCGAACCGATGCTCGCGTCTCTGCCCATGTAGAGTGCGCCATTCAGTGAGGCAATGCGGATGGCTTCGACCGGTGAGAAGCCGGCCTCGACTAGCAATTCAATGTTGCGCTGGTCGCCGAAGCCCGGCACCACGCCGCCGTAGCCCGTGGGATCGCATCCCGCCATCAGCAGTCCGCCCGCGGCTACAAACTCCCGCTCAAATTTCATCTCTTTGGGCAGCATCGGCCCGCCCAAGTCCTGCTCGGCCACCTGAGCGCGCCCGAGCAGATACTCCTTCGCGGCTTGCGGCGAGAGCGTCTTGAGAGCCGCGCTCTCCCGATCCATGGGCGGGCGATTCGAGCCGAGACTCTCAAATATCGCGAGCGTTGACGTGATGGCCACATGGTGCGCTACCAGGTCGCGGATCATTTCCCGCACCTCAGGTCCCTCCACTTCCACGCTTTTCTCGAGATATGCCAAATTCGGAAGAAGACCGGGACACTCGTCCGGCTTCTTCCCCGGGAAGAACTCGGTATCCACCGCCAGGCCATGTTCCAGGTTGTCAATGCCCAGCGTGGCCGCCTGCCTGAATCCGATGGAGCAAAGATGCCCGGTGATTTTGAGCCCGTGGGCGTGAGCGTGGTCGATGGCGGCCTTCAGCTCATCCGCGGTGAGATAGTTGTAGGCCTTGAAGGAGGTCACGCCCTCGGCGGCCCAGTAATCCACCGTGCGCGCAGCGTCGTCCGCATCCGCAAGCATGTGCATCTGAATCACGAAGCGGCCTTTACCCTCGAGGTACGGGCCGGTCACGTCGAGCTTGGGTCCGGGCAGCGACCCTGCGTCGATCTCTCGCTTCAGTTCCAGGTCGGTGTACGGCTCGACGCTGCCCGCCGTCCGCGCCGTCGTCACTCCGCCTGCCAGGTAGAGGCGCGGAGCGCTGTCCGCTGCCTCGCCGTAGAACGATACGCCACCATTCGGTTGCTGCGGCGTCGGATAGAAAAGATGTTCGTGCATGCCGACCAGGCCAGGGATCACTGTCTTTCCCGTCATATTCAGCACCTTGGCGTTGGGCGGATAAGGGACGTGCGCGCTGGCGGGTTGCACCGCTGTGATCTTGCCGCTAGCGATGTCGATGCGCATGTCTTCCTGGGGTGCAGAGCCGGTGCCGTCAATAACGCGAACATGCTCCAGCACCAGAACGGGCGCAGCTTCCTTCACATAGTATGCGAGTGGAGACGGCTGGTTCTGCGCTGCTGCCGTCAAGCTCAACGTCAAGGAAATGCACAGAATTGCAGTTCGTCTAGCAATCAGCATGGTCAGGACCTCCGGAACGAGAGTAGGTTTTCGAGATCGGGCCGTCGTTTCAACCAAATCATCAACACTGACCCGATAGACGCACGGCCGGACCGGAAGTCGACAAATCGTCCCAGAAATTTTGGTTTTTTCCACGTTTTAGAACTATGTTTTGCGCGAGAGTTCAGATGTCCGATTAGGCGACCAATCGGGAGTTAGCCAACACGAACCACTTGAATGAAGATTGCTGATTAGAACGGGGAAGAGCGTCAGCTAGGACTATCAGCGAACGCAATCGTTCCGTCCTGTATCTGCGACGCTAGCAATGACCCATTTACCATCCGTACGAACAAGGTTGAACAAGTCCGTTCCGCAGTGGTCCACCTTGCCATCCACCAAAAACTCGAAAGGAGCCCACACCACCGCCAGATCGTGATCGATCCGCACCAGGGGATCATGAATTCGCTCCTGAATGTGAGTGGTTCCAGGTTTTCCTACCCGGTCCGCAAATTCTTCGAAAGTCATCTGAGTCGGCTTGCCGTCCCTCATCAGCACCATCGTGCCGCCGCTCAGCAACGGTTTCTTAATCATCGCGGCGTCGCGTTTTGCCATGCCATCAAACAATTGGGTTATGGGCGCCAGGACAGCCTGCTGCTCCGCGCCATCGCCTGAGGAAATCTCGCGGCCGAGCCCTGAGCGTGCCTGCGGGTTCGCCGCATGCAACGAGGAAATCAAAAAAACGCCAGAGGCCGTTGCAACAGCAATAGAAAAAAACGAGAAGAGTGAACGAAAGATGATTTTCATGGCACCGATTCTAACCTGCGTTTTCCGCCATTCCAAGGTTTTGCGCCGCCCAGCCTCGCGCGCTTACTGGAAACTTGATCTCAATGTCCGGTAAGGCGACTAACCAGGATTTAGTGCGGCATCGTCGTGGTTTTCAGTAACTTATACACACTCGTACTATGGGCAAACAAGCAGTCACACATTAAATTGGCCGTATGCGCGGCCATAAGCGTCGATGGGCGGCAACTGAAGGCTATTGCATGAATGCGCGACGGGCGGTCGTCTTCGTCGTCTTGGTTGTCGCCGCGGGGGTCGGTATGTTCCCACGGCAATCTGTAGCACAAGATTCGGCCGACGACGGGCATAGCTACATGCACATCACAATCGGTGACCACGTGCCGAGGAACTTGGTCATAAACGAGCAATACCAAAAGGGCGGCTGGTTGGCCGTCGAATTAGTTTTGGTTAAGAACACGGGGCAGACGCACGCGGCGGCCGGAAAAAAAGCTGGACTGCCGAAAGGCTGGGGACTTCTCAGCGTGGAAATGAAATCCGGTCACCACGGCCCGGGAACGCTAAGCTTCGGCGTTGGCGACAATGGCGGCCTTGATCCGCTGCTCGCCGCTCAGAAAAACGGCACGGTCATTCCATCCGCCGATCTCGATCTTTTTCCCAACTACGGCGAAGGCCGCACTCTGATTGGGAAATACCGCATCAAGGGAATTCGCATTGTTGCCGTGGAAGATGTCCCGGCGTCTGGTTGCGCCATGTATGAAGTTACGGTGCGTTTTCAATCGATTGAGCCAAGGGCGGCCCAGTAGTTGAGCGCGTTGGGACGGAACTGATGTGGCGACCGTGTGCGGGGGCCCATTGCTGAGGCGAGGGGCAAAAAAAAACAAGCGCAGCGAGCTGCGAATGCGGAGACGCGAAGCCAGCTGGCGCGCGAGTGAAGCAGATTGAATCCATATGTCCGGTAAGGCGACCAATCGGGGCCTAACCAAAATATAAGCCCAATCGGGTACCGATCACACCAGTTTGGAGACGTCAGTGCAAGTGGGACTATTTCTTGGCCGCGTTAGCTGCCATTCGAGCGCGGAAGTTCTTTTCCTGCTGAATTTCCTCGTCGCTGAAGACAGATGCGAACTCTTCGGGCTCGAAGACCTGGCGGATCTCTATGTCGGTCTCGCCTTCGTTGGGACAGCGCTTGACCCACTCGACGGCCTCTTCGAGAGACTTAACCTGCCAGAACCAGAAGCTGGCGATGACTTCCTTGCTTTCCGTGAAGGGGCCGTCAATGACGGTGGGGCGGTTCTTGCCGGATAAGTGGACGCGCGCGCCTTTGGAGGAGGGGTGAAGACCGTCGTAGCCTATCAAAACTCCGGCTTCTAAGAGCTCGTCGTTGAATTTGTTCAAGTCGGCCAAGAGCTGGGGATCCGGGGCTTGGTTTTCGGGTTCTTCCGCGCATTTGACGATGACCATGAATCGCATTTTGATTGTCCCTTCGGGTGGAGTTGGGCTGACGTTCAAGTTTACAGCTTAATTGCGGCCCTACCCATTAGTCGAACGAGAAGGTACAGAATCGACTCGGAGAACCGCAAATTTTCTCGGTAGCTCCTGGTTAACGCGCGAACCGGAAACTTGGTCTCAATGTCCGGTAAGGCGACTAATCAGGAGTTGGGAGGGTGTCGGTGTAGCATGGGACGCGGAAAGGTAATAACTTCGCTGGCTAACCCAAGCGGTCTATCACTCAACCGGAAAGCGGAACAAGCCAGCCAATAGACACGCGCCAATTCCGAAACACAATCCAACGGCGATCAGTTGTAAGCGATCAGAACCGTGGGCAGATGCGAGGCGAGGATTGCTTAGGCTGTTTAGGAGTGGCAGAAAACCGAACAGTATGAGAAATACGCCCGTAATCCGAGTTGATTTACGTTTGTTCATGGCATCAATACTACCGCAAGAAGAGGAAAGCCCGCCCGATGTTCTGAGCGGCTTGGTTGACAGGCGCGGCAGAATTTATTTGGGAACGATGACCACGACGGTCTGGTCGCAATACTTGATGGTGACCGTTACGTAAGCTGCTCTTCAAAGTCTTTTACCGATGATTTCGCCCCCGGTGCAGGTTGACAAGGGGTTCGGTTTGCGCTTGCATCGGCCGGCATGTAAAGAGGAACGTGAGAGCTAGCGTCCACACCACCATCCGCGAACGTATGGTCATCGAGGTTCCTTGAGCTACGAAGATGAGCCGGGTTTACATCGGTATTCGGGCAGCAGCATCTGTCAAAACTTACAATGCCTCCCTACTGCCTGATAAACGTGCTTACCGGACATGTGCTTTCAGGTTTCCGAGAATGCGACTAATCTGGAGTTACCGAGTTTGCTCAGCCTTCGCTTCAATCTGCACACGCCAAATCCAGTAGAAGAGCCCGCATGGGATACTCAGCGACAAAACCACGATTGATACGAGAACCAACGGAACTGAATGCCACAGTTCTTTAAGTTCGTTTTGCCAACAGGTGAGGTAGAGAGCGTAGGCGACGAGACCTCCACTGGCGAGCAACGCTTTCCACGTATATCGGTTCAAATTTCCCGTGATCCCCATCCAAACCAACGCTAGTATGAAAAACCCTATGCCTCCGATGAGTGGCGCAACCAGTTGGAATTCCTGCTTGCTCGTCATAGCTGGTGACTCCAAACGGCGGTCTGCTTTGGGACCATCTCATCCGTGTTGGTCCTCGTATCGCTTGGAGAATATCAGCGACCGCCCTTAGCTCGCAGGAGGAAAGAAAGCAGTTGTCGAAGGAAATAATCCGGCTACGGGC
Organism: Acidobacteriota bacterium; assembly: GCA_013286465.1. Lineage (GTDB taxonomy): Bacteria > Acidobacteriota > Terriglobia > Acidiferrales > UBA7541 > Palsa-147. The sequence continues at coordinate 5,595 of JABDFR010000001.1, read as the reverse complement.
TAGCCGGATTCGTATCCGTGGCTGAGTAGTGCCTGATTAACGCGCTAACCGGAAACTGACCCTCCATCCAATATCCGCATCGGCTTCTCGCAAGTCTTTTTTATTTCAGCTGCCGAATGCGCTCTTGCAGGAATTGCCGCTCGGGTTCCTGTTGCGTCAGCGCCAGAGCTTTCTCATACGAGGACCGAGCCTCTGCACTCCTGCCGAGCCTGCGGTACATATCGGCCCGGGCGGAATGTGCCAGATAATAATCCGCCAATTCGCCATGCTCCAACACCGCGTCGATCTGCGCCAGACCGGCCTCCGGGCCATCGCACATCGCAATCGCCACGGCACGATTGAGCTGCACGACCGGCGAAGGCTGAATTCGCGCCAGTTGATCGTAAAGCGCGACGATCTGCCGCCAGTCGGTGGCAGCGACCGATTCCGCCTCCGCATGAACGGCGGCAATAGCCGCTTGCAGCGTGTAAGAGCCAAAGCGGCGCGACTTCAGCGCGCGCTCCAGCAATGCCAATCCCTCCGCGATCTGCTCTCGGTTCCACAGCGAGCGATCCTGGTGCTCCAGCAAAATCAGCTCTCCGGTCGGCGATGTTCTCGCGGCATGACGCGACGCCTGTAGCAACATCAAGGCAAGCAGCCCGATCACTTCCGGCTCCGGCTGGAATTCCGCGAGCAAGCGCCCCAGTCGAATCGCCTCGCCGGTTAGCTCAGTCCGCGTGACTTCCGTTCCCGCCGCAGCAGAGTAACCCTCATTAAAGACGAGATAGACGACCTGAAGAACCGCGCCGAGCCGCTCGGGCAATTCCTTTGGCGTCGGAACTTCGTACGGAATCCTTGTGTCTCGAATCCTCGCCTTCGCGCGCACAATGCGCTGCGCCAGCGTACGCGGAGTAGTAAGAAACGCCTTCGCAATCTCCTCGGTCGTCAACCCGCACACCTCGCGCAAAGTGAGCGCCACGTGCGCTTCCGGCGGCAGCGACGGATGGCAGCAGGTAAAAATCAGGCGCAGCCGGTCATCCTCAAGGCTGTCCTCTTCATTGGAACGTTCCGCCGAACTCGATTGCGCTTCGAGATAGCGCACCAACTCGTCTTGCGACGCATCAAATCTTGCCCGTCGCCGCAGTGTATCAATCGCCTTGAATCGCGCTGTCGAAATTAACCACGGTCGCGGGTTGCCGGGTACTCCACTCGCCGGCCACGCGCTCAGCGCCGCCGCAAACGCCTCGTGCATCGCCTCTTCGGCAAGATCAAAATCACCGAGCAAACGGATCAGCGTTGCCAGGATTCGTCGCGATTCCACGCGATAAAGCGAATCGAGCAATTCGCGGATCTGCTCTGTGGAATGCTCGGACATAACGACGACCTTAGCAAAAGCAGCTACGCCGAATCAATTTGGTGGAGTAAATCGCTGATTCTAAAAGAAGTGGTCGGGGCGAGTGGATTTGAACCACCGACCTCCTGGTCCCGAACCAGGCGCTCTAGCCAGGCTGAGCCACGCCCCGACGGTTGTTGCTGGACGTAAATCGAGTTTACGATGGATTGCAGCGGCTCGCAACGGCTGCCTGGCTCTCGCGCGTCGATTCGCCTCCGCCGCGTGGCGATGTTATTATTGAATTCTCCCACCGCTCATGGACTCTGCGGCGCGCGGATTTGGATTTGGACGACAGAAATGATTGAACTCCCGATTTCATCTCTCCTCGACGTTCCGTCTCTTGAATGGGCGCATCCGCTCGTTCGCGAATGGTTCGTCAATAAATTCGGCACACCCACCGAGCCGCAAGAGCAGGGCTGGCCGCAGATTCTTGCGCGGCGCAGCACTCTGATTTGCGCGCCTACGGGCTCGGGCAAAACTTTGGCCGCGTTTCTGGCGTGCATTGATGGACTGGTGCGCAAGGGGATTGCCGGCGATCTGCTGGATCAGACCGAAGTGCTTTACATTTCGCCGCTCAAAGCGCTCAGCAACGACATTCAGAAAAATCTCGACGCGCCGCTCGGCGAAATCCTGCAACTGGCACGCGAGCGCGGCTACTTGATGCCGGAGATTCGCACCGCCGTGCGCACCGGCGACACGTTGATGGCTCAACGCCGCGCGATGCTAGACCGTCCGCCGCATATTCTCGTTACCACTCCCGAATCCTTCTACATTCTGCTCACGGCCGCAAAGAGCCGGGAAATTTTGCGCACCGTGAGCACTGTAATCGTGGACGAAATTCACGCCGTCGCCGACGACAAGCGCGGCACGCATCTTGCGCTCTCGCTCGAACGGCTCGAAGCGTTGACTCCGCAAGCTCAAGTGCGAATCGGGCTATCCGCGACGCAGAAGCCGATCGAGCTGGTCGGACGATTTCTGGTGGGCAGCGATCGCCCCGCTCCGGTGATCGTCGAAGTGGCGCAGCGCCGGCACATCGATCTCGCCGTGGAAGTGCCATCGAGCGAACTCGGGCCGGTTGCTTCGAATGAAATGTGGGATGAGATTTACGCGCGCATCGCAAAGCTGGTGCAGGATCATCGCTCCACTCTGATTTTCGTGAACACGCGCCGGCTGGCTGAACGTGTCGGACATAATCTCGCGGCGTTGCTCGGCGAAGATGCGGTGGCGTCGCACCACGGCAGCCTTTCGCGCCAGCGGCGGCTCGCTGTGGAAGCCAAATTGAAGGCTGGCGAAATTCGCGCGCTGGTGGCCACAGCATCGCTCGAACTGGGGATCGATATCGGCACTGTCGATCTCGTCTGCCAGATTGGCTCGCCGCGCTCCATCGCGGTTTCCTTGCAGCGCGCCGGACGCTCCGGCCATTGGCGCGGCGCCGTGCCAAAATGCCGTTTCTTCGCCACCACTCGCGATGAATTGATCGAGTGTGGCGCGTTGGTCCGCGGAATGCGTCGCGGCGAACTCGACCGGCTGCAGATTCCCGAAGCGCCGCTCGATGTGCTCGCGCAACAGATCGTCGCCGCGTGCGCTGCAGATGATTGGCAGGAAAATGATTTGTTCGCACTCGTTCGCCGCGCGTATCCCTATCGCAATTTGCAGCGCGCGGAATTCGATGAAATCGTCGCCATGCTATCCGAAGGCATCGCCGCGCGCCGCGGCCGCTACGGCGCATATCTCCATCGCGATCAAGTGAACCATCGCCTGCATGGCCGGCGCGGCGCGCGTCTCGCCGCCATCACCAGCGGCGGCGCAATTCCCGATAACGCCCTTTACACGGTGGTTGCCGAGCCGGAAGGCGTCGTGATCGGCACCGTCGACGAAGACTTCGCCGTCGAAAGCCTGCGCGGGGACATCATTCTTCTCGGCAATAGTTCCTGGCGCATCCGCCGGGTGCAATCCGGCTCGGTACTCGTGGAAGACGCAAAAGGCGCCCCGCCAAATATCCCTTTCTGGCTAGGCGAAGCCCCCGCGCGCACGACCGAACTCTCTCAACAGGTCGCCGAAATCCGCGAGCGAGTAAGCCGGCTAACAGCGAACGCGGTGCCGCGCTCCGAAAGTAGCGCCGGCGTCCCTGCCGGCATCTTGCGACCACCCGAGCAACGAGAACTCCAATCGACGACGGAAGAAAATTCAGAGTTTTCCAATCGATCAAGCAACGATGACGAGGCTGGCCGAAATTCCGGCCAGTCGAATGCGATCCACTGGCTGCGCGACGAATGCGGCATGGATCAAGCCGGTGCCGAACAGACGGTGGAATACATAATCGCCGGCCGCGCCATCCTGCGCGCCGTCCCCACGCAGCAAACCATAATCGCCGAGCGTTTCTTCGACGAAAGCGGCGGCATGCAGCTGGTGATTCACGCCCCCTTTGGCGGACGCATCAACAAAGCCTGGGGTCTCGCTCTGCGCAAGCGTTTCTGCCGCTCCTTCAATTTCGAGCTGCAAGCCGCAGCCACCGAAAATGGAATCAATATTTCACTCGGCGAGCAGCACAGCTTTCCGCTGGCCGATGTTTTCCATTTTCTGCGCAGCGAAAGCGTCGAAGAGCTGCTCGAGCAAGCCGTAATCGCCTCGCCGATTTTCAACACGCGTTGGCGCTGGACCGCAGGCCGCTCCCTGGCATTACTGCGCTTCATGGGCGGCAAAAAAGTGCCGCCGCAAATTCAACGCATGCGCTCGGACGATCTGCTCGCCGCGGTTTTTCCCGAAGCCGCCGCCTGCCGGGAAAATATCGAGGGCGATATCAAAATTCCCGATCATCCGCTCGCGCGCGAGACCATGAAAGACGCGCTGCGCGAAGCGATGGACGTGGACGGCCTAAAGCAAGTTCTCGGCGCGATCGCATCCGGTGGGATCAATTGCGTCGCGGTCGACACTCCCGTTCCATCGCAGTTCTCGCACGAGATTCTGAACGCGAATCCCTACGCCTATCTTGACGATGCCCCGCTCGAAGAGCGCCGCGCCCGCGCCGTCGAGATGCGACGCTCGTTGCCCGAGTCCGTGCTTTCTGAAATCGGCCGTCTCGATCCTGCAGCCATCGCCGAGGTACGCGCAGAAGTCTGGCCCGATGTGCGCGATGCCGATGAATTGCACGATGCGCTGCTCGATCTCATCGCGCTGCCCGAATCGAGCAGCTCGACGTCGCTTCCGTCGGCCGCAAACGGCCCCGCAGCGTGGATGGAATATCTTTCGCATCTGGTTGAGACGCGCCGCGCCAGTCGCGCTCACGCCGCCGGCAGGATTTACTGGGTCGCTGCCGAAAAAGCGGCCACGTTCGCTGCACTTTTTCCCGCTGCAAAGTTTGATTCCGATTCTTTTGGCGTCGAGAGCACGCCGCCGTCGCGCGAGGACGCTCTGCACGCGTGCCTAATCGGCTGGATGGCGCACCTGGGGCCCGTCACGGCCGCCGCACTGAGCGAATTTCTCGGCATCCCAGCGAACGAAATCGAAAAAACGATTTTGCGCATGGAAGCAAGCGGCGCAATTTTGCGCGGCTCCTTCACCGGCGAATCGCGCGGCGAAATCGAATGGTGCAACCGCCGCGTGCTCGCGCACATTCACAAAATGACGCTCGGGACGCTGCGCAAGCAGATCGAGCCGGTGAATGCGGCGCAATTTATGCGCTGGCTGCTGCGCTGGCAGCATGTGGCGCCGAATACGCGGCTGCTTGGCGAGCATGGCACTCTCGAAATCCTGCAGCAACTTCAAGGCTTCGAGGCGCCGGCGAATGCCTGGGAATCGCAGATTCTCGCGCGCCGCATTGCCGATTACGATCCGAAAGTCCTCGATAATCTTTGCCTGACGGGCTCCGTTGGCTGGGGACGCCTCTCGCCGCATCCATCCACACTCGGCGAAACGAGCGATGCAATTCGCCGCGTGATCCCGACCAGCGTTGCGCCGCTGACATTTTTCATTCGCGAAGATTCGGAGTGGATGATTCCGCGCCACGCGGAAGGCGACGCAAAAGAATCAACCGTGCTGAGGCCGGCCGCGCGCGCGGTGCTGACGCATTTGCGGCAGCGCGGCGCGTCGTTCTTCGCGGACATCGTGCGCGCTACCGGAAAATTAAAAGCGGAAGTCGAAACCGCGCTGTGGGAGCTCGTGACGGCCGGAATGATCACCGCCGACGGCTTCGATAATATTCGCGCGCTGATCGATCCGAAGCG